>NZ_JAILWC010000003.1 GCF_025699125.1 Nitrosopumilus sp. | reverse complement strand
TTTGTTCTTCTTGTTTTTCTTCTAGTTTTTGTTTTCTTTCTTCAGCTTTTTGTTTTTGTTCTTCTTGTTTTTCTTCTAGTTTTTGTTTTCTTTCTTCAGCTTTTTGTTTTTGTTCTTCTTGTTTTTCAATTTGTTTTTTATATGCTTCAGAATCTTCTCTACTTACAGAAAGATTATCTTCAGCAAAGGAATCTTCAATAGAAAATAGTCCAAAGGAACCACCCATCAAAATAGCGACTAAAATACCAAACAACACAAATTTTTTATTCATTTTAATAGCTCGGCTAATCAATGATTAAAAAGAATTGCTTACAAATCATCATTTTTTGTTAATTTTTTAATGATTTTACAAGATTGATAAAATATTTGTGCAATGAAAAATCTTTAGTAAGTTCAGGATGAAAAGACGTACCAATCACATTGCCTTTTTTGACTGCAATTATACGATCGTTGAATTTTGATAGAATTTCTACATCAGATCCAACATCAGAAACAGAGGGAGCTCTGATAAACACACCAGTGAATTTTGGAATGCCTATTGAATCTAAAGATACATCAGCTTCAAAAGATTCTTTTTGCCGTCCAAAAGAATTTCGCTCTAATTTAATATCAAGAATATTCAAAAGAGGTTGATCAGTTTTACCAATAATTCGATCACTTGCAGAATTTGATAGTATAATCATTCCAGCACAAATTCCAAGCACAGGCATCCCATTTTCAATTTTTTCTTTTAGAACCTTTAGTGAACCATTTACCAAAGAAAGTTGGCCAATAGTAGTACTTTCACCACCAGGAATTATCAAGCCGTCTAATTTTGATATTTCTTCAGGTGTTTTAACACCAATTACTTTACCATCTATTCCTAATTCATCTATTGCAGCTTTTACTGACAAAAGATTTTCTTGAACATCACCTTGTATAGATAAAACACCTACATTTAGACTCATGATGAGCCTCCACGATCTTGCATACGTAATTCTAATGTTTTGACATCCAAGCCTATCATAGATTGTCTTTCATCTATCATTTTTTGAGCTTCTTTGACTTTATCAGATTCATTCCAAAAAGTGGTAGCTAAAACTATTGCTCTTGCTCTTTCTTTTGCATCATCTGCATTAAAAATTCCAGAACCTACAAAAATTCCATCACATCCAAGAGACATCAAATATGCAGCATCAGCAGGAGTTGCAATTCCACCAGCTGCAAAATTTACAACCGGCAATCTGCCAAGTTTTGCAGTTTGTTGAACAATATCATAAGATACTTTGAATTCTCTTGCAATTCTAACTAAATCTTGATTATCTCCAGAATCATAAATTGCTTTAATTGTTCTTAATTCATCATTGACTTTTTTAATATGAGTAACAGCTTCTGCAACATTTCCAGTTCCAGGTTCGCCTTTTGTTCTAATCATTGATGCGCCTTCTTCAATTCTCCTTAAGGCTTCAGCCAAAGATCTAGCACCATTGACAACAGGTGTTGTAAAATCCCATTTCCAAATATGATGAAATTCATCAGCAGGAGTTAGAACTTCTGATTCATCTATCATATCAACATCAGTTTCCTGAAGAACTAATGCTTCATTGACATGGCCAATTCTACATTTTGCCATTACAGGAATTGTTACAGAATCCATTATTTCTTCAATAATTCTAATACTTGCAGTTCGTGCAACCCCACCGGCTTTTCTAACTTCGGATGGAAGTTTATCCAAAACCATAACAGATACTGCTCCAGCTTCCTCTGCAATTTGAGCTTGTTCTACAGTTGTAACATCCATTACTACTCCATTTTTTAGCATATGAGCAAAACCACGTTTAACAGTGGATGAACCACGTAAAGTGTTAACGGAGTTTATTTTATCTGAGATTATCCCTTTAGCATCAAGTCGTTCACCAGATAATGGAAGCATATTCTAATTTTCACTAAAGACTATTTGTACCTATTCACCAATTTTAGAAATGATCTGATCAAGTTCTGATTCAACCATAGTAATTATCGGAGGAATAAAATCAGATGTTGCGTTCTGTTCAGGCCAATGAATTTGATTTACATGTCCATTGAGAGTAATTTTCACATTTGATTTTTGATACTCGGTTACATTTTCTAGTATTGAAAATGATTCAGAAGGAATTGCAATAAAACCAGTTTCTTTGATCAAGGCTTTTAGTTTATCCAGTTTTTCTTTATCTAGTTTTGAACGAATATCAGGTTGGATGTATCCATGTTCTGTTACAGAATACTTGATATCACCATCATTTTTTATAGAAAGAATTTCTGTTTTTTGCGCTCCAACTCGCTCCGTAATCCCATATGATATTTTCTTTAATTGGTGTTTTGTGTATTCAATATCAATTTTATCAAAAGAATGTGCAGCAGATATAGGAATTTCATTTTTTGTAAGTAGTGGAACTGAAATTAAAAGTGCCACAATTACAGGAATTGCGCCTAATGCAAAGTAAATTGGTTTTATCATGATAAACTAACAATTACAAATTGATGTTGATTGCAAATAAATCTTGGTTAAAAATAACTTAAAATTCAAGTCTTTTTCATTCTTGTTTGTGGGGTCGTAGCCTAGCCTGGTAGGGCGACAGTGTCTACGAAAAAGATCACCGCTAAGGGCTCCAAAGGTTAACTAAGCTAAACTGACTCACGGATGATGTAAGTTTGGAGCTGTAGTGACCCGTAGGTCGCCGGTTCGATTCCGGTCGGCCCCACGTTCCTATCGAGTTCATATACTTGATTCACATAATCATTGATACGTGACGACCAAACCCAAAACTGTAATCAAGCAAATTGAAGAATTACCAGAAAAGATCAACACCAGAAGTGATTCCTACCAGTTGTTTTTAGATTAGAATTTTTGATGAAACAAGAATTGTGAATGTTGTAATCAATCCAATTGCCATCATGTTGAGAACCATACCATGTTTTACCATTGCCTTGATTGGAATCTGTGCTTTTTCATAGATTAGGGCATTTGGTGGTGTTCCCATTGGTAATAGAAACGCAAATGATGTTGCAACAGTTATTGCAAACAAAACAGGCAGCGGAGTCCAGTTATTTAGCATGGCCATTGTTCCAACTATTGGAATGAAAATTGCAGCAGTAGCTGTATTTGATTTGACATTTGTTAGAAACATGATCATTGCAACTAGCACAAGAATTACTAACTCAAATGGATAGTCTCCAACAAATGCAAGAGCATGAGCAATCCAATTAGCCAATCCAGAATCCACAAATGCTAAAGATAATGCAAATCCTCCACCAAGTAAGAATAATAGTCCATAGGGAAGTCTTTCAATTCCAGCCCAATTCATTAAACTTTCAGAACGGGTTTTTGGCAAAACAAAGAGGGAGATCCCGCCCAAAATAGCAATTACTGAATTTGTAATAAAAGAATTCTCAGGCTGCCATAAAGGCATAGTAAACATCAAAACCATCACTCCCAACAATACGGCAAGCACTGTTTTTTGCTCCATTGTAATTTTTCCAATTTTGGATTTTTCTAAAAGTAATGTTCTTTTGATTTCAGATGTTGTCTCAAAATTACTTTTTCCAATTTGGGTGGTCATGTACAGTCCACAAAGAACCAACATTGAGACTGAAAGCGGGACTCCAAGCATGGACCATTCTGCAAATGTAACTTTGTGGGCAAACATCTCCATTACTGTTGCAGCATAAAGCAAATTTGGCGGTGCCCCAATCAAAGTTGCTACACTGCCAATTGATGATGAATATGCGATAGATAACATGAAGATTACTTTGAATTTTGTTGTGACATAATTTGTTTTAGATAATGCTGCTAGGATTACTCCTGTGATTGGAAGTAATATCAAAACAACGGTAGTGCTCATAACTACCGTAGAGATTAACGCTGTTGTAATCATAAATCCCCATACAATTTTCTTTGGAGAATATCCGAATACAGATATTAATTCAAATGCAATTTTTTTATGCAAGCCAGATTTTTCAATTGCTAGTGCTATCATGAACATTCCAAGTAATAAGACAATAATTGGGTGCATGTATTCTGCTGCAATCTCTTTTAATGGCAATATTCCAAGTATCGGAATTAATCCCATAGGTAGTAATGCAGTGGCATAAATTGGAATAGCTTCTGTAATCCACCAAACAATCATCCATACAGAAATTGCAAAAACTCCTTTTGCCGCATCGGACATTCCATCTGGTGTGGGCATAAATAGGATTAGAAAAAATAGTACTGGCCCTAGAACCAGCCCAAATTTTCTTAGATTAAATTTCATTTTGTCCAATCATTTTTTGGAAAAGATGGATTTGAGGCTATCTGCATCCATTTCATCCCCAAAATGTATGTGAATCCTATCCGGTCCACTGGGTCCGACCCCACGTAAAATTTCATCATCTGTTTCTTAGAACATTTAGTGCAGAACCAGCTTTGAACCATTCAATCTGAGATTTATTGTACGAATGGTTTAGTAAAATTTCATCTGTATTTCCATCATTATGAGAAATAATACATTTTACTTGTTTATGTGGTTCCAACTCATTTAATTTAAGAAGACTAATTTTATCATCTTCTAGAATTTTTTCATAATCATCAGAATTACTAAATGTAAGTGCCAAAATTCCTTGTTTTTTCAAATTTGTTTCGTGAATTCTAGCAAAGCTCTTGGTGATTACTGCTGCACATCCCAGATATCTAGGAGACATTGCAGCATGTTCTCTACTACTACCTTCTCCGTAATTATTATCACCTATTATCACCCATCTCATTTGTTTTTCTTTGAACTGTCTTGCAATTTTTGAAAATGATTCAAGTTGGTTATTGAGAATGTTCTTACCTTTACCTACTTCGTCATTAAAGGCATTAACGGCTCCCAGAAGCATGTTATCACTGAGATTATCTAAATGACCCCTAAGAGATAACCACGCTCCAGCAGGAGAAATATGGTCAGTTGTACATTTTCCTTTAGCTTTTACCAATATTGGTAAATCTACAAAGTCTTGTCCATTCCATTTTGAAAAGGGTTCTAAGAGTTGCAATCTTTTACTATTAGGATCAATAATTACTTCGATATCATCTGAATTTTCAGGAGGTGCAATAAAAATTCCTTCAGGAATCTTAAATCCATTTTCAGGAACTTCTGGTGCAGGTTTTGGAGGATCTAGTTTGAATTTTGTTCCGTCGGCTGCGATGAGGTCATCTTTGAGAGGATTAAACGACAATCGTCCTCCCAATGCAAGAGCAATAATCATTTCCGGGCTGCCGATAAAGTTCAGTGTGTTTCTGCGTCCATCATTTCTTCCTGGAAAGTTTCTGTTGAATGTAGTAACGATAGTATTTTTTTCTTCATTTTTTAATTCAGGCCTATTCCATTGTCCAATACATGGACCGCATGCATTTGCTAGAACGGTTGCACCAATTTCTTTAAGAGAATCCATTTGACCATCTCGTTCAATAGTTCCACGAATCTGTTCAGAACCAGGTGTAATTAATAGCGGAATTTTTGATTTGATTCCTTTTTCTTTTGCTTGTTTTGCAATACTTGCAACTCTAGACATATCTTCGTAAGAGGAATTTGTACAACTTCCAATTAGTGCGACAGATATTGGATCAATGTAATCATTTGATTTTACATCATTGCCTAATTCGGAAATTGATCTTGCTAAATCAGGAGTATGAGGGCCAACAATATGAGGCTCCAATGCAGAAAGATTAATTTCAATTATTTGATCAAAAAAGTTTTCCGGATTGGATTCAATTTCAGGATCAGCAACAAGTAATTCTTTATTTTGATTTGCTAGTTCAGCAATTTTTTCTCTGTTTGTATATTTTAGATAAGTTTCCATTCTTTCATCATATGGAAAAATTGAACAAGTCGCTCCAATTTCCGCACCCATATTTGTAATAGTGGCTTTTCCAGTACAACTGATAGATTTTGTACCAGGACCAAAATATTCAACAATTGAATTAGTTCCTCCAGAGACAGTTAGTTCTTCAGCTACTTTTAAGATAATATCTTTAGGTGCTGTCCACCCATTTAGTTCCCCAGTTAATTTAACACCAATTTTTTTTGGATAAAGTAATTCCCAAGGCAATCCCGCCATTGTTTCAGCTGCATCCAATCCACCTACACCAACTGCAATCATTCCCAATCCTCCAGCATTCGGAGTATGCGAATCTGTACCAATCATTAATCCGCCTGGAAATGCATAATTTTCAAGAACTACCTGATGTATGATTCCAGCACCGGGTTTCCAAAAGCCACATCCATGTTTCGCAGCAGCTGATTGTAAAAATTTGAAAACTTCACTATTTTCATCAAGAGAAACCTTCATGTCAACATCACCTTGAACTTCAGCTCGTATCAGATGATCACAGTGAACAGTTGTTGGTAAAGCTGACTGTTTTAATCCGGCCTGCATAAATTGAAGCATCACCATTTGACCTGTGACATCTTGTAATGCAACTCGATCAGGTTTTAGAAAAACATAATCTTTTCCACCAGCAATAGTATTGTCAGGAATTTCATAAAGATGTCCAGATAAAATTTTCTCAGTAAGTGTTAGAGGTTTTCCTACAACTTTTCTATATTTTGCAATATTTTCTTTTATTTTTGAATAAACATTTGAAACAAGTTCAGGAGTAGTATCTATGTTCACAAAAAACATGGAGTTTTTCCTGAATTTAATATTTACAATTGAAAATTAATTAAAAATGATGAAATAGGCGCAAAAATTCCTTAACAATTATAAGCGAAAAGCATGTTTTATTTCATTGTTGGGGAGTAGTATGTTTTTTGAGGTGAATTGTAAATATGGTCAATAAGGGTTTTCCAAAATTTGGAATGTCACAGGCAGGGGCGTTTGTTGCTGCATTAAAGAATTACAATCTGCCTGATTTTATTCTAGTTTTAATTGCTAAAGAATGTAAATCAGATCTGCTTGAAAGAGGTAGAATTGATGACAGATTACAAAGTATGAATGATGATGCTTTAGAATTATTACACAAAGTTTTTGTTGGTTGTGAGGAAGATAGCGCTGGAAAATATGCACAGTATAGATTCTATGCATATGTTTCTAGTATGTATCATAAATGTGAGGTTTTGGTTAATGAAACAATTCCTGGCGCATCAGGAAAAAATCACAAGATTCCTGTTGCAGTAAAAAATAATGGAATGTATATTTCAGTTGCATATAACAAAGCAACAGGCAATCCTGTTAACAAAAAAGAAACCATTAGATTTTACGATATGGTTGATGATATTAAAAAAGGAGATCATGGAACAATGTTAGCTGATGCAATTTATGGTTCTTCAGTTGGATTTAGAGGAGATGCATTAGTAGAACTTGAGAACTTGAGTAAATCAAGAACAAATGATCCTGAAAATAAATTAGATTTCAAAACAGCTAACTTTGAAAATAATATTTATTCTGTAACAAAGTGTTAATTTAAAAAATATTTACAAATTTAATTGAGAAGTATCCATTGTTAGAAACATAGGTTTATCGTCAGTTTTTTGAAAGTCTTCACCGTATTGTTCAAACTCTAATTGTTCAAAGAGATGTTTTGTCCAAATATCATGGACTTCTTGTATGAATTTTTTGTGTCCAAGAAGTCGTAAAAACTCATGAAGTAAAACATGAGATACACTGGTACAATTTTTCTCTGCAAGAAATAATGTATCATTTCCTTGAAGTGGTTGCCAATATACCAATCCGAAATTTTCTGCATTATATCCATCACAAGTACAATCAGTCCACAGTGGTTTGAAATGTGTTAGGTAAAAATGATAAATGTCTTTTCCTCTTTGTTCATGATCACGGATAAATGTAGGAATATCTAGTCTTTGAAGAATACTTCTTGGTGTCGTAATCAATTCATCACATTGAATTTCATAATCTCGTCCAAATTTTTCTTTAATCCATACTTTGTAAAATTGACCCATTTTCTTAATATATTCAAACTCGAATTTTCGTTTTTCACGATCTTCTTCTTTTATGACAAAAATAAAATGTAAAATCATAATAAGAAAAAAGGGTGTTTATGTTTGGCCTTCAATACCCATTAGGGTAAGAGTTGAACGAATCTTTTCAATTTTTCTGATCTTCCAGGTGATTGTTTCTCTTAGTTTTTCTACAGTATCAGATTCAATTTTGGCCAAAATATCATATGCACCAAAAGTTCCATGAACTTCTTTTACACCTTCTAAGCCTTTGAGTTGCTGAATAATAGCTTCCTCAGAACCTAGTTCACAGTTTATTAAAACATAAGCTGTTGCCATATTTTTTATGAGATAAGTCGACTATATCAATAAACCGTTTTTTGTTAGCCTTGAGACATCTTTAAAATTTCATCCCAGATGGGTTTTGGCACTGGCATGACAGATAGCCTTGAGATTCGAAGAAGTTCCCAATCTTTGAATTTTTTATTTTTCTTCATTTCATCAAGAGTTACTGGATTTTTCAATGATTTTTTATATTTTACATCAACAACAATGAAACGTTCAACATCTTCTTTTGGATTAGAATACGGTTTTGAAGTGATTTGCATTATTCCAACAGCTTGTCGTTCATCCCCTGTATGATAAAATAATGCTAGATCACCAGGTTTCATTTCTCGCATATGTTTTAATGCCAGATTATTGTGAACGCCATCCCATACAGTTGATTTTTCTTTTTTTAACTGTTCAAAATTATATCCCCTTGGACCACTTGGCTCTTGCTTTGCTAACCAATAGTTTACCATTTCATTTTTCTTTGTCAAGGGATGTTTTATCGTTTTTGAAAGAGGATTGTTCCCCGGTTCTGACTCGCACAAAATCATGGGTATAGCCATAAGCCTCCTCGCGTTCTGAAACCGGGGTTGCCCATAATGTAGCATACCTGGGTGAATTAGAAATCACTGGTATCATAACGATCATCTCATCCTAATCCGTCTGTATGCTTGCTCTCGGGCAATAGACATAAAGTCAAACTATACTAAAAACTATAGAGATCAAATCCATATGATTAGGCCTAAAATCACTTAAAAAACAAATCCAGACAATACAATTTCAAAGCCTACTGCTGGAACACGAATCTTATAGTTTTCAATTGTTTTGGAACTAATTTCACCAATAACTCCCACTTGTTTACCATTTACAAAAACTGCTGCTGAACGACCATTTTCAAAGATTGGATCTTCAAAAGTTTTTGTTTCAATTTCAAAATTAAATGCAGTTCTTAGTACAGATTGTAAAACAGATTTAATCTCTGTAAAGTTTGCATCTTGATGTGCGCTGATTCCAGCAAAGCTTACCTTTTCATCAATCACATTATCATCTGAAAATATAGTTCCAGTTTCAAATAATTTTTGAGGATATACTGCATGAATGTTCCTAGATAAATTTTCAATTAAACCTGGTAAGATAGAGTTTCGTAGAATGGTATGCTCTTGACTTTTTGAGTCAAGTACAGAAATTATTTTCTTTGATTCTCTGTTTGTCATTTCATACAAGATTCGCTTGCTAGTCAAGCTTGAGTTGAGAACTTCAAGATAACCCAATCCTACGACAGTTAGTGATAAAGATTTTAGTTTGTCAGAAATTAGATTTGTTTGACCAATTGTTTGTGATGGAGAAAGTATGGGCTCCAAGTTTTGTATTCCATAACCTAAGGCAACTTCTTCGACTAAATCCATAGGACCAAATATATCAAATCGATATGCAGGAATTGTACAGATAATATTATTTCCTTTAGATACTGCATCTAATCGAGATTTTTTCAATGCTGATATTATTTTTGAAGAACTCAATGAAAGACCCAAAGTGTCAGTAATCAAATTAGGAGATATTGTAATTTTTCTTAATCCTAATTTGGGTGATGAATTGTTTGCTCCTGTAATCTTTACACCATACAAAGAAAATCCTGCGCTTTGAAGAATTGTTGCAACAATAGACAGCATATCTTCTGCATCATTTTTATTGATTCCAGTAACTTCAACAAAGAGATTCTTTGATTTAGGAGTGATAGTTGTAACGGCGGCGTTTATTATTGGTGGAAATGATACAGTATCAGAATTTGAATCCAAGATTATTGGGACCTGAGAAGAATTTCTAAGCAAATTCCCATAGTCTTTTCCAACAACTGTTTTTTCTAGAATCTCAGATATGCTCATTTTACTTGTAGCTGTTAGAGGAATGAAAGAATGAGTTTTGTTTGTGGTCGTATATGTTAAAGGAAATGAAATTTTGTCTAGATCATGTATTCCAATTGATGACTTTTTTCTTTTTCGACCAATTCCAAAGTGAAGGTCCTCTTGCATTGCCATTAGCTTCTTGATAAATTTGTCATCAATTTTGCCGTTTTTTGCAATAATTCCTGTAACAAATGGTCTTATTTTTGATACTGTGGAATTTACCTTGATTGAATAATTTGATTTTTTTATATTTAGTTTAATTGCACCGGTTTTTACTCCAAGTAATCCCTGCATTCCAAGAGCAATTCCAAAATCAGTCGAATAGTCTGGTCTGTTTGGACTGTATTCAACTCTAACTAAATCACCCTCTTCAGATTCAACATCTAGACCAAGAAAGGGTAATGATTCAGAGATTTGTTTTTTTGATGACTTTCCAATCAGTTTTTGCAGATTAGAATATGAAATTTCAACTACTGGCATTTGTTTACACTCCTTAACCAGTTTAGGTTGTTGTTGTAAAATTCACGGACATCATCTAGACCATACTTTAGCATAGCAATTCGCTCAATTCCACCGCCCCATGCCAAGACAGGTTTGTTTATTCCAAGAGGTTTTGTAACTTCAGGTCTAAAGATTCCCATTCCAAATAACTCAACCCACTTTCCCAACCTATCGTTATACACCATTGTTTGTAATGATGGTTCAGTGTATGGAAAAAATGTTGGCCAGAATTTAATTTTTGTAATTCCAATTCTTTTATAAAATTCTCTTTGAATTCCCATCAAATCACGTAGTGTTGCATTTTTTCCAACAACAACACCTTCAATCTGATTAAATTCTACAAGATGCTTATAGCTTACCTTTTCGTTTCTAAATACACGGCCAACTGAGAATACTCTTGCCTCATCAGGTTTTGTTTCTGCCAGATGTTTGATTGTAACACATGTTGTGTGGGTTCGAAGAACCATCTTTCTTGCTTCGTTGATATCCCAGAGATATCTCCAGTTCTTCTTGTGAGATGCTGAAACATTTTTGATTTGTTCAGGCGTCCCAATCTTTTTTGCAGAGATCCCGTCAAGATAGAATGTATCTTGTAATTCTCGGGCAGGGTGATCCTGTGGTGTAAACAGTGCATCAAAATTCCAAAAGCTAGACTGAGACATACTACCGACAATTTCAGAAAATCCTAGAGTCACAAAGATTTCACGGATTTCATCAATGGTGTCTTTGAGTGGATGAGTCCTTGCAGCAAAAATCGGAGGAGCCTCGGCTTCTACGTCAATTGCACCAACAGATTCTGAAATTGCAATTGATTTTGCATGGTCAGTTAGTGAGATTTCTTTTGATTTTTGAACATCTTCGATAAGAAAGTCAGGTCTTTTCAAAAGACTAGATAAATCAACAACATCAATTTCATTTTTTGGTTGTTTGCCATTTCCAATTTTTTTAAGCGTTTTCTCTCCCGGTAGTTCTACTGGAGAGTGTTTCAGAGATATTTTTTCATTAGTTTCAATCCAATTATTTTTTCTTGCAAGACCCATTGCTGGACCAAAAATTGAACCAAGTTCCTTTTGCAGGTCTTGCATTGTTTTTGGACCATCTTTTAACAGGTTTAGCAATCTTCTTTCAGGAAGTCCTTTCTCAAATGCCTCAAGACCATTTTTCCCAAGTGAAAATATACTAGTTGTTGATTCAACTACATTTGCCAATTCTTTTAGTTTGAGCCACTCAACTCCACGTCTTATTTGATCAGAAGAGAGATTGGTTGATTTCTCAAGTTTTTCCATTGTTTGTTTTGGATTGTCTTTTAACGAAGTGATAATTTTTTTTTCAATTTCATGAAAAACTTGCGACAACAGCAGAAAGTTCGAAAAAGACTTTTTAAACCTTAACCTAAGTCAAATTGAATGTCAGCTGATGACTTTATTGTGACTCCTTGGCATGTTGAAGGAGATATAGATTATGATAAATTAATCAAGAAATTTGGAACTGAAAGAATTTCATCAGAGTTACTAGGAAGAATCAAGACTGTAGTTGGAGAGGATCATTTTATGCTCAGGCGAGGTATTTTTTTCTCTCATAGAGAAATGAATAGGATTTTGGATGATTATCAGAAAGGGCAGAAATTCTTTCTATACACTGGAAGGGGTCCTTCAGGTCATACACATATTGGACATCTGGTTCCATGGGTTTTTTCAAAATGGCTTCAAGAAAAATTTGATGTTAATATGTATTTTCAGCTTACAGATGACGAAAAATTTTTTTCAAAACCTAATCTCACTTTAGAGGAGACGAATAAGTTTGCTTATGAAAATGCTCTTGACTTTATTGCGTTAGGTTTCAAATCAGATAAAACAAAAATCATTATCAATACAAAAAACATTCAAACACTGTATCCAATTGCAGCTCAGGTTGCAAAGAAAATTAATTTTTCTAATACAAAAGCAACATTTGGATTTACAAATGAAACAAATATTGGAATGATTTTTTATACAGCCTTACAATCTGCACCATGTTTTATTGAGGACAAACCAGTTTTAATTCCATTAGGAGTAGATCAGGATCCTCACTTTAGATTAACACGAGATATTGCACCAAAGATTGGAAAACAAAAACCAGCATTAATTCATAACATAATGATTCCTGCATTAGAGGGTCCAGGTGGTAAAATGTCAGCTTCGGATAATAATGGAACAATATACACAACGGATTCTCCAAATGCAGTAAAGAAGAAAATCAACAAACATGCATTTTCTGGAGGTCAACCAGACATAGAACAACATAGAAAGATTGGCGGAAATCCAGATATTGATGTCGCATATCAATATTTGAGAATATTTTTTGAACCAGATGATAATAAATTAAAATCGATTTATGAAGATTATAAATCTGGAAAATTACTTTCAGGAGAATTAAAAGCAATTTTAATTGAAAAAATTAATGATTTTCTATCAATTCATCAGGAAAAAAGAGAAAAAGCAAAAGACAAGATACATGAATTTCTTTTAGAGAATAAATGAAAATTAGCATAACATTTGATGATAAATATGAAGTTCAAAAATTTGGCAGTCTTATTTTTATCAAAGAAGGAAAAGAGACATACATCACGTCAATTCTGAATATTATAAAAAATGAATTAGTTATTTTACTGAAAGATAAATCAGCTCACAGTATTATGTTCAAAGATGAAGAAAGTGTTGAAAAATTTGCCGATTTTATTCAATCTGTACTTGAAAAAAAACACAAAATCATTTCTACAAAAATTGATGAATTAACCATAGAAATAGTTAAAGAATAATCTAGGAGCCAAACGCGGTATATAGTGCCACTATGCCAACCATGATTATCAAAGAAATTCCTAGTGCTTTAAAATCGCCGTTCATGATATGATTCTAAAATAATTATAATTAAAGTGTTAATAAATTATCAACAATGATTTTAGGATTATCTAGGAAAATATCTACTCTTTTTAGGTTTAGATTTTGAAGAATTTTCTTTAGGTTTTGATACAGGTTGTCTTATTTCATTACAGTTCAAGCAAAGAACTCTAAGATCCTTCTTAGCAAGTTCAGGTTCAGAAATATATTTTCCCCATGAAGAAGCAGCTCCTCCACGTCCAAGACTGTCTGGGGAATCATCAAATATGTGACTGATTCCTAAAGCTCTTTCATCTTTAAATCCACAACTAGAGCAAGACTTGCCACCTAAAATTTCAAATAGTTTTTCTTTTAGAGTTGCATAGAATTTTTCTGAACCGCCAGAATAGAAACTCTCTTGTTTTTTTAAGAATTTATCACCTTTAGATTTTTTAGATCTAGAATCAGTTCTTGTGAATTCTTGACGATTGTAAGATCTTGAGCTTCTGTCATCTCGTGAATATCTATCATTACTGGAATCTTGTGGTTTGTTTTGTCTGAAACAATCACTGCAGTAAACAGGTTTGTCGGTTCTTGGAACAAATGGAACTTGACATTCAGTTCCACAATCAGCACAGGTTACAGTTGTAGATTCTCCTCTTCTGTCATCTCGTGAATATCTTGAGCTTCTGTCATCTCGTGAATATCTTGAGCTTCTGTCATCTCGTGAATATCTTGAGCTTCTGTCATCTCGTGAATATCTTGAGCTTCTGTCATCTCGTGAATATCTATCATTACTGGAATCTTGTGGTTTGTTTTGTCTGAAACAATCACTGCAGTAAACAGGTTTGTCGGTTCTTGGAACAAATGGAACTTGACATTCAGTTCCACAATCAGCACAGGTTACAGTTGTAGATTCTCCTCTTCTGTCATCTCGTGAATATCTTGAGCTTCTGTCATTACTAGAATTTCTAAAAGAGCGAGAAGGACCATTTTCTCGTTTTGATGTTCGCCGTGAATCTTTTTTATCAGAATACTTTGATTTGTAAAGTTCCATTATATTCAAAATTAAGTTTGATTGAATATAGATACTTAGAGCTTGAATTTGTGCCTAAAATAAAAAAATCACATTAAACTAAAGATTTATCCATTTCAGTAGATAGTATTTCTTGAACTTTGAGAAAATAAAGTTTGGTCGAATAAGGCATCTCATCCAAATTATTGTCAACTACAATCATAAAATATCTGACTGCACGTTTTGAAATATCTAAATTGAATTTCATTGAAAGTATAGGATCTTGGTGAACTTTGATTTTATCTTGTAACCACGGAGGTGCCATTTCAATTGTTTCTTGGATAATTTTACCATACCAATATGAGAGATTTTGTGGATGTAACCCCTGTTTAAGATTTGATACATCAGTATCAATTTTTTTCATCATATGATTGATGATTGCCATGAAGTAAAATTTAGAAATTTTGATTTATTCCAATTACTCAAAGTTAGACAAGCTACTTGTCAATTGAAAGCAAGTTTCCTTCAACATCAATTTCAGAATTTTTTATTCGAGTGGTAGATATTCTTTTACCATCTTTTGCCAGAAACATTGGAACAGTGATAATTTGAACAGGAGGAAGTTTCTTATCTTCTCTCAATTTATTCAAAACATTTCCTTGATTACTAGTTTCATCACTTACAACTAATGCTTCAACTTCTTTTTCTAGAACTGCAGGTCCAAAATCATTATTCAATTTACTAATTTGAAAAGAACTACGAGGGTATTTTTTTAAAAGAAGGGTAGTTAAATTTTCAAATCGTTTTTCATATTTATGAATTAGAATTTTTTTCTTTTTTTCTGCAAGCTCATCACTGGTAAGTCCTATTATTACCTTGTCAGAAATGTCAAATGCATTTGAAAGTAATGTTAAATGTCCTTTATGAATAATATCAAAAGTACCACCCATTGCAACAAGAGAATATTTTGACATACATATGTTTAAAATTCTTTGAAAATAAATCTACTAGTTTACTAGAATTAGAACAAATGGCCCTTGGTCGGATATTGGAATATTATTTCTATCCCAAACAAACGTTTCAATGAAAAACAATCCTTTCTTTTCAGGAATCCAATCTACGGATTGAGACTGAGGCCCATTTCCAATGAATCGACCATCAAACTTGCCAATAAACTCGACATAAGGAAGTTCTCCAGATTCTTTGATTTGTACATAATATGTATAAGGAGTTTCGGCAGGAATTTCTTTATCAGAAAATTCCACAAGAGTTTGACTTTCTATGTTTACAGTAGAACCCAGTTTGATTTCAGATAGATTGTTTCCTTTAGTATCTTTTACAGAAACATTAGAAATTGAAACTAATTTTGTCATTAATTGAGGAGGGGGAATTTTTACATCTACAAAATTAGAATTGAAAATATTGGATTCTGCGAAAAGCAAAAATCCTACAGATCTAGGACTAATTTTTTCATTTATTTCAAAAGACACTTCAGTATTAGGCTCTATATCTCCAAGTTCAATGGTAGAAACTGCAATAATTCGTGATGGTTCAAAACCATCATAGTATGCAAGGTAGACTTTGGTATCAGAATTTGGAGCTCCAGTATTTTTCAAAACTCCTGAAAATCTTAAAGATGAATCAAGAAACACATCACTTGAATATACGGATAGTCCCTTTTGTTTTTCTACTGAAGAATCAAATCCTAATAAGGAAACTGACGCCTGAGTTATGTTAGGATTTGGAGTTTCAGAGCGAATAGAGTACGGAGATTTTCCATTTGCTGAAATTACTTCAAGCGTTGTACTTCCTTGAACTATCTCTAAAGGATTAGGATTATAATCGTCAAAAAACTTCACCTGAATTTGAATGTCTGTTACAGAAGATAATGGATCATTATTTTCAACAAGACCTACAACAACCGTATAACCTTCTGAATCCTGATAAACAAAAGGAGTTTCATTCAACAGTGATACAGTTAGTGTAGGTGCGGTATCAGTAGATTCTGCTGAAAATGCATATGAAAAAGGAACTAAAAGCAGAATCAAAAATAAACGTAGAAAAAGTCTCATTGCTGAATTTCATTGATTTTTGAGATTAATTTCATTAAACATAACATATAGTGAACAAGAAAGGTAACATCAGTTCACCCAGTTTACACTAAAAATAAAGATAATAAAAAGAGATTAAAAAATAGATGTAATTTTATTTTCTCTTTGCGGTAATTGCTAACCAGTAAATCAAACCTGGAGTCAAACCGACAATGAGTGGAATAAATACCGGCCATGCGTCTGCTGCACTTGTCATAAGAAAAAACGGAAACTTATCCTATTTAAATCCATCCAGCAGTCTGAAATTCAGCACTGATCGTATGAGTAAGAAGTGGACCGGACGGAATTTGAATCCGTGACCCCCCGCGTGCAAGGCGGGTATACTACCAGGCTATACTACCGGCCCACAGGAAGACTGATTATTGTGTGGATTTTAATTGTTGTCTTCTTGGCAAGAATTTTATTTGAAAACAGGATTATTTGTTCATGGTACTTTTAGAATCGCAAATAAAGCTAAAAACAGGAAGTATTGCACCGGATTTTGAATTATTAGGAATTGATGATAAAAAACATTCATTGGCAGATTATAGTAATTACAAAGGAATTTTGATTATTTTCATGTGTAATCATTGTCCATATGTTAAGGCCAAAGCAGATGCATTAAATGAGTTATATGATAAATTTGGAAAAGAAATTGCAATAATAGGAATTAACAGCAATGACTCTACGGATTATCCAGAAGATAGTTTTGAAGCCATGAAAGAAACTGCAAAAGAAAAAGGATTCAAGTTTGATTATTTAGTAGATGAGACTCAAGAAATTGCCAAGAAATATGGTGCAATGTGTACTCCAGATCCATTTCTATTCAATAGTCAAAAACAACTAGTTTTTCATGGAAGAATTGATAATGCCATGAAACCAGATGATGTTGCCACTGAAAAGACGATGATCAACAATATACAAAAACTGTTGTCGGGCGAAAAAATTGAAAATGACTTTGACCCATCAATTGGCTGCTCAATCAAGTGGAAAGAAAATTAAACTAGTCACTTTACGGATACAAAATTAAACTTAAATGACTGCTGCCTAGAGATTTGTTCGTGGGCTCGTAGCTCAGCTTGGCTGGAGCGTTCGACTGATAATCGAAAGGTCATGTGTTCGAATCACATCGGGCCCATTTTTCATTATTTTAAATTTTGAGAAACTGTTTTAGACCATTGTAAAATATCATCAAGTTTTTCAGAAATAAGATCAGAGTTAATTTTAGATTTTTTGGATATTTTACCACAAAGAGCCAATTTCATATGTTTTCCAGATTTGTCTTTAATTGGATTAATGGAATTTGCAAAAAAGTTTAGCCCTTCATCAGAATTTGAGAATACAACCACTAGCAGCATTCCAGGTTTTTGTTTCCATATTTTTCCAATCAATTTTTGAAAATCTAAATCAAATAAGACATCAATTGCGGAAGACATATCTCCTAAATAAGAAACCTTCCAACCATCTGAATGATATGAAACAGATGCAGCTTCTGAAATCAAGATACTTTGTGAATCAGCTGCAATTACTACCACATTCTTTTTTGGATCAGATACTATCGGAATTTGATTAAAAATTTGAAATGATTTTGAAATGGTGGTTTTTAAGAGATTTAGTTCTGCAGTTCCGA
The DNA here is from genome assembly GCF_025699125.1 of Nitrosopumilus sp. NCBI lineage: Archaea > Thermoproteati > Nitrososphaerota > Nitrososphaeria > Nitrosopumilales > Nitrosopumilaceae > Nitrosopumilus > Candidatus Nitrosopumilus sp. The sequence continues at coordinate 322,726 of NZ_JAILWC010000003.1, read as the reverse complement.
TTTTTCCAGCATCATACAAATTTTGCACATAATCAACTGCAGGAAAAATTACTTCAAGAATTAAACGATCAGGGGTTGCCCCAGAATGTAAACAATTCCGAATTAAAGAATGAGTTTGTTCATCAGTACCCTTTACTAAATAATCTAGGAAGATAGGAGGTATTTTGAAATAATCATCAGGGAAATTAAAAGATTCTTGACCTGGTTCTAAAAACCACAAGGTAACATTTCCAATATTTTTCTGTCGGAGCAATCCTTCAGCTGCAAAAACTTTGAGATATTTGGACATTGTAATTCTATTGACTCCAACTTTTTTAGAAAGCTCTACTCCAGACATTCCAGTAACAGAGTCTTCCAAAGATGAAATCAGTTTTTCTCTAATTGATTCAGTAGAATAGCCTTTGCCCATAGTGTTTTTGCATGTAGGTATTGTATAAAGACTAATTTTCATTTACGTGTGAGGCGATTTTGAAATTATACTATTCGATTCATGGGACATGTTATTCGTGTTCGGTTTCAGTACATGAGTTAAAATTCTAGGGCTTTTTCCCAACTATTAATCTCAATATCAAAATTTTTTAATTGTGATTCAAACTGTTCTTGAGTCATGTATTCAGGTCATTATAATTCATTTTTTCTCATGTCCCGACTGAAAACAGAGAGAATCATGTCCCACAGGTTTGCCAGCTTATCATGATGCCTTTCAAAAAGAATATGGTGCAGTAAAGAAAGGAAGTCCTATCCATATTCGTCATATCTCACTAAAAGGTGATAGAAACAACAACAAGATGGAGAGGCTAAACGGAGAGTTTCGAGATCGTGAAAAGGTCATGAGAGGGGTTAAGAAAAAGGATTCAGTAATGTTTGATGGATATCAGATTTATCATAATTATTTACGTCCACATATGGGATTGAATGGTAAGACTCCCGCTGAGGCTTGTGGGATTGAAATTAAGGGTAAAAACAAATGGTTTACGCTTGTTCAAAATGCAAGTAGAGAAGAATAAATAATCATACATACATACATACATACAGGTGGGTAAAGTCTACTAAGAAATTAGTAGGATCTTAGCCGAAAGAATGATGTCTGTTTGGACAGACTGGGACAAGTAGGCTGAGAGTCACCAAGTTATTTTATCATGATAATCCCATTTTTCATGATAATTGATTTTGTCTTGAATTAAATCATAAAATATAGAATCCTCCATTTCAAATTTTTTTTGGGTTGACCCTGCGATAAAATCTGCTACTTGTAACATTGGTATTGATTTAGAATCTTCATGGCTTATGGTGATATGATGATCAATCTCAGAGTTTTTCTCCCATGCACGAAATGATACTTTTTCTTCGCAATATTCATTGAATAATTTACGTGCATTTGGAGACAGACTTCTATCAATAACAAATTTGATTGAGTTGTATGGATCATCTTTATGAAAGAAATCTCGAACAAGAATTGTGATTATTGTATCAACAATGGAATATCGATATAATCTGCTTAAATCTTGTTTTAATCCCTCTTTCACAGAATCTTTACTGATACAAATTACGCCTATGATGATATCTAACTCTCTAATTTTTTGTAAAAATTTACATTTTACCTTATCGGTGTTGTTTGAAAATTTAAATTCGGTAATCTTGTTTTTTTGTTTTTTTGTTTTTTTATTGATTCGTTTCAATGTGTGGCGAATTATCTCATTTTCAACACTAGGATATCTATTCTTTGTAAAAACATATCCTATTGTAAAAAATTTTGATGATTTTTCATTAAATCCGAGATCCCCTGATTCATCAACATATACGCTTACATGAGGCAAAATACAATCACATTTTCATACTCATCAAGTTAAACCTTGTGAGAAAAGTTGATTTTTGATTGACTATTAGTCAAGATCATATTCCTGATCATTATTTTATTAGATTGAGTATTAAACACAACATGGCTCAATACCTCGGAAATAGCAACACTATGGAAGTTCATAATTTATTCAATCAGAATACGAACTGCCAGATTAATGAAATAAAACTAGAACATAGACGAGAATTTTCTAGTCTTATTGTTGCCCATGCACAGGGTTTTGATAACTGTGCATATTGTATTGGTGGTTCTACAAGATAGAACCCTATTTTTTTCATGTCCCGATAGTTTACACGAGAAATATGTCCCACAGGCTTGACAGTACCCTTGGAATAAAACATTAAATACTTGAGTACTTTATTGTACGGTAAGGAAAAGTAAATTGCCAAAAGCCGGATTCAAATCAATCACAGTTTCAGAAACAGTTTATGATAAATTCCATCAAGTTTATCAAAATAGTAAAGACGACCTTACAATGAAAGGGGTCAATAGTTTTTCAGGTTATGTAACTTACATGTTAGAAGAGATGATGCAAAAGGACAAGACTTTTGCAAGATATGCCCCCAAGATTGAAAAAATTTCTGTGGATGATGATCGAGTTATTCTAAAAGACAATATCAAAAATAGAATCGCAGAAGTTGCAGTTCAAAAAGGCGAATTGTTCTGTCAGCTATGTGATGAAAAAGATTGTGTACATGTTGGTTTTGTTTTCTCATTACCAGATGTCTACGAAGTTCTAAACTCTAGAGGAATAAAACATCCAAAATAAAGTAGTGGAGGAGGTGGGATTTGAACCCACGAACTCCTGAGAGACAGGATCACCCATTATTTGATCTTAAGTCCTGCATGTCCAAAAGCACATAATGCTTACTTTGGCCAGGCTTGATTACTCCTCCAAAAGTCTAGAAATCTGTGTGAAATTTAACAGTTTAGAAGAATAATGCTCAGAATGAAGAATTATAAGGATTTTCTACAGACAATTTTCGTGCTTCGATAGCTCAGCCTGGTAGAGCGTTACATTGGTAATGTAAAGGTCGCGGGTTCAGATCCCGTTCGAAGCTTCTAATAATTTTTAATCAGTAATTCAAAGTGACCAGTTCGTTTTTTAGAGTTTGAATTGATTGAGCGGTTTGCCTGAATCTTACTTATTTTCCAAGGTTCGTTGGAAAATATTTCTGCAACTTCTTTAGAGTTAGAATTGGACAGAAGAACTCTACATCCTTTTGAATCCAGTTTCGTACAAAGTTCGGCTAGTCTGCTTAGATCATCAAAGGTAAAGTCCTTGTTTGTATAGCTAGTGAAATTTGCCGTATTACTAACTGGCTGATATGGTGGATCAAAGTATACCAAATCATCTTTTTTGGCATCTCTAAGAACTGCCTCAAAATCACGACATTTGATAGATGCCTTGCTTGATTGCAATATGCTACTTACTGAACGAAGATTATCCTCATTTACAATATTTGGATTAGTGTATTTTCCTATAGGTACATTGAATTTACCTTTACTGTTAACACGATACAATCCATTGAAACAGGTTCTATTCAAAAAGATTAATCGAGATGTTTTTTCAATTTCGTTTCTTGGATTGCTTTCTCTAACAGAATAATAGTATGATTTGGAATCTTTTTGATAATTTTTTTCATGACTTTTTAGAGAAGAAATCAAATCATCTATTCTATCTCTAATGGTAATGTATGACAATACCAAATCTGAATTAAGATCAGAAATGCTACATTTTTGCCCATTTCGCTCTGTTAGCATATGAAAAAGTAATGCACCGCCTCCCAAGAAGGGCTCAAAATAAGTGCCAAATGTTTTAGGTAAATTTTCATTCAGAATTGGAATTAATTGACGTTTTCCACCAGCCCATTTTACAAATGGTTTTGGAGTAACTAGAATCTGACCATATTGCTGTTTCAATAATTATCATCACAAGATTACATATTGTCAAAAGAGACAATAAAAGATCACAAGCTGTGCAATATTTTTTAATCAAGTTTAGAAATTTAGAGAACACTCTAAGCGAGATTAATAAAATGAAAAGGAAAAGGTTGGATTTAGTCCCACTTTGACCAAGCGGCCATCCATCTGTATGTCCAAGTATTAAGTTTACAACCTAGCGCTGCAAACGTACATGCCAATACTGCACCAGCACCTGCACCTAAAGCCACTGGGCTGTTATAGAACTTTCCAACTTGAGGTTCTATCGGTGTCATGTATGGTGGCAATGTTGGTCTTGGATATTTGAATGCCGTTTCTAGTGGGTCTGCTACTGTTATCAGGTTTACCATATTGAATAATGGTAATGACATTCCTACCAGTACGCCGCCAAACAGTATCAAGGAGTGCTTGTTCTTCTTTGTTGCCCAGTAGACTAAGTCCAACAGCATCGCTGAAGGCAACCAAACTGGAACTACAATGAAGTCATATGGATATCCTAACGCAAACCATGCGCCTTTTGCTATCCATGTGTATACTGTCATAATTAGAGCGTAGTACGTTGCTGTGCCTGGAACGCCTGTAAATGTTAGGTAATATGTTGCACCTACAATAAGCATCAACGTTTGCGATATTGAGAATACCGTGTACGAAGTCCAAGCCCAGTCAGTGTAGAAGATGTAGTCTCCTGCATTAATTGTTAACAGTGTTGAGTTAACTGCAACTACTACTATGAATAAGTAGTGTGTACATCGTCTTAACCAGACCATATGATGTCAAAGAAACGGTCAGTATATAAAATTTTAGAGTGTGAAGGAGATCGTTGTTTTAACTTTGGAAAATAGGAAAAAACGTAATCAAAACTGACTGTTTAAAATTAAAATGAAAAAGAAGTGTAATGAAGTGTTCGATTACCAACCAACGTATAGTGATACGAATAGTACAAATGCGGTTGCGCCTGCAACACTAGCGGCAACTATACCATTACTGTTTTTGTTGGAACCTTCTTCCATGACTTTAACACAGAAGATGTAACCTATTGCCTCAATGATTGCGAGTACGATGAATGCAAAGTGTCCACTTGCTGTTGGATATGCCCATGGATAATAGAAGTATCCAGCTGCAGTACCACCAAAAGTAGCCAATAATGCTGCCCAGAATGAAATTGTTATCATACCAGTCATGTTTTCAACGCGTCGTCCAATCATTCGCTCTATATCAGCACTTGATGATCCACCAGTGCCGCCAGAACCGAATCCTTTAGGAAGAGTCATTCTGGAATTATTCTAAATCAGATTCTTTTAAGTCTTTCTTAAACAGGAGTATTAGTACGATCCACGTCTTTTTTTTAAAAATAATAAAAGAGAAAAAATGTGCTTTTGCACAATTTGTCTATGGAATTGATCTACTGTACAATTTGCCTTCTAAGGCCATCTTGTACATTTCTGCAACATATGGGTTCTCTCCAGGAGTTTCTGCACCTAATTCTACGAGTCTAGCATATACTCTGACTACGTATGCAAGTGCACCCATGAATGCAACTACTACACCCATGTTAAACATCCAGTGATTTGGAACCGCAAATATTTCCTCTACAAACCAAAAGTGCCACATCTCATTGACCCCAATTGTAAACATTGTTGCAAGGTAACCAAGAATGGTCATCTTCAATCCTGTGTTCATTGAATTGTTAGGACCTCTAAGAACTGGTACTTTTCTATCATAGATTGCTGCTGCTCCCCATCCAAGTGGTAATGTGATGAAGTGGGAATACAACCACCAGTGTGCTGGTGTAAATGCACTATCTCTGATAGAAGTCTGATGTAGAGAACCATCAACGAAGTTATCAACTTCGACTGATGCTGCAGTAGATCCCATAGCAATAACGATGAGCCAGATTTTTTTAAGTCTCTGAATCTCAACTTCTTTTGGGATTAATGCGGGCATCTGTGCCATGCTAGATTAGGTGTGAATTCGGGATATAAAGTAAGAGATTGAAAATTGGATAATTTTATTAAAATTTTTATATTATTATTGATTTTTTTAAAAAAAAATAACATTAGTTGTTTAGTAAATTAAAATAATTTTATTGTTTTTTTAGTATTTTCATTGTATAGCATCGATGATTAACATCATATCAAGCATCGATCCTCGTAATGAAGGTAAAACATATAACGATGTGTATTATTTCCTCAATATTAGGGATAACTATGGTCGAAAAAAGAATTTTCGTATTTGGACTAGCTGTAGTACTTGCACTAGGAACATTAGGTTTCAACTGGGTTGAATCCATAATTCCAACTGCAGATGCACACGGTGTCCAAGCACAACTCCAGAGTCGTTTCATCAGAATTGAGGATGAAACCTTTAACAGACAATCCCTACAAACTGGCGAAACCTTGACAGTTCAAGGAACACTAGTCAGCCTTGTAGAAAGAGACCTAAGAGGATGGCTCTCAATATTCACAGAGTCAACCAACGCAGGTAACAGATGGGAGATGCTAGCAAGAGATCCACCAGGAAACGTCTTTGACATTCCAGGTAACGCTGTCGTCGATTATTCATTATCTGCAAAAGCACTTGAAGCAGGTGTATACCACGTACACACCCAACTCAATGTAGCAAAAGTTGGTCCAGGACTTGGTCCAGGTCAAACAGTAGTCGTTGAAGGAGATCCAATTATCAAACCAATCCCATATACTAACATCGCATATCAATCAATCATAATAGGTGTTGGTTATGTCATTACGTTTGCAACACGACCCTGGCAAGTAATCTAAACAACCCAACCTTTTCCTTTTCATTTTATAATTAATCATATGATTGGCGTATTGGTTTGAAACCAAGTTTTATCTTCTAGAAAATAGTATTGAAATTGTGTTAAGTTTTAGAATAATCAAACTAGATATTTTTCAAAGTTATTTTTTCGGAGAAGTTGAATTTCGTTCAGATATTTTCAAAGTTAACATCCAAAACCAGAGACGAGGTAAAGTTCTCAAATTACCCTTTGAGTTAAAATCAAAAAATGAAAAAGTAATTGTTAGAATGACGGGAGCAGATGATTTGTTTGTAGAAGACTATCTCCCTTACAAAGGTGAATCAGAATGGTTAGAGATTGACTCAGATGAAATCACATATTTTCTTGCAGATCATCAAGATCAATTTGATACTATTGAGATAATGTTTGAGTAAGAGAAAGGACTTTAAGGAATCCGTCTAAAATCATCATCATGAAATATCCTGGAATGGGGGATCCTTACAAAAGAAATAAGACAATAAAATTTCTTGTGATAAGTGCCATCATAGGAGGCATCGCAGTATTGCTTACTAGCTTTGTAGTAAACCCAATGATAGGTGGACAACCACATAATGCTTGCATTGACAATATTGATACAGATTGGAAAATATCATTTACATTTGAAATGATTTTGGATGGTCAGAAAGCCGAAGTTCAACCAAATATCGGAATCACGGAAGGGTGTCAAAGAGCCATATACACGCTTTCTAATGATGGTACAGTATATGCAGAATGGACTGAAAACCCTAATTTTGAAATAGGACATTTCCTATACATTTCCAAGTTTAAAATTAGAGACATGGAAGAGTCAAAAACAGAAATTTATGTTAATGATAGGTTGTCAGAGATGGGTCTCAAAACCCCATTACAAGACAAGTATCACTACAAAGCAGTATTTACATCAAAAGATTATGATTCATCAAAAGACAAAGATTACCTTCCAGAATTGAAAACTAGTGATTAATCCTATAACTAAAAAATTAGTAATTGAGAACTAGAAAAAAATCATAACTTTAGAAAATAAACACAGAGTTTTCTAAAATTATTAAAAATAATGAAAAGAAGAAAGGTAGTAATTTTACCAGTATTTGCCGTTGTCTGGAATCAGACCAATGCCTTCTCTTTCAAAGTGTCTGTCCAACTCATCGACCCATCTCTCACGGTTGTCCTTGTAAGCCCATCCGTGTACACGTAACCAGAATGAGATAATTCCTAGAAGGAATATTGTGAACATCATGGTTCCGAAGATGTAAATCATTACATCATAGAATAATGGATCATAGTTTGGTCCCAGTTGTCCTGTAAGTGATGACAGGATGCTTAGGAAAGTTCCTACGATAGGAGTCATGATAATTTGGCTCTATTTGTGCGATATATACATTTCTTTTATTATCAGAAAGTACGAGATCAGTATCCACTAAGACGTAGAAAATAAAATAAGAGAAAAGTGAGGTTTGATTATCCTCTGCCCATTGCTGCGTATTTGCCAGATCTTCCTCTAATGAAGAATGCTCCTGCAATACCACCGAACACTGCACCTGCGATAACTGAGGCACCAACTACACCACTTGCATCAAGATATGGAGTTCCTGAGCCAGAGGCGGGATTTGCTTCAGCAGCTTCTATTCTTCTTCTTTGAATTTCAAGTGCTTCCTCTAATGTGTAAGATCCGGTTTCCCCTTCACTACCAACGTTTCCCATGTATTGTGCAAATGCTATTGCATCTTCTGCATAGAATCCCATAGTGAAGACAGCAACTAAGGATGCTGCTAATAGTATTTTTGTATTCATACCGTTTACCTGCTCGTTTTGAAGCCAGAGACTTATTTAACTTTTATTCTAAACACCAATTTTCGATATAATGTACGAGATCAGTAAAGTAACGTTTAATTCGGTACTTTAATCAGCCAAATCATGGGACGAATGCATACTCATAGACATGGAAAATCGCATTCCATCAGACCAGCTACATTGCGTGCTCCTTCATGGATAACACAAAGTCCTAAAGAAATAGAAGAATTAGTTGTAAAATATTCTAAAGATGGTTTAACCCCAAGTCAAATTGGAATTAAATTAAGAGATCAGCATTCAATTCCTCTCATCAAACCAATTACCAAGAAAAGTATGGGTGATATTCTAAAGGAAAATGATTTGAGACCGGAAATGCCAGAAGACCTTGAAAATATGGTTAAAAAAGCAGTTGGTCTTCAAAAGCACCTAAAAGAAAACAAGGGTGACAATAGAAATGTAAGATCTTTGGAACTAATAGAAGCCAAAGTTCATAGACTATCAGTGTACTACAAGAGAATTGAAAGAATTCCTAAAACCTGGAAATATAAATCCGTGGTTGCTCAATTAGAGTAATGACAAAATCGCTTGATGAGTCACTTTCATATTTCAAAGATAAAATTTCAGATTGTATAAAATCTAAAAAATCAATTTTTGTTACAACCCATATTGATTGCGACGGACTTACATCGGGCAGCATTATTGCTAAAGCTCTAATCAGAGAAGGTGCAAATTGTACTGTCAGAACATCAAAAGAATTTAGTAAAAATGTGGTTGAATCTTTCAAAAAAGACTCTAGGGATTTTCATGTTGTAACAGATTTAGGAGGAGGTTTTGCAAATGAGCTAGATTCTACACTAGGAGATAATTGGATTGTTTTAGATCATCACCAAATTCCAGATAAAGAGATAGATAATCAAAATGTCATTAATGCATGGAAATATGGAATTGATGGAGGAGCAGAGATTTGTGCAGGAGGAATGGCATATCTTGCATCAATTGCATTAGATGAAAAAAATTCAGATTTGTCTGCCATTGCAGTTGTTTCAGCATTAGGTGACAGACAAGATCAAGGAGAAAGAAAATCATTTACTGGTAAAAATTTTGAAATTTCAAATACTGCAAAAGAACTAGGGTTGGTGGATATTGATTTAGATTTATTATTAGTAGGAAGAGAAACTAGACCTCTTCCGGATGCACTTGCATTTACCTCACAGCCATTTATTGAAGGATTGACCTGGAATAGAGATGCATGTCTTTCTCTTCTAAACTCATCAGGAATCAAGTTAAAGGAGGGAGGAAGATGGAGAGTTCCAGCAGAACTAAACGAAGAGGAAAAAAGACAGGTAATCGAATCAATTACTAAATTCACATCAGGCAAAAATGCTACTGAGATAATGTCAGAATTAATTGGATATACATACACATTTCCAAGAGAAGACAATAGGAGTTTCTTGAGGGACGGAAGGGAATTTTCTACCATGTTAAACTCCTGTGGAAGAATCAATCGTTCTGGTGTCGGCATGGCAATATGCATGGGAGACAGAAATAAGATACTAAGGGAAGGAGAATCAATTTTGACAGACTATAGAAAAATGATTAGAGAATACATGAGTATATTATCAAATGAAAGATGGCGAATTTCTGAAAGTGAAACTTGTGTTATGGTAAATGGTGAAGACATAGTACCGGAAACAATGACTGGGACTATCTCATCATTAATTGCAGGCTCTCCAAAAAATTCAGGTAAAATCGTAATTTTGAGAACAAAGGGAGAAGAAAATACAATAAAGTTCTCATCAAGAAAATCTTTTAGTTGTAATTCAGATATCAACCTCAGCGAAATAATGAGAACAGGTGCTGAGAAATTTGACGGTATTGGTGGAGGACATAATGCAGCAGCAGGCGCAAAAATAACTAAAGACAAATTGGACGAATTTCTCAATTATTTAGAAGTAAATGTCGTTAACATGCCAAGTAAAAGTAGTACTCAATAACATATCTAAAGAAAAGGCTGAAACTATCAAAAAAGCACTAGAACCAGATAATGTAAATTTTCCAGAAGGATTGAGTCTTTATGTTGAAAATATTGATAACAAACTAGTTTTTAATTTTGAAAGTAAGAAGAATATGAAACAACTTATTGGGACAATTGATGAAGTAGTTGAGCATATACAAGTATCATTAAAGGTGATAGAATAATGTTAGATCCAAAATTAATCAAAGAAAATCCTCAAATTATTCAAGATATGCTCAAAGCAAGATCAGTAGAATTTGATTTGAACGGATTGATAAAATCTGATCAAAAAAGGCGGGAATTTATTCTTAAAACAGATGAATTGAGAAAAAAGAAAAATCAAGTAGCATTGGAGATTTCACTAAAAAAGAAGAAAGGAGAAGATGCATCAGGAATTTTAAAAGAAATGAAAAATGTTTCAGCTAAACTTTCTGAATTAGAATCAGAACAAGAAAGTATTGAAAAATACTATTCAAAATTAGCACTAACTATTCCAAATCTTGTCGATAAATCAGTTCCCGTAGGCATAGATGAAAGTTCCAATATAGAAATTAGAAAATGGGGAAAGATACCAAATTTTAATTTTAAAATAAATGATCATATAGATATTTCTGAAAATTTAGATTTGGTTGATCTTGAAAGGGCAGCTAAAGTAGCAGGAGCTAGATTCTATTATCTAAAAAATGATCTTGTAAGACTCAATCAGTCATTAATTCACTATGGACTAAATTTTCTTGCAAAAAAAGAATATTCGCTTGTTCAACCACCATATATGATTAATCGGGAATCAATGGAGGGAGCAGTAATTGCAGATGATTTTGAAGAAGTAATTTACAAAGTTGAAGATGAGGATCTTTACATGATTGGAACATCAGAACATGCAATGGCGGCAATGCATTCAAAAGAAATCATAGAAGGAAAAGATTTACCTTTAAGATATGCAGGAATCAGCCCATGTTTTAGAAAAGAAGCTGGAGCGCATGGCAGAGATCAGAAGGGAATTTTCAGAGTACATCAATTTGATAAAATTGAACAATTTGTCTTTTCAAGACCTGAAGACTCTTGGAATGAACATGAAAAAATGATATCAGTTGCTGAAGAATTTTATCAAAGCTTGGAAATCCCATACAGAGTAATGCTGCTGTCAACTGGAGACATGGGAAAAGTTTCAGCAAAAACATACGATATTGAAGCGTGGATGGCAGGACAAAATGCCTATAGAGAGATCGTATCTTGCTCAAACTGTTTGGATTATCAAGCAAGAAGATTGAAAATAAGATTTAGAGATAAAACAAATGAAGACACGCAATACTTGCACACGCTAAATAGCACTCTAATTGCCACAACTAGAATTTTGGTAGCAATTATGGAGAATTTCCAAACAAAAGATGGACACATCAAAATTCCTTATGTTTTGCAGAGTTACATGGGAAATCAGAAAGAGATCTAGTGACATACCCTTATATTTTGGGTTCAAAGGTCGATAATAATTGGCACGTAGAAAAGGTCGAGTAAAAGACAAGTGGAGAGAAAAACGGTGGATCACTGTTAATGCTCCAGATTCATTTAACAACGTACCAATTGCTTATGTCCCAATTACTGATGATGAAAATGCATCAGGTAGAGTTTTAGAAGTTACACTCTATGATATTTTGAAAGGAGATCCATCACAACACCAATACAAAATTTATTTTCAAATTGACAAGGTTGATGGTGACAAGGCAACAACAATTTTCAAGAGATTTGAATATTCAAAAGAATTTTTACGAAGTTTAGTTAGACGTGGTTCATCAAAAATTAATTTCATCATAGATATTAAAACAAAAGACGGTTATATCTTCAGAATCAAAGTTATTGCCCTAACCCATAGACAATTAAACACATCTAGAAAACACGCTCTTAGATTGATTGCAAGAGATGTAATTAACAAGACAGTTCCAGAAATGACAATCGAGCAGTTTGTCCAAGCAACTTGTTATAGCAAGATCAATTCGGATATCATGGCAGCATTTAAGAAAGTTATCAGAGTAAGACATGTAGGTCTTGAGAAAGTAAAACTCATCAGAACGGCAGATAAAGAAACAGTGTTACTTGAAGCATAATTAACCCAAGTAATTCTTTTACAATTATGATTGACAAAATTGAAGTAACAGTTGACGTAATTGTACATGCAACAGAGGATATTTCAAAAATATTCCAAGCGTTTGAATTACTAAATCTAAAAAAAGAAGATTTCACAATTCAGGAAACCACAGGATACTTTGAGAATCCAATCATCATGTTAAATGCAAAAATTGTAAAAAAAGAGGCTGAGAATTTTATAAGGAAACTTTTAGGACTGCTCTCTCATCAGCAAATCAACGAGTTAATTGAAGAGATTGAAGAAAGAACAGTAGATTCTAGATTTCACATGAGATTAGACAAACAAGAACTAATCAAAGGAAATGTCGTAATTAGAGAAAAAGACACAGTAAAAATAAAAATTCACACACCGATTTACAACAAAAAAGAGACTGTCAAAACATTTACAGAAATTTTTCAAATTGCCACCTAGATTAAATAGGAATGACGGAGTAATTCAATTTGGGAATGAGGAAATAACAGCCGCTCCAGTCTGAGTTAAAGCTATGAAGACGCCGCGACGAACCGACCCCATTTTAATCGATCAAAAATACAACATTAGATCCACACACATCATCATGGTATTATTTTAAATACGGATAGACGGACCGAATTATCGTGGTAGATTATGACGTTATAATTGCAGGAGGAGGTCTTGCAGGTACAATTACAGCCCAAGCTGTTTCTCATTATTCGAATCAAAATGCAAAAATTTTGGTTGTTGATAGAAATACAGAATTTTTACCTGGTAGAAAATCATTAGCAGGTTGGGTATGTGGAGATGCTTGTTCTAAAGAAGCTGTAGATTACATGTCAGATCGAATCAAGGTCAAGTGGACAAAACCCGAAATTGAGCATGACGTAAAGGGGGTAATGGCATTTTCGCCAGACAAAGAAACTGCCATTCCATTTGATGGTGCAGGATATATGCTAAATCGTCAAAAACTTCCTGAAATTCAAAATGAAAGATGTAGAAAAATGGGAATTGATTTTCAATATGAAATTAATCTTACGGGTCTAGTTTATGATGGTCAACAAGTAGTAGGAGTTCAAGGAATTGACAATAAAACAAAACAACCTTTCAAAAAAACAGCAAAAATTGTAATTGATGCCACAGGTGTTACATCTATGCTGAGAAATGGACTTCAGAACTCAACCAAAGTGGAAAAGAGAATAGACAGACGAGATTTAGAGTCAACAGGGAGATACATTATGTATTTTGAGCCAGGACAGAAAGATCTCTCAGAATTTGATCCGAATTATTGTATTATTCATTTAGACCAAGACATTGCACCGGGAGGATATGGATGGGTATTTCCTAAAGCAGAAAACAAAGTGAATATTGGTTTAGGAGTAGAGAAATCACTGCTAGATAAAAGAAACAAGAGATTGGGGAAAAAAGATAATGTCGAATCATTAATGAAAGAGTATCTTGCAAGAAACATAGCTATTAAAAATCCAAAACTATCTGAAGATCCTCAAGACATTAACAATAACTCAGGAGTTTTCCAAGTGTCAGTTAGACGACAAAATGATTGTATGGTTTCAGGTGGCTATATGATGGTTGGAGATTCTGCATGGATGCCAAAACCAATTGATGCAGGAGGAATTGGACCAGCATTAATTGCAGGAACAATTTTAGGAAATAATGTTGCCCAAGCACTACAAGCAAATGATGTTTCAGAAGCTAGTCTTTGGCAATACAATCTTGACTACATCAAAGAATATGGATACAAAACCGCAGGTCTTGAACTCTTTAGAAGACTAGTGCAACAGATGACTAACGAGCAGATCAGTTATGGGATGAAACACTTTTTGGGAAATCTTGATGTTGAAGCAATTAGTAAAGGAGAACATCCAGATTTTACAGGATTAGGAAAAATTGGAATGATCATTAGAGGTGCAATGAACAAAACAGTTGCAGATGGATTAAGATACACATCAAAACAAAACCAATGGTTAGTAGAACATTATTATAATTATCCAAAAGATCCGTCTGGTTTTGATGAATGGAATAAGACATTACATCAAAGACTTGATGAAGCTTTTACAAAAGTAGAAGCATTTGGAAAATAGATCTAATATTAAATATTGTTTAAATCAATGAAAACGTACTTTGGAAGAAGTTCAATATCTTGATTGGAATGATTCAATCCAGATTTTAAACAAGGCATTTGAAGCAGGTCTTTTTGTTCTTATTATAGGACCCAAGGGAACCGGAAAAACATCGCTTGTCAGAGATTTTGCTCAAAGCAAAAATATGAATTTACAATCAATTAATTTCAGCCTAAGAACAAGAGAAAGTCATTTGGTAGGCTCAAAGACGCTTACTGATGGAACTGTCACTTTTGATGAAGGAGTTTTGATAAAATCTATGAGAGAAGGAAATACACTATATTTAGATGAGATAAATGCAGCAGAGGCAGATGTTTTGCTTAGACTGGATGAAGCATTAGATGATAGACGACAAATTGTACTAAAAGAATCAACAGGGGAACTAATCAAAGCTAAAGAAAACTGGTTTGTGATTGGAACAATCAATCCATTAACTCATAGCGGAACAAAAGAACTGCCACCTCAAATACTAAGCAGATTCCCAGTAAGAATTAGATTAGAATATCCTCCAGAAGATATAGAATTAGAGATTGTAAAAAAACATGTTTCTGGAGAACATGAATCAGAAATTATTCAGGCAATAAAATTAGCAAATACACTCAGACAAGCAGCTGCAGTTGAAGAATTGTTTTATTCTCCTAGTCTGAGGGAAACCATTGCATTTGCAAAATTGTTAGACAAGGGAATGTCTAGTAAAGAGGCAGCAAAATTTGTTTTTGGGAATGTTTACACACAATGGGGAAATATAGAATATCAAAAAGTAAGTGACATCATAACGTCGATGTTTGGGAATTAAATGCAAGCAATTCAACTCCAGACAGAATCGATTGTAGAGATTGCCACTTTTCTTGTAAGAAGATGGTCTGAGAAAGACAACATAATTGTTGAAATTTCAGACAAAGTAGAAACAAGAACTAGATTAAATGAGAACAGAGTAATCCTGACTCCGCTTGAGAAAAGAATAGGCAATGATTTTCAAAAGTATCGTCAATTTAGAACATCGTTATGGTATGAAGCAATGAGAATAAAATTTTGCAAGAAAATTCTCAGCAATGATCATGCATTTGGATTTATTCTAAACACATTGGAAACACAAAGAGTTGAAAGACTGGGTAGAGAAATTTGGAAAGGAATGGATGATGAGATCATCTTCAATTATACATACATGCTTGTAGCAAGACCTCAGCTGCATACGGTTTATGGAAAAGCAAGGATTGTAGAGGCATTTTATCAATATTTCATGTTTGGCACAATAAAAGGCGAAATCCAATCAAGTCAGTTTGAACAAATTAAAAAAGCCGCTGTATTTGGGAAAAAAATTGTCAATAAAGCAATCGAAGAAAACCATGACACCGAATGGCTTGAAGAGAAAATAAGTGAAATAATTAAAATTTTAGATATCGATTCACTCTTAACAATTCCAATTTCATTGCCTTTTATGAAAGCAGGGATGGCACTTTCAGAAGAAGAACTGTTAAAAGTTTTAAAAATAATTTCAAAAAACAAAGAAGGCGATTTTGGTTCAATTGATCCAGCATCAATAATAAAAGGAGACAATGTCTATGATGAATACAAAGTATTACTAGATGAAAATGAAAAAACAGAAAACAAAGGTTTGAATCCAGAACCAATAGGAGTTCAAACGCCTTCTACAAAAAATGTAGATGAAACAGTAATTTTTGACATGAGTTTGATAAATGGACTAAAAATGAGATTTAAGGAATGGAAAACAGGTTGGAAAGAACAACATCTAAGAACTGGAGATGAATTTGATGAAGAAAATTACATTGATGGAAATGAACCATTTTTTACAGATGAAAAAAAATCCATTAAAACAAAAATTGTAATATTATTGGACCATTCTTCAAGTATTGCATCAGATGCCATAGAATATAAAAAAGCAACATTAGCCCTTTGTGAAGTTTTATCTTATCTTAAAGTAAAGTTTGCAGTTTATGCATTTAGTACAGAAAACAGATCTGTAGTTTGCTGGTCTGTAAAACCAGATAATGTTAAATGGAATAATATTACCGCAAAAAGATTAGCTCAAATAGTTGCCAATGGGTCAACGCCACTAGCAGAAGTCTATGATAAAATGTTCCCAATTTTACAGTCAAAAAGGCCAGATATTTTTTTGACATTAACAGATGGAGAGCCTTCAGATCCAAATGCAGTCAGAATTATGACAAAGCAGTTCAAAGGATTAGGCATCAATATGATCTCTTTAGGCCTAGGTCCGAATACTGTAAGAGCAACCACAATAGCAAATAATCTAAAACGTTTGGGTTATGAAAAAACAATGGCTGTAAGTAGACTCAAAGATATTCCAAGTAAAGTAATTGGAATTTTAAATGTGTAAATGAAAAATTGAATTCCCACTATTTTTCCTATGAGATATTTTATATGAGATTACAGACGAGACAGATTGAAGAGAAAATTGAACGAAAATCAAAGTAACAACGTTGACAATACACTACTGCAAAAATTTGAACAAGAAATATGGAATAAAATACCTCACATAGAAGAAACAAAGGTTGTCAACCCAACACCATTAGTTGATCTTACAGAAGATTTCAAAGAATGTGCCAAAAGTGTCTACAAATTAGATCTTGATGATAATTTGAAAGTTTATGGGAAATTTGATTCTACATTACTAAGTGGTTCAATCAAAGTAAGAGCTGCTGCTCATATCATTCATGATGCAATAATTTCTGGTAGACTAAAAGGAAATCAAACAGTGATTGAAGCTACTTCAGGAAATTTTGGAATAGCACTTGGGCAATTATCAAAGATAGGAATGAAAGTAGTTGCACTCGTATCAAGAAAATTACAAGAAGGAGTCTTCAAAGAATTAAGAAACGAAAACATTCGAATTATGGATTTAGATATGGATATTTGTCCAGCACCAGGAATGGAAAATAAAGCAGATGAGTTAGCTGCAAAAGCAACTGCAGGAAACATCAGATCACAGTTATCAGAACTAGGATTTAATCCCGAAATTTTTGACATAAATATTCAAGAAATTGAGAAATTATTGGCAAAACAAGATATCATAAATTTGGCAAGGTTTCTTGCAAAAATTTATGATTTATTCTGTCCAGAACAATATGATAACAAATTGAATATCGATATACATAGAACTGTAACTGCGAAAGAGATTGATCAGCAATTGCATGAAAATGGAGATTCATTGGAAAATTATCAAATTATTTGTTCATTTGGAACTGGTGGTACATCTGGAGGTTTGAGTCAATACATGACTGAAAAATATGAAAAAAAATCAATACATGTTGTCTTTCCTAGTCCAGGTCAAGATGTCGCAGGAATTAGAACTAAGGCAAAAGCTACGGGCTTGTCATTATACAAACCAGATACATATGCTGCAGAGCATGAAGTGGATTTTGAAAAGGCAAAATTCCTTTTGAAGTTTTTTGTAGATAAGGGTCATGACATAGGAGAAAGTACAGCACTAGAATTATTTGCTGCAATGCAGATGGCAAGTTCAGGAATTAATAAAAAATTTGTAATAATAGTAGCTGATGGAATTGGAAAATATAAAAAGAATTTTGAGCAAATTTCAAAAAATAAGATTCCAATGACCGTTTCATTAGAAGATGCATCATCAACAGTTAATGACTATGATAGAATTATCTGGGTGCATACACAATACACTCCTAAAGAAGAAGGAATTGAGATGATTGCAAAATCATTAGGTGTGGATAAATCAAAAATTTCTGTACCTAAAGCAAGAACTATCAACGAGTTATTATCAACACAACAAATCCCAGATGAATTAGATAAAGAACTAGACGGTTCTAAAGGAAAATCGTTGTTAGTATGTATGGCTGGAAATACTTCGCTTATGACTGCACAGGTACTAGCAAGTAAAGGAATAGTCACTCAAAGTTTGAATGGCGGAATAACAAATTTGCCTGCAGGTAGAGGTAAAAATCCAGGCGAATTCATTAAAGCAGCTACTGAATAAATCTTGAAATGTCTTTCAGTTTCTCAACCATTTGCTGATTTAATTATTTCAGGAAAAAAAACTATCGAATTACGAAAATGGAATACTAATTTTCGTGGTGAATTTTTGATTCATGCACCATTAAAAATCAAAACAGAAGATTGCAAGAGATTAAAGATGAATAAAAAATTTGTAACTGGAGCAATTATTGGAAAAGCTGAAATTTATGATGTAAAAAAATACAATTCAATTAAAGAAATAAAAATGGATCAAAAATTCCATTTAGCATCAAAAAATTTTCATGATAAAACTTTTGGATTTAGATTGAAAAATGCAAAACCATTGCGAATTCCAATTACATGCAAAGGTCAACTAGGATTCTTTGATATAGATATCCCTAAAACAAAAATCAAAAACACAGAGATAGTATCAGAGATTATAGATGAAGAATATCGTTACCAATGGATTGGACATCATTAAGACTCAAAGTTTCTCAAAAAGTTGACTAGTATATATAAAGGCGCTATTTAAAGTCCCTCGTTATGCCTCAAACAAAACCAATTGTTAGTGTTGAAAATGTTGTTGCTTCAGCATCAGTAGATCAAAAAATTGATCTTAATGACATTACAGAAAAATTTCCAGATACAGAATATCATCCTGAACAATTTCCAGGACTAGTTTTCAGATTGAAGAGTCCTAGAACTGCAACATTGATTTTTAGAACAGGAAAGATGGTGTGTACTGGTGCAAAATCAGAAGAGATGGCAATCAAAGCTGTAAACACAGTTGTTCAGAAATTAAGAAAGGGAAAAATCAAAATAAAAAAAGATGCAGTTATTACAGTTCAAAACATAGTTGCCGCAATTAATCTTGGAGGAAAAATTCACTTAGAAAAAGCGGCAAGAACTTTACCAAGAAGCATGTATGAACCAGAACAATTTCCAGGACTAATCCACAGAATGCTTGATCCAAAAACAGTGATATTGTTATTTGCATCTGGAAAATTAGTGTGTACTGGTGCAAAAAAAGAATCAGATGTTTATCGCTCAGTGCATAATTTACATGCTTTATTAGAAGAAAAAAATCTAATGATTTATGATCAATAATTCAAAATTCACATATTTTTAAAATTGTCTGAAGATAGATTTGATAATGAGAAGAAAAAATTAACACCAGACACAGGATTTAATTTGGTTAGTATCGATTATTTTGCAGAGCCTGGCAATCAGTTATACTTGGTGGAACATTTTGAAATGTATCAAGATGCACTAAATGCCAAAAAAGATAGAAAAAATCCTGAAGAGTACTTTGTATTGTATAAAGGAACCGGAGAGGAATTTTTATGCAGATAAATCATCAACTGTACTAAATTTTACAAATCCGCTTATCATTCAGTTAAAAACTTGAAAATTTATGGCTAATGATGCTAGTGATTTAATTGATACATTATATGAAAAAGATAATTCAATTCAATCTGAACATATATCTCAACAAATTATTCGTAAAAGTCCAAAGGCAAAATACCAGATTTTTGATGAGTCAGAATTTACACATGGAAGAGAAGTATTAGGCAATCTAATTGTTCATGGAATGATTGCCTCAGGTGGAACGGATATTGACTGGCTCATAGAGCACAAAGGAGGGTTTGTCATCTTAGAATTCAAGGGGTTTCATAATGATAAAATCAACATTGCAAAAGGACAAATGATTGCTTATGAAAAATTGCATGAGAAATTAAATCAGACCACAAAATGCTATCTTTATGTTGTTGGATGTGATGACATTGATTTTTCAAATCCAGATTCAACGATATGGGTTTTTGAAATGAGTCAATGGAGAGATGGAATCATTCCTAAGAATACTATCGATATTTACAGTGAGGAGGAGAATAAACAAAATAAATACATTGTTTATCGTGAATACATGGAAGAAATTAGTGTAGAGAAACTAAGAGATTTGGTAGATTCACATTGGAAGGAATTTGAAAAAATTATGCTTTAAATGCAAATGTAATTGATTTTGTTTCTTTGCCATTATCTACTTTGATTGTATATGTACCAGAATTTTCCCATCCTTGTCCTCCAGCAATAGCTAAGGTGGAGTATGCTCCATTGCTTTTTAGAGACACTTGTTCTGCCCATACAAGCTCGTTGTTTGAATTTTCAATTGAGAGATTTACAGTCCCAGAAGTGTTGGACACACCACTAATTGAAATCAAATCTTTTTTGTTATAAGATGATAAATCAGATTGAACGGATAATGTAACTGGAACAGTAGTGGTCGGTGTTTCTACTTTTGGAGGTACATCAAAACTAAATGATGCTGCAACTGCGATAATTATTAGCAATGCAAGACCTGTAATGCCCAACATTGTTTTCGAATTTTTTGATTTCAAATAGGATTTACGTGATGGTTCTGGTTGAAATGTTTGCATTTTTTGGATAGATTGAGTTTGGGGTATCGCCACATCTGGAATTATTGGTTTTTGTTCTATTGTTGGTGTTCGAAGTATTTCGGGCCTTTTTCCTAAATGTTTTTCTGCAAGTTTTTGAACATAGGTTCTTTCATAATTACTAATTACTTCGTTATTTTCACAAGCTCGGTAAATTTGCTTGAGTATTCTATCATCTCCAAAGTCTTTATCTAAAAGTGCCTTGACATCATCAAGTAAAGAATTATTCATGTGTATTTTCCCTCCTATTGATTATTTATGAATACCTTGTTTAAGATTTCTATGAAATTCTTTCATGAAAATATACAGTTTGTTTCTAGAGAAAATTTTAGAATTTATTGTGAATAAATTTTTTGGGCTTGAATAATTACGGTTCTAATGTAGTCCTTGGCAGTATTATCAGATATGCCCATCTGTTTGGCCCTCAAAAAAAGATCACCTTCTTTGGGATTCATCAGATAATATTTTAAAAGATAATTGAGTCTATGAGATCTTCTTTCGTCATTTTTCATATTTTTGATTTATTCTAATATTAAAAAGCCCAGTGGATAATGAAATAACCAATAATTCCATAGTATCATAAAATTAAGATAAAAACATATGATCTTTTTTAAACAATAGTTAAAAACAAATGAAAATGAAACGAATTGAGGCAACTATTCAAGCTACCAAGATGGGAGCTGTCACTGAGGCAATAAATGACCTTGTAGGAGGATTTACCATTCTTGAAGGAAAAGGTAGAGGTTCCGGAATAAGACAACAAGTCAGATCAGGTAGAGGAACAGGTTCAATCACCAAAGACTACAATTCAGTTGCAACTGTAAGTACAATTGTTGATGACGCAGATGTAGAAAAGGTTTCAAACGCAATTGCTGGTGCAGCTTTTACCGGAAAAGGTGGAGATGGAATTATTGTTGTATCAAATGTTGAAAATGTTACGAACATAGCAACCAAAAAGAGCGGTTCTGAAGCCCTCTAATTATTTTCTTTTATAAAATAAAAAAATTTTTTATTTGAAATGGACTACTGAGAGGTTGAGATCCTCTCAGTGTGGTATCCCTTTGGGGGACATGTTTTTTGAAGGGATGCATTATATTGCAATTTAAGTATAAAAGCAAATGATTTTGATTCTATTGTTGTCCTTCAATTCCCATTAATGTAAGAGTTGAACGTATCTTTGGAATTTTTCTAATTTTCCATGTAATAGTTTCACGTAATGCCTCTACTTGCCCTGATTCAACTTTGGCTAAAATGTCGTACGCACCAAAAGTTCCATGTACTTCCTTAACACCTTCAATGGATTTTAATTCTGAAATCACTGCTTCTTCAGAACCAAGTTCACAGTTTATGAGAACATAAGCTGTTGCCAATTATGATTCAACTCCAATTTTCATACATAAAATGACATTATGAAATATATAAGAATAGTCAAAAATACTTAAAAATTCAATACTAATTTAGATGAAATCATAAACAAACGTAAGAGAAAATACTATAATGTTATAAATTTAAGACTCAAAATATGCGTCAGTCATAATTTTTTCTAATTCGGCAATATTTTTTGAAATGGTGATCTTGGAACGTAATTTAGAACCTCCTTTCATTCCTTTGGTGAATCTCATTGCCTGACTCTTAATATTTGCAAATTTGATTTTGTATCTAACAGTTAGATGAAGATAATCAAAAAAGGAATCCAATCTATCTTTGAAAGAGTATTCATGATAAGAATTGGTTTTAAAATAATCATTAATTTGTTCAAATAAAAATGGATTTCCCATTGCACCACGACCTATCATTACATAGTCACAACCGGTTTCATCAATCATATTTTTAGCATCTTCAGGGGTAGTGATATCACCATTACCAACTATTGGAATGTTAGAAATTTCTTTGAGTTCTTTGATCATTTTCCAATCAGCGCTTCCAGAATATCCCTGACTAACAGTTCTGGGATGAAGAGTGATCATCTGAATACCCTCATCTTCTGCAATTTCAGCAATATCTCTAAATAGAAATTGACTTGCATTTGTTACTCCAGAACGAATTTTTAATGTTACAGGTTTTTTCACAGCATTAACTAAAGTACTAAAAATTTGCTGAGTAAGATTTACTTCTTGTAAGAGAGCACCGCCTGCCATTTGTTGAGTAATGTGTGGTGCAGGACAACCCATGTTATAATCAATTATATCAAAATAGGGCTCGACAATTTTTGCAGCTTTTTCTAATGCAACAAGATCAGAACCAAATAACTGAATCGATAAAGGGCGTTCTTCCTCAGAGTATTCAATAAAATTTTGTATTGTTTGCATATTTTCCTTAAGTTGTTTTTCTTTTGCAATGATACTGTGAATATTTGTAAATTCAGTGACAACCAATCCAGCTCCCATTTTTTTGCATTGTAATCTAAGAGCAGGGTCACTCACTCCAGCCATAGGAGCTAAAAATGCTCTACTAGAAAATTTTGGAAGCATATGATAACTTTAGAGCATCGATATATTTACTATTAAAATGCGTGAATTAAATTTCAGTATTAATTGTCTGGGCAGCCGTCTGTATCTCTATCGCCATCATAATCTTCAGGATCTAGAGGACATAAATCCTCATCATTAATTATATCATCAAGATCATCATCATGGACAAACCTTTGTTGTTCAGGAGCAATGTCTGGGCAGCCGTCATGATCATTATACTTGTTCCAGGTTTCAGGTTCAGTTGGGCAAGAATCAATTCCATCATAATAGCCATCACCATCAGAATCAATTCTTGTTGGTGTTGTGGATTGAGCAGCTAATACATCAGGGCAGCCATCCCAATCCAAATATCCATTAAAGTTCTCCTGATCATCAAGACATGCATCTTTTCTGTCATCAATTCCGTCACCATCACTATCTGGGAAAGTAAATGATGACACATTTGAGCCAGTAGCGTCAGGGCAGCCGTCTTCATCTTGATAATAGTTGTAAGTTTCAGGTTCTAGTGGACATGCATCAGATATGTCAATAATTCCATCTCTGTCAGAATCGAGAGTTGAATGATAATTATCTGGGCAGCCGTCTTTATCTTGGAATCCATTAAATGTTTCAGGTTGGTTTGGACATGAATCTATATTGTCAACAATTCCATCGCCGTCAGAATCAGCTGTTGGTTTATTATCATAAATTAAATCAGGACATCCGTCAGAATCTTGGAATCTGTTGTAAGTTTCTCGGGCATTTGGACATTGATCAATATTATCTGGAATTCCATCAAAATCAGAATCTCCAAAGGAGTCATATGCTATAGTATCTGGACAACCGTCATCATCTTGGAATCCATTATATCTTTCAGCAATTGTTGGACATTCATCAAATATGTCAGGAATTAAATCATAATCAATATCAGACAATGCAGATTTTGATATTCCTGGAACATCTGGGCAGCCGTCTTTATCCAAGTAATCATTATAGTTTTCTTGTTCATCAAGACATGCATCCCATCTATCATCTATACCATCACCGTCAACATCTGGGAAAATATAAGACGAGATAGCAGAAGTGGCAGTATCGGGACAGCCGTCACCATCTTTGAAAAAATTATAAGTTTCAGGTTCTAGCGGACAATCATCTAAAGTATTTGGAATACCATCCATGTCAGAATCAAGTGTGGCATCTAGTTTATCTGGGCAACCATCTGAATCTAAAACACCATTGTAAGTTTCTGGCTGATTAGGACAATGATCTAAGTTATCAACAATTCCGTCACCATCACTATCATATGTAGAAGAATTGTCTCCAACAAAATCAGGGCAGCCGTCTTCATCTTGGAATTTATTGTAAGTTTCTTTATTGTATGGACAAACATCAAATTGATTTAATATTCCATCACCGTCAGTATCTCCAGATATCGCATATTCAACTTCATCTGGGCAGCCATCATCATCTTGGAATCCATTAAAATTTTCACGTTCTAACGGACAGGCATCAACAGAGTCAAGTATACTGTCATAGTCAGAATCAATTAATCCATTAGCTGATGCGCCAGTTACATCTGAGCATCCATCCCAATCTAGATAGCCATTATAATTTTCAGGTTCATTTAAACACTGATCCCATCTATCATCAATGCCGTCACCGTCAGTATCTGGAAAATTATATGGTGAATATACATCATCGATGGCATCTGGACAGCCGTCTTCATCCAAGTAAAAATTGTAAGTTTCAGATTCTAGTGGGCATTCATCTAATGAATCAGAAA
Source organism: Nitrosopumilus sp. (assembly GCF_025699125.1). Taxonomy (NCBI): domain Archaea; kingdom Thermoproteati; phylum Nitrososphaerota; class Nitrososphaeria; order Nitrosopumilales; family Nitrosopumilaceae; genus Nitrosopumilus; species Candidatus Nitrosopumilus sp. The sequence goes on along the minus strand of NZ_JAILWC010000003.1, from coordinate 297,440 downwards.
TGCCATCTCTGTCAGTATCTCTTAAACTAGAGGCATCGTCTGGACAGCCGTCTTTATCATCAACACCATTGAATGTTTCAGGTTGGTTAGGACATGAATCCATGTAATCTGGATAACCGTCATTATCAGTATCAGCAATTACCTTTCCAACATCAGGAGATAAATCCGGGCAGCCGTCTAGGTCTTGGAATTTGTTGTAAGTCTCTTTTACCGTTGGACAACCATCAATGTGATCTTGAATTCCATCATAATCAACATCATACCATGGAACAAAATCAGCGGGACAGCCGTCAATATTGTTACCATACTGTGGATCATAGTCCTCTAATAGATTAGGACAAAAATCAACAGAGTTTGGAACCCCATCACCGTCAGTATCAATTTCTTCATTTGCATAAACGCCACTTGGAAATATGCCAATTGTAGAAGTAAGTAAAAGTAAAAATCCTAAAATGTACTGTTTTTTCATTATCTCTGACACCGCTATTATCAAGTATTTATTAAGTCTCGCGTTAAATAGATTCTTCTTAATTAGAATTTACAAAATATGTTTATGGATCTGGACAGCCGTCTGTATCTCTATCACCATCATAATCTTCAGGATCTAGAGGGCATAAATCCTCATCATTAATTATATCATCAAGATCATCATCATGGACAAACCTTTGTTGTTCAGGAGCAATGTCTGGGCAGCCGTCTGAGTCCAAATATTTATTCCAAGTTTCAGGTTCAGTTGGGCAAGAATCAACTACATCAGGATAACCATCACGATCTGAATCTGCATAAACAGGAGTTGTTGATTCTGCACCGGGTATGTCAGGGCAGCCGTCCCAATCTAGGTAATCATTAAAGTTCTCTGGTTCATCAATGCATGAGTCCCATCTATCTATGATTCCATCACCATCAGTGTCTGGGAACTGGTATTGTAAGGTAGTAGAGTCAGCAGTGTCTGGGCAACCGTCTTCATCTTGGAATTTGTTGTAAGTTTCAGGTTGGTTTGGACACTCATCAAAGAGGTCTGGAATTCCATCCATATCAGAATCTATCTTATATGATTGCTTGTCAGGGCAGCCGTCTTTATCTTGGAATCCGTTAAATGTTTCAGGTTGGGTTGGACACAAGTCTAAGTTATCAATGATGCCATCACCATCAGTGTCAAATGCAAATTTGTTGTCTGCAACATAGTCAGGACATCCGTCTTCATCTTGATACCTATTGTAAGTTTCTTTAGCAAATGGACACTGATCTAAATCATCATAGATGCCATCAAAGTCAGCATCGGCCACTGTTTGGAAATCAACGCTGTCTGGACAGCCATCTTCATCTTGGAATTTGTTGTATCTTTCAGCTATTGTAGGACATTCATCCAGATGATCCGCTATACCGTCATAATCAGCATCAAGCATATCACCAGCAGTTGTTCCCTTAATGTCTGGGCAGCCGTCCCAATCGAGGTAATCATTAAAGTTCTCTGGTTCATCAATGCATGAGTCCCATCTATCTATGATTCCATCACCATCAGTGTCTGGGAACTGGTATTGTAAGGTAGTAGAGTCAGCAGTGTCTGGGCAACCGTCTTCATCTTGGTATCTATTGTAGGTTTCTTGCTCAAGTGGGCATTCATCATCTACGTTTAGGATTCCATCCATATCAGAATCAAGTTTGGAATCAAAACTATCTGGACAGCCGTCTCCATCTTGGAATCCATTGTAGATTTCAGGTTGGTTTGGACACAAGTCTAAGTTATCAATGATGCCATCACCATCAGTGTCAAATGCAAATTTGTTGTCTGCAACATAGTCAGGACATCCGTCTTCATCTTGGAATTTGTTGTAAGTTTCAGGACTAAAAGGACATAAATCATTTTGATCTAAGAGTCCATCACCATCTACATCACCAACTAATTTGTAAAGAATAACATCTGGGCAACCGTCTGTGTCTTCAAATTTATTATAATTTTCACGATCTAGTGGACATTCATCCTTATCATCTGGAATTCCATCAAAATCAGCGTCTGGAGCTTTCAAAGAAATAGCACCAGGTATGTCAGGACAGCCATCCCAATCTAGATAATCATTAAAGTTCTCTGGTTCATCAATGCATGAGTCCCATCTATCTATGATTCCATCACCGTCAGTGTCTGGGAACTGGTATTGTAAAGTAGTAGAGTCAGCAGTGTCTGGACAGCCGTCTTCATCTTGGTATCTATTGTAGGTTTCTTGCTCAAGTGGGCATTCATCTAATGAATCAGAAATGCCATCTCTGTCAGTATCTCTTAAACGAGAGGCATCATCTGGACAGCCGTCTTTATCATCAACACCATTGAATGTTTCAGGTTGGTTAGGACATAAATCCATGTAATCTGGATAACCATCATTATCAGTATCAGCAATTGTTTGTGCTGCATATACAGATAGATCTGGACAGCCGTCTTCATCTTGAATTTTATTATAAGTTTCTTTTACCGTTGGGCAATCATCTATGTGATCTTCAATTCCATCATAATCTGCATCATACCATGGAACAAAATCAGCGGGACAGCCGTCAATATTGTTACCATACTGTGGATCATAGTCCTCTAATAGATTTGGGCATTGATCAATATTATTTGGAACTCCATCTCCATCAGTATCTATTCCCTCTGCAGCAAAAACACCACTAGGCAACATACCAATAGAGGAGGTAAGTAAAAGTAAAAATCCTAAAAGAAATTGTTTATTCATTCTGATAACACCTATGGGTCAGGGCATCCATCAGAATCTGTGTCACCGTCATAATCTTCTGGCTCAAGAGGACAGAAATCTAGATCATCTGTAATATTATCCAGATCAGCATCATGTTTGTATCTTGATTGTTCAGGTACAATATCTGGGCAGCCGTCATCATCTAGATACTTGTTCCAAGATTCTTTGTCATTTGGACATAAATCATTATCATCATAGATTCCATCTCCATCAGTATCTATTCTTAGATTTCCGGTTGGTAATGTATCTGGACAGCCGTCATAATCAACATATTTGTTCCAAACTTCATTTTGTGTTGGACACAAATCCATTACATCTGGGACACCGTCTCCATCTGAATCAGGTTGAGTGTCATCAACATCTGGGCAGCCGTCTTCGTCTTGGAATCCGTTGTAGTTTTCAGCAACAAGTGGGCAATCATCACTGACATCATTAATTCCATCATTATCAGTATCAATTACAAACGATTTGAATACGGTGTCTGGACAGCCGTCATCATCTTGGAATTTATTGTAATTTTCCTTGGCAGTTGGACATGCATCAATGGCATCTGGAATGCCGTCTAGATCACGATCATTCTTTCCAATATAGGTGTCAGGGCAGCCGTCCCTATCAAGAATTCCGTTATATGTTTCTGGTTGGTTTGGACAATGATCATTGTAATCATTAATTCCATCTTTATCAGTATCAGGTATTCCCTTGTTATCGGCCACAGAATCAGGGCAGCCGTCTAGGTCTTGGAATTTATTGTAAGTTTCTGGAGCTAGTGGGCATTGATCTTGTGAATCAACAATCCCATCATAATCAGAATCCAAACTTGTAATATAATCAGGATAATCAGGACAGCCGTCATCATCTTGGAATCCGTTGTATCTTTCTCTATCAAGAGGACATTGATCTACAGAATCTAGTATTCCATCAAAGTCTGAATCAGATTCTGAAGGATTATCAGGGCAGCCGTCGTGATCTTGGTATCTATTCCAAGTTTCAGAAGATGTGGGACATTGATCTAAATCATCTCTAATTCCGTCTCCATCTGAATCTAACACTGCAACATCAGGACAGCCGTCTAGGTCATGATATCCATTAACGGTTTCTGGTTCTAGTGGACATTTATCATTCAAGTCAGTAATTCCATCTCCATCAAAGTCCATTGCAGATAATCCAGAGACACTGTCAGGACAGCCGTCATCATCTTGGAATGCATTGTAAATTTCTTTGGCGGTTGGACATTCATCTAGACTATCTGGAACGCCATCTCTGTCTCTATCTTGTGTAGAGACAGTATCAGGACAGCCGTCTCTATCAAATATACCATTGAAAGTTTCTGGTTGGTTAGGACAAAGATCTGAATAATCATTAATGCCATCACCGTCAGTATCTGGCATATCTTTACTAGTACCAACATAATCAGGACAGCCGTCATGATCTTGGAATCTATTGTAAGTTTCTTTTACTTGTGGACATTGATCAATACTGTTAGGAATTCCATCAAGGTCTGAATCAACATCACTAGAATAAGGAGGAACATCTGGACAGCCGTCATCATCTTGGAATCCGTTGTACCTTTCTGGTTCTAATGGACATACATCATTAATGTCCATTATTCTATCACCATCTGCATCCTTTAATGTACCATCAAATGAAGGAGATGAATCTGGACAGCCGTCATAATCAGCAAACCTATTGAAAGTTTCTGGTTGGTTAGGACAAATATCAAATCTGTCTGCAATTCCATCACCATCTTTATCACTAAATGAAGTATCTAGTAAAACATCAGGACAGCCGTCTGTGTCTCTGTAACCATTATACACTTCGGGTTCTGTTGGACACAGATCAATTTTATCTTGTAATCCATCATTGTCAGTATCAATAAAAGTAAAATCATTAACAGAATCAGGGCAACCGTCCAAGTCCTGGAATCTATTGTAAGTCTCAGCAGCTAGTGGACATTCATCTGCACTATCTGGAACACCATCCCTATCTCTGTCACCAGCACCATACGTATCTGGACAACCGTCTGTATCTAAAACACCGTTGAATGTTTCAGGTTGGTTAGGACATTTATCTACCAAGTCAGTAAAACTATCTCCATCAGAATCAGGCAATCCACCTTTGCCTCCATCAGGGGAAAAATCAGGGCAACCATCTTCATCTTGGAATTTATTGTAACGCTCTTTGAGAGTAGGGCATTGATCAATGTGATCTTCTATTCCATCAAAGTCTTCATCATACCATGGAACAAAGTTGGAGGGACATCCATCTATTGTACCTTCATTATCTTCTTGTAAATTTGGACAAGCATCAACAGAATCATCAACTCCATCATTATCCAAGTCATCATCAGCAAAAGCTGGGCTAATGGGCATACTAGTTAATGTCGTTACAAGCAACAATAGGAACGGTAAAATGTGTATTTTTTTCAATGCCTAAAATTACCCAGAGGATCCAGTAATTAAACCTCACTCTGGAATCGACTTGGATTTTTAATAATTTTGAGAAAATATTTCTATCTTGGTGAAAAACTCGATCAATTTAAGTAAACCAAAACAGAATTTGGACACATGAGTTGCTCAGGAGAAATAATCGAAGAAGATGATCGATTAATTCAGATCAAGCCTGCAATATCTGAGCAATTAAAAAAAGCAAAGTATGGTGTTGCTGATCACTCTACAGTAGAGCTCTGTCATTGGACAAAAAAATCATTCAAGCATGAAGGAAGTTGTTACAAACACAAGTTTTATGGAATTTCAACCCACAGATGTATGGAATTTTCACCAGCTGGCATGCATTGTGAGAATCGATGTGTCTATTGCTGGAGACCAATGGAATTTTATGATTCAATGAAAATGGAACCAGAACAAGTTGCAGAACCAAAAGAAATTCTAACAAAATTAATGGCTGAAAGAAAAAAATTGATCAATGGATACTATGGAGATTCTAGAAATGACAAACAAAGATTAGATGAGTCATTATTGCCAAGTCATTATGCAATTTCGTTGTCTGGCGAACCAACAATGTATCCAAAATTACCTGAGTTAATTAAATATCTTAATTCTTTAGAGTCAACAAAATCAATTTTTCTTGTAACAAACGGTCAAGAGCCAGACATGATTCAAAAATTACAAGACGAAGATGCGCTACCAACTCAATTGTATTTGTCAACTAATGCTGCAGATTATGAATCATTTATCAGAATAAACAAGCCAAAATATGACGATTCATGGGAAAGATGGAACAGAACCCTAAATATGTTAAAAGATTTGAACACTAGAACGGTCTTAAGGATTACATTAATCAGAAATTATAATGACCAAAAAGAATCAATTCCTGCATTTGCTGAAATGTTTAGAAAAGCTAGTCCACACTTTATTGAAATAAAATCATACATGCACATTGGACGTTCCACTAACAGATTAGAACATACAAACATGTTAGAAATGGAAGAAGTTAAAAAATTCAGTGAGGAGATAGCAAAGCAAAGCAGGATATTTTCAGTAATGGATGAAAGCATTGTTTCAAGAATTTCAATTTTACAAAATAATGAACGATATATTGATCGTTTTATTCCTGCTTATTCAAATACCAATTAGAAAATTTTTTCAGTGCCTTGTATCTATGAGAAAAATTATTCTTGTCATTCATTTCTGCAAATGTCTTCTTTGAATTTTTTGGAATAAACACTGGATCGTATCCCCAACCTTTTCCTTTTTGTGAGCTTGATATCGTACCATCCAGCTTTCCATCAAAGGATTGCAGAACAGATTTATCACAATAAGTTATGATTGAAACAAATTTTGCTTTTCTGTTATTTTTCAAGAGATTAAGAATCCCATCATTACCAATAGTTTTGAAAACATATGATGAATAAGGTCCTGGGAAACCTTTTAGTGAATCAATGAACAATCCATCATCTTCAATTATTACAGGTTTTTTGAATTTTGAAAATGCATTTTTTGCTTTTCTTGATGCAATTTCATCAAGTGAATTTGATTGAATCTCTTCTAAATCAGATTTTAAAAAACCAAGTGCAATACCAAATCCGTGTAGAATCTTTCTTGCTTCCAGATATTTGTGGTCATTTGAAGAAACAAAAAACAGATCAAACGACTTCTGCATATCTACCACGACTTTCTATATCTGAAACAAGTTTAACGATTTTGTTATAGTAGGCATTTCCAACTATAGACTTGTAACCAAGAAGGAAATTTTTCCAAGAAGACTGCATGATTTTTGCATGCGCGCTGTTAAGAATTTCTTTGATTAGCCTCAAATCAACTGCATGATCTTCTGGTTTTATTGTATTTTGAGACAATCCAAAATCAATCACATAAATCGTTTTTTTGAAGAAGATAAAGTTCGAGGTGGTAAGATCACCGTGCATTATTCCATTTTTATGCAAGATTCCAACCAGTTTTCCAATTTCTTTGGATAATTTAATAATTTTAGATTCAGATAAATCATGTACAGGGGTTCCAGGGATTTCTTGCATTATGATATATGATTTTTCCAAGTTTACAAAATAAACTAGTGGTGTAGGGACTCCAAAAGTTCTAGCGCCGGATAACATTTGAGATTCTTTTATTGTTCTTTGTTTTCGTATTTTTGTATCAAGTAAAGAATTTCTGTAATTTTTTGTTTTTCTAATTTTAAGAATTGCGTTATTGTTTTGCCATTGGGTTTGAAAAATATCAGCCTCTGCACCTTTTTTGATTAATTTCATTAACGTTATATCCAGATGAATTCAATAAAAATTAATCATGGAGAAAGGAGAAAATAGAATAAAACAAGAGGATTGTAGCGAGGATAATTTGGGTGCAGGAATTCTAACTTTAACAAATAAAAGATTAGCATTTGACAAAACTAATGCAAGAATTATGGATTTTTCAAAACATTTTGGTGAAACTGTAATGGACATTCAATTGGATGATATCATAAAAGTTTGGAAAGAGGGATTGTTAATGAAAAAAGTGTGCTTTACAGCAAAGACAAAAGAAGGCGAACAGACTTTCAAGTTCGGAGTGTTTAACACAAAAGGTTGGACTAAGAGTATTCAAAGACAAATAGATGAAAACAAAAATCAATAATTTACTTTGACTGTATCTAGTCTCCAAGATTGTGTAACAAAAGTATCTTTTAGAGAAGAGCCTGATTTGACTTGAGATTCTAAGAGACCGGTCCAACATATTTGACTTCCACAATCACCTGCATAACGTAAGGGAACTACAAAGAATTTGCAATTGTGGCGTTTACAAACATCTTGAAGCATTTCAGACAATCTTTTGTTGGCTGCAACGCCACCTACTATCATTAGTTCCCTTTTCTGTGTAAATGACAATGCGCGTTCTACAGCCTCACTAATCATTGCAAAGGCAGTTTCTTGAAGGGAGTAGCATGCATCGGTTTTACTTTTTTTTGCTACAGATTTAGTTGCAGATAACAGACCAGAAAAAGAAACATCGTTTCCTTTTACAGAGTAAGGTAACGTAACATAGTTTGTAGATGTAGATGCCAATTCTTCAATGTTTTTTCCACATGGAGAAGCAAACCCTATTGATCTTCCAAACTGATCAAGTAATTGGCCTAGTGTTATATCCAGAGTTTCACCAAAAACCCTCCATTGTTTGTTCAGAAATGCCAAAAGCATTGTATGACCTCCAGAAACTAAAAGTACCAAAGGATTTGTTGCACCAGTAAGTAATTTTCCTAATTCAATGTGACCAATTGCATGATTAACAGGGTATATCGGAATTTTGTAAAAAGATGACAAAGATCTTGCTACCACTGCACCTACACGTAAGCACGGTCCCAATCCAGGCCCTGCAGCGTATGACACAATATCTAATTCTTTGATTGATGTGTTTGCTTCTTTTAGACATTCAGATAATACTAAAGAGCTGTTTTCAATGTGGTGACGTGATGCTTCACGTGGATGAATTCCTTCTCCTTCTGCAGGACGATAAATTTTTCTAATATCTGAAAGGATTTTTCCTTTTTTCCCATTTTTTTCAATTATTGCACAAGAAAATGTATGAGCTGTGCTTTCTATACCCAAACCCAGCATATTACCCACGACTCAATGTAGAAACGATTTTGATCACATCGCCATTTTTTAGTTTCTGATCACCGCTAATCCTTTGCTTGGTTTTACAATCAATTGCATGCAAGAACCCCTTTGCAATATCGGCATGAATTAAACTTGCTAAATCTTTTGCAGTAGAATCAAGTGGGAGTAACTTTGCATCAGGTAGAATTATACCATCTTTGTTAGTTAGTTTGGTTTCATCTTCAACAGGATAAACGACTATGAATTTTAATAAATCAAAAACGGCAGTGTTTAGAATTTTTTGAATTCCTGTTGAGGGTATTTTAGAAAAGACAGATTTCACTAGATCAAGTGCTTTTTGTTGTGGTAGTGGAATTTCTTTTCCATGTGCAATTGTAAAATTTGCATCGCCTGGAAAATAATTTACAATTCCAGCTTTTGATGCTTTTCTCAATAATAATTCGGTTTCTGCACTACATGGAATCACACAATCAGAGATTTTTTCAAGAACTCCAAGATCCTTACATAGATCAGCTTTATTTGCAGCAATTATCATGGGCTTTGTATTTTTTCTTAGTTCTTTGGCAAAATTTTGGATATCAGAGTCGTTCCATTCTTTTGGATTTTTGGCCATAAATCCAAGTTTTTGCAATACTTCTTGGACTTGAAAATCTTTGATGCCTAAACCACTAAATCGCTTTGCAATTCCATCAACAAGTTTTGCTCGCTTTTGATCTATTTCACGTGTAATCTTATCCCATTCTCGTCTAAGAATATCTGCAAACCATTGATCAAACTCATCTTGAACAAATGCTATATCTTCCAAAGGATCATGAGTTCCAGCTGGAACTGGCTGTCCCTGAATATCAGTAGTTCCTGCAATGTCAACTACATGAATCAAAACTTCAGCTTGCCTTGCATCATCAAGAAACTGATTTCCCAATCCTTTTCCTTCATGTGCTCCTGGGACTAGTCCAGCTACATCAATGAGTTTTACTGGAACGAAACGAATTCCATTAACACAAAATTCATTTTCATGCTTAATTTCAAAATGTTTGCACGCACAGTCTGCCTTGACATATGCCACACCAACGTTTGGCTCAATTGTCGTAAAAGGAAAATTGCCTGATGGAACTGGAGTCTCAGTTGCAGCTGAGAAAAATGTTGACTTTCCCACATTTGCTTTGCCTAGTAAACCGATTTGCAATATTGTCAAAAACTCAATTCTACTTATTAGTATTGCAGAAATCGTTTAATCTAGTTCGTTAGATTTTATATCATGTCAATAGTAATTACTGGAAATCCAGGGGTCGGAAAACACACCGTTGCTGAAAAAATTGCTCAGAGATTAGGGTTAGTCATATTTGATATTAACAAAATTGCAAAAGATGCAGGATTGTTTGAAGAAAATCAGGATACAAATGATGTAGATACTGAAAGACTAGAGAAAATTATTGCTGAAAAAATTTCTGAAAATAATCTGATCATAGGACATTTAGCACCATATGTGTTAGAAAAAAATCAAGTAAAGAAAATGATTATTTTAAGAAGGAGTCCCTACGACTTGATCAAAGTCTACAAAGAAAGAGGATATTCTGATGAGAAAATCAGAGAAAATACAGGGAGTGAGATACTAGGGATTATTTCGCATGATGCAATTAGTAAATTTGAAGAAAAAACAATTCAGATAGACATTACTGGTAAAACCATCCAAGAAGCAATAGAGAAAGTGAGGGTTATGATGTCAAGCAATGAAGGAGATGAAAAAGTAGATTGGCTTGATCTAGTTACAAAAAATAATGATTTGCAAAAATTTTTTGCTGATTGATTAAATAACGCCTTATAGATTGTGAAATTACTTGTTTGAGATATCTAAAACGGATTTGGCTGGAAGAATCGGAACTCTTTATACAAATCATGGTAAAATTGAGACTCCAGCATATGTTCCAGTTATTCACCCAGTAAAACAAACAATCCCGTCAAAAAAGATCAGAGACATAGGTTTTGATTTGGTCATTACAAATGCATACATTACTAGAAATAATTATGGTGATGATGCAATAAAAAAGGGAATTCACAAAGTTATAGATTTTGACGGTGCAATCATGACAGACTCTGGAGGATACCAGGTTTTAGAATATGGTGATGTCAAAGTATCACCACCAGAAATGGCAGATTTTGAAAAAGGAATCTTAACTGATTTTGCAATTCCACTTGACAAGCCAACCGGATTTGGAATGCCAATAAAAAAAGCAGAAGCATATGTCAAGCATACTCTTGAGGTTTCAAAACAAACACTTGAGAACAGTGAAGATAACGGTCAAATTTGGATCGGACCCATCCAAGGTGGCGAACATTTTGATCTTGTTGCAAAGTCCACAAAGAGTCTAGTCAAAATCGGTTTTCAAATGTTAGCTTTGGGAAGTCCAGTGGAGTTCATGGAGTCCTATGAATATAGATTATTAGCACAAATGATAGTTGCTGCAAAAAAACAGATGCCGCATTCAATCCCATTACATCTTTTTGGCGCAGGACATCCGCTAACAATACCATTTGCCATAGCTTTGGGATGCGACACGTTTGATTCGGCATCATACATGCTTTATGCTAAGCAATCAAGATACATCACAGATGATGGAACTAGGTACTTGTCAGATATTACGGTATTTCCGTGCAATTGTGAAATATGCTCAAAATACTCACCTGAAGAATTAAGAAATCTGGATGAAGTTGACAGGATAAACGAATTGGCAATTCACAACCTATATGCCATTAAGCTCGAAGTTGACAAAGTAAAACAAGCAATTCATGAGGGACGATTATGGGAATATGTTATAAAAAAAGCAAGAGCCCATCCCAAGTTATTTGAAATGATTGAGGTAATGACTGAAAATTATGAGTTTCTTGGTTTGAGTACACCAAAATTCAAAGAAAAAGCTATTTTCCTATACTCTAAAGAAGATCAATATCGTCCAGAAGTTCAGTCATATCACAGTATAGTTAGGAAATTCAAATCAAAGAAAAAGAAATTACTAATCACAAAAGAATCCAGTACAAAACCAGGTTATTTGTCTAATCAATATGCTGGACTGAAAAGAAAATTCAAAGATTTTGACTCTATGCAAATATGCCAATACAATTCTATTTTGGGATTAATTCCAATAGAAATTTCAGACATATTTCCTGCAGCACATCATGAAACAGTTAGAATTAATTTTGAACCAAAAGAATTTCCCACATTTGAAAAAACATGGAATGATTTTTTTTCAAACAACAAGTTTTTAGAAATACATTATGACAAGCATGATGAGTTTCTAAAACATTTTGTAAAAATTCTTCCAAAAGAGATCAAAAGAAAATCAATTGTTTGATTAAAAATAAGAAAAAAGAATGTGCTAAAAGATTCAGCTTATAGTGCTGCGTCTTCTGCCCAACCTTTGATGAAGATACCGTTTTTGTGAAGAGGTACTGGTTGTCCAGCAGTGTAATTCATTGGTCTCATCCAAAAGATTGATTTTGTTGGGCATACACCGATGCATGCACCATCAGAAATACATCTTTCTGGATAAAATACAAATGCTTTACCTCTCTTCCAGCCTTCAACAGGTTTTACTCTAAGGACATCAGGACCAAGAGTTGTACAGATTTCTACACATAGTGCACATCCGATACATCTTTGTTCATCAATGTCTGGAAGTATTGCTATTGGCATTACAAAATTAATACCGCTTGGTCACTATTTAAACCATGATCGAAAATCATAACTCTGTTATGAAAAAGATCGAATCAAAACATGTGCGTAGAATTTAGATTGAAAAATTTAAAAAACAAAAAGATAACGTGTTTTGCACGTTTATTTTCTCATTGCATCTATTTGACCAGAAGTAACCCAGTCAAGTAGTTCAGCTGAAGAAGGATTAAGGTCTGCTTTCTGATTCATCAGATTGTTTACCCAAATCCAGTTAATTTGGTTTAGGAGTGGTTTGTTTGCTTCGTCACCAGCACGTGTTTTAGCGACGACGGCTTGATCTTGTTGTCCTAACCATTCTTGGAAGCTTCTTCCCATGAGGATCGGATCTTAGCTTACACTAATTAAAGCTTGTGTAGATTCCATTACAAGCATAATGATCGGATGCACTCTAAGAAGGTTTTAACGTCGATAAAAAATCATCATAATTCTTGAATGTTAAAGTTTTAGGAGCCGCAAACGAAGTTGGCAGATCGGGATTTTTAGTAAATTGTAATGGAACAAATCTATTGCTGGATTATGGGGTATTGTTTGGCAGAAGGGGGACGCCTCCACAATATCCGCTTCATGTCAAACCAAAAGATTTGGATGCAATAATTATCTCTCATGCTCATTTAGATCATTCAGGAAATGTCCCATCACTGTTTGTGAGTGGGAATACAGATGTCTATGCCACACCCCCAACATTTGATTTATCAAAATTATTAATTGAAGATATGCTAAAAATTGAAAAAAATTCACATCCGTTTGACCTGCCCGAAGTAAACAACATGATGAAAAATGCAAAAGAGATTGGATTTAAGCAAAAAATTACCAAAGGTAATGCAACTTTTGAGTTAAGAGAATCAGGTCATGTGATTGGTGGAAGTACAGTTTTAGTAGAATCAGAGAAAAAACGACTCTTCTACACGGGAGATATCAAGACTCATGGTTCAAGAATGCTTCGAGAGATGGATTTAGACATTGGGGAAATTGACATGTTGATTACTGAGAGTACGTATGCAAAAACAGAACAAAAGCCAAGAAAAGAATCAGAATCCGAACTAATAGAATTTGCAAATGAGGTAATGGATAGAAAAGGAATATTATTCATCCCATCATTCTCAGTTGAGCGTTCACAAGAGATTGCATGTGTTTTACGAAGTTCGAATTTTAAACACAAAATCATAATGGATGGAATGGCATTGAAGGTAAATGAAATAATGTTTAGATATCCAGAATATCTCAGAGATCCAAAAATATTTTCTGATGCAATAAAGAGTGCAACTGCAATTACCGAACATGCAGATAGAAAACGTGCAATGGAAGAACCATGTGTTGTAATATCACCAGCAGGGATGTTAGTTGGCGGAAATGCAGTATACTATTTGCAACAACTTTCTTTTGATAGCAAAAATGGAATAGCTCTTGTGTCATACCAGGGAGAGGGCACACCAGGAAGAAAATTACTAGAAACAGGAAAGGTTTCAACCAGAGGAAAAGATCTAAACGTCGAGGCAGAAGTAAAGCAGTTTGAATTTTCAGGACATGCAGATAGAAAAGAACTGTTTGACATGATCAAAAAAATAAAGGGCAATCCCAAAGTGTTGACCGTTCATGGAGATTCTGAATCATGTGATATTTTCGCACAGGAGATCCATGAGAAATTTGGATTAGAGGCATTTTCACCTGCAGTTAATGAAGAAATTACCGTCTAAGATGCAAAAATACAGCACAATAAATGTAGAAAATTCAATTAATAGCGGTCAAGTGTTTCTTTGGAAAAAAAATGAAAATTATTGGTACGGAGTAAACGGCCAAGATGTTCTTCGTGTGGATGAAAAAGGAATAATTGATTCCTTTCAGAATTCAGGAACAGATTTCTTTAGAGAAAAAGACGATTCAGAGAGCATCATAAGATCAATTTCAAAAGACAAGACGGTCAAAAATGCTGTAAAAAAATACCAGGGTTTAAGAATCCTCAGACAAGATCCATTTCAATGTTTAATATCATTTATTGTATCATCAAACTCCAACATACAAAAAATCAAAACTAGTTTAGAAAATTTATCAAAAAAATTTGGAACAAAAGTAGAATATGAAGATCAAGAGTTTTTTTTATTTCCCAAACCGGAGAAGCTTGCCAAAGCACCAATAAATGAAATTAAAAGTTGCGGTGTTGGGTATAGAGACAAATTCATCAAAGAAGCAGCAAGGATGGTACTTTTAGAAAAAATTGATTTGGAATTATTGAAAAAATGCAAATATGAAGAATGCAAACAAAGCATTTGTACAATTCCTGGAGTTGGAAACAAAGTTGCAGATTGTGTAATGCTGTTTTCATTAGAAAAATTAGAAGCGTTTCCATTAGACAGGTGGATGATTCGAATTTTAGAAAAATACTATTTTGATAAATTTCAGCTAGACACAAAAACTGTAACTGAAAAACAATATGATACTTTACATGAAAAGATTGTTAATCACTTTGGACCTTTCGCAGGTTATTCACAGCAATTTCTCTTTAAGATGGAAAGAGAAAATTACCAAAAGAAGTGGCTGTAAACCCGTGAATTACTTATGACTATAGTCACAAGATTCCTTGTTCATTGAGTTCGCATGACTATGAGCATACATGCTTACAGTTAGAGGTGAGCTCTCCAAAGGCGTAACTTCCCTACATCCCATAGGTAGACTGTCTATTCCTCTTTGTTTTATATTCAGAGATGCATTATAGTCTCTATCAAGTAAAAGACCACAGCATTGACAGTGATGTGTTCTGATTGCCAAAGTCTTTTTCACAATTATACCACAGTTAGAACAACTTTGGCTGGTTCCATGTGGTTTTACTTTTGCAAATAAAATACCAGCTTTTGCAGCTTTGTATTCTAGTTTTTGGAAAAATGAATTCCAAGAAGAATCAGATATAGATTTAGATATATGATGATTTTTCATCATGTTTTGTATTTTTAGTTCTTCTACAAATATTGTATCATAGTTATCAACATAATATCTTGATACTTTGTGTAGAAAATCATTTCGTTGAAATTTTATTTTTTGATGTATTTTAGATAGTCTTAGTTTTTCTTTCCATGTGTTAGAAGATCCTTTTACTTTTTTAGACATTTTTCTTTGAGATCGTTTTAGTTTTTCTTCAGATTTTCTCAGAATTTGTGGATGTGCTATCACATGACCATCAGAATCATAGCAATAGTTGTTTATGCCAACATCTAGTCCTATTATTTTCTTTCTCAGTAAAGAACATGATTTTTTGTATTCATTCTCACAAACAACTATTGCGTGCCATGCTCCTGCGATCTCCTTTTTCACATGAATCTCTTTTATCTTACCTTCTATCTTTCTATGAAAAACACATTTAATTTTTCCAATCTTGGAGAATTTGATAGTATCCTGTAAAAGTTTGAATCCAGATTGATTGTAGTTGATACTATTGTATCTTGATTTTGGCTTGAATCTTAACTTTCCTATTCGCTTACCTTTCTTGGATAAAGAAGATAATATTTTAAGATTATTGTAAAACTGCCATAAAACCATCTGAGCTACTTTGCTGTACACTTTGTCTTTTGGAATCATATATGGAATCATCCTTTGCAGTTCATCAAAGTTTATCTTATAACCTTCCTTGTATGCAAGATGAGATTCAAAAATAAAATCATTGTATAGTATTCTACATGAATCTATTGCATTAGTCAGTCTTAATTCTTGTGTCTTTGTAGGATACAGACGAAATTTGTAGCTCATCATTCTGTCTTTTGTTTTTGTATATACTATACAACATCTGGTTATTATGATATAATTTGTTCATTGGAGTGGACCGCTGTTTTCAGTACCACTTTTTGTATATTTTTACATAAAATTACTTTCATTTATGTTTCATCTCCCATGACTTTGTAAACTCATCTGGTGTATCATATCCCAAAGATGAATGAATCCTGGAAATAATTGTAATTTGTAAATGCATCTACAAGAGCATCTCTGCTGCTTGATAATTTGCAAACTCATGTGGCCAGAGATAATCTTTTTTTCGCATCAAAGTTCTCAATTATGTTATAGTATTGTTTTACCATCAACTGATTGGGAGCAATCCACTAGAATTCAACCAATCAGTCTGTTTGGATAAACCCTTAAAATGGTATTAATTGTCAGGTTTTTGGGCTCATAACTCAGCATGGATAGAGTGCTGGACTTCTAATCCAGACGCCAAGGGATCGAAGCCCTTTGGGCCCGCTTACAAAATTATTTATTATTATTCACGTGTGATGATTTGTGAAAGACATAGAATTCAAGATTAATTCAACTAAGATTCATCCAGATTCAGAAATCAAAGGGACAGTTTTAGTTTCATATCCTGGAAGATATGACGGAGTTGTAATCAATACGCAGATTTTGGATTCAAATGAACACATTGTTTACAAATCATACAATGGAAAAAATATTTCACAAAACGTTTCAAGGTTATTTATCAACAAAGACGTGATGCCTGAAAACAAAGCAGAGTTTACTGCATTGATTAAATTCGAGCCAAAACAAGAGCATGAAGTAAAATTCAGAGCGTCAATTATTGAGCAGCACAAAGAAATTGAGAGCCAGATAATTTTTGCGAAATATTCTATCTAGAATCTACTTACTTCTACAGTAATGGAACCAGTCATCCATGGATGTGGTTGACAGTGATAATGAACCTCTTGAGGCTCAGTGAATAGGAATTCATATGTGTCACCTGGTTTGAGAACACCTGTGGAGCCAAAGTCTCCGCTGTAACCATCTGAATGTCTGTGATCAGGAGTAACTGTATGTGCAGTATCATCATTGTTTTGCCAAGTCACATGATTATTGATTGTCAATAATACTTCGGCCTTGTTTGGAACATAGTTTTCATTGCCCTCAATTACTGCACCTGGAACTATTTCAATCAACAATACTTTTTCAGGATGTAAGATGTGTTCATCAACTGATGGTTTTGCCAATGATTCTGGAAGATAAAATGAAGTGTAAAAGACTACAGTTGCAGACATGCCAATAATTAATGCAATTAATCCAATTCCATACGCATGACTTGATGTAGCACTCATAATTTTTTTACGTCTCCAAAGTTCTTATAAAGTTTCTTTAGAATTTTCGAGATCATGGTTTGTTAAGATCTCCAGAACCAACATTTAGATTGTTATCTGCGCCAACTCCTAAATCTGCCTGAGTTTTGGGTGTTGGAACCTCAGGTGCTAACTCTTTTGGTTCGGGTTTTCCTTCAGGTAAAGAATCACCTTTTGGTAGTTTACTTTGCTCTACAGATACTGGTTCTGCTAGTTTTGGTTTTTCATCCTGTACTGGAGTAGGTGGGGGTGGAGGTGCACTCTTTTCTTGACTTAGTGCATATCTGTAGATATGGAAGAATGCTGCAAACACCAACAGAATAATTCCAACAAAGAATAATGAAATGTTCTTCATTCCAATTAATGCAGCATTGTATGCTGCAATGTTTAGGAATACTTGGAATGCCAATAGTGCAACAAGTAACCAGTTAATCCATTTTTCAGAAAGATTGATTGTTGCCACTTTCTTGGGTCCTGTACTTTTTGCAAGTTTTGATTTTCTCTCAGCTTCATTTGCAAGTTTTATCATCATGTACGTGAATCCAAAGCTTAGTGGCACCATCAAGATCATTGTAGAATAGAAGAATATTGGATCAATTACCAATCGTTCTACTAGCGGAATTGATATGTCAGGAGAAATGTAGAATCCCCAATACGTTGTAACCATAATTTGGGCAAGGCTGGTAATGCCAAATGCAGTGATGAGTGGTCTGTCTCTCCATGAGAATTTCTTGTATCTATCGATGAATGGTATCAATACCAGCGATATGATGAATAGTAAAGGCCACAGCAATCCCGTAACAAATTTGTCATACTGTGTTCTCATGAATGCGTAAATTCCCGTCAGATACCATTCAGGTACAGTTACACCTGGCGGTACAGTTGGTTCAAACTTGAATCCCATATCAATTGGGAAGACACCTCCGGTGATGAGAATTGCGCCACCTATTGCCATTACCATTGGTACATCAAAGACCAAAAATCTTGGAAAGTGGACTGCCATCAGTCCAAGCATTACAATTGGCAACAAGAACACATGTTGAGCATAGAATCTCAATACAAAGTCTGAGAAGCCACTGCCTAACGCAGCATCACGAATCGTCGGCCCTGCAATAGGAATAGAAGTTGTCAGAGACGCTGCAATACTAATTGCAAGTTCTGCTCTTTCACTGAAAATAACATCATACCCAGTAAATGCTTCAAGAATTGTCACAACTCCAAGAATGACTCCTGTCATCCACAGAACTTCATTTCTGATTTTGTATCTTCCACTAAAGTATTGGTAATACATGTGAAGTACAGCCAAGAGAACCATTGCATTGGAACCATGATAGTGAATATTTCTTATGTGAAAACCAAACGGAACTTCGTCATTAATGAATTGGACACTATCCCACGCCCTATCCAATATCGGTTGATAGTAAAACATGAGAAGAGCTCCTGAAACTCCAAGTATGATAAACACAGTAAACGTTAGCATTCCCAAAAATCCAAAAGGACTTACAAATCTTGCAGGAAATGAAAACTTGATTGCAGTAAAGATGGTTCTGTCTACGCCATCCCAAAGCCAGTAAAAGAAGCCAACAGCTCCGGTTCTTCTTTCAAGCGAAGCGGCCATATCCAATTACTCCATTATCATTTGCATTAAACTTTGGTGGTAAAATAAATACAAATCCATCAGAATCTATCTCAAGAGTCAATTGAGGCAATGTGTTTGATGGTGCAGCTTGCACTGATGCCGGACCAACAAAAGCTGTTCCAGTTACTGGATCATACATACTTCCATGGCAGGGACATTCACCTCTCTTTCTGCCGTCATCTGGCCAATATTTCCACAAGCACCAAAGATGCAGACATATCATACTATATGCTCGAAGAGATGACGGATCTTTTTTTCCTCCACCTAACTCTTCAGGAAGTCTGATGAATTGCCATTTACGAAATGCTTCAGCATCAAGTGCTGCATCACCAGTTGATGGATATGTGATTACTTCTGCGTGATTAATTGGATATGAATTGATATTTGCCTGAGTGCCATCAGGTAAAATTACGGGTACTTTTTCAAGGGATGCCTGATTTGGATTTGGCATGAAATTGCCAAATGGGACAAATGGAGCAAATGCTAGTCCAGTTCCTGCGGCACCCATCAACTTTAGAAAGTCTCTTCGGGATAATCCGTCAGACTTTTTTGTCCCCAGTTCTGACATTCAAGCTGACGTACTCGCCAAATTGCTTATAAACCTTGTTCAATTATTTGGGAGGTTTTTGTCTAATGATAAAAATAAACAGTATTCCGATCGCAACACCAATGCCAACACCAATTGCAATTCCTGTACTAAAAGATGAATCAGATTCTGGCTGTATGTTTGGTTTATCATCAATTGTACTTTTGGAAATGTTTTGAGAGGGCATAGAAATATCCTCTTTTTCAGAAACTAATTCAGATTCAATATCAATTTGCGGATTTAGTGGTAACATCTCAGAAGAAATGTTTGTAAATTTAGCTGCAAGTGTAATTGGTTCAGTTGTAGAATTTCCACCAAACAAGGTCGAATGTGTCAAAAGTGTGTAGGTACCTGTTTGATTAATTGGGATGAAAAGAACAGTTGAAGTCTCATCTTTGTTTTTTACTGGAAAAAAACCACCGCCTTGACTGAATAGAGAATTGCCCAGCCAATCAAGTGAAGGCCATTTAAGAAAATGACCAAACACACCAGAAGGAACATTGGTTTGAATTATTTTTCCTTGCGGATCCATCACAAATACTGCAAGATTTGTGTCATCACTAGTCCACGAAAGTTCAATTGCTCCAGAATTAATTGATTCATTTTGAATATCAAAATAATATTGTCTCCAGTCTCCTGCCATGTATCGATTAACCATGTCAAATGCACCCTTTGTGTATCCGTTTCCATAAATAACATCGTCACTTTGTTTTCCTTGAATCAGTATTGTTGTATCATTTTCAGTTACTGGCTGTTTAATTACAAAAGACACGGGAGCATTAACTGTGTGTTTGTCACTTTCAAAAGTTAAGAATCCTTGATAGGCTCCTGTCTGCAAATCATTTGGAGTAACTAATGTAACATTAATTGTACCAGTGTCTTTGGCAGGAACAGTAATTGTTTCAGATTCAGGCCAGAGCATGGACCATTTTTCTTTTTGATAATAACTTGCAGAGATGGTATAATCCATAGAAGTCGAATTTTGTTTTGTATCACCTAGCCAGTAAGAATATTTTGTTGGAACTGGATAAACTCCTACTAGTGGTATTCCTTCAAACTTTTCATTAGGTTCTGAAACTCTTAACTCTTGAACTGTTCCCCATGAACCAGCTCTATTTACCATGGATAATTCATTGCTTGTAATTTTTGTGTCGTTATTGTTATCAAGCCAATCATAAAGGTATAATGAAGAGATTTTGAGATCATCAGCGTATACATCAGATGTGTTATTCATAAAGTCTGCAAATGGAAAATTCACATTGACTATCATTAATGTAGATTCGTCTGGAATTGGATTTTGATCATCAAAGAAATCTCCAATCTTTTCATGATTAGTAACATCAGACAGTTTGACATAGTTTGGAATGAATGCATCAGTTTTATTTAAGATGGAATCTTGTTGTCGTACAACAGTCTTTCCATCATATTGATTTTTTGTAATAAGAGATAGTGTTTGAGATTTTACATTAATTGAGAGTTCTTCATCAGTTGGATTATTAATTGTAAAAGTGGCAGTACTTCTATCTCCGGGATTTAATTGACCTCCAAACCAGCTAGTCATAGGAAGAGATGACGAAGAAAGTTGAAACTGATCAAATCCTATCTTAGTTGAATTGATATTTCCAATTGCAGGTTCAAGAATTTTTTTGATATTATCATATGATTTATCATTATACACGATGAATACTCCGTCATCACCATGAACATAATTCAATGCAGCTTCAACATTTACCAGGCCTGAACCTTGAGTGAATGGATCGTTTTGAAGATCTGTTGCAGTAGACATTAGGATGTTTTTAATCAGAAATGGATCATAGTCTTGAGATTGTTTTCTCATTTCCTCCATCAATATCGCAGCGCTTCCAGAAACTAGGGGAGCTGCCATGCTGGTACCTCCAAATAATGAGAAAGATTCTTCCTTGGAGTCTTTTTTAATTTTCAAAACATTTGATGGTGTAAAACCGTGCGCACCAATGCTCATGATGTCAGGTTTTGGATCACCAATGGAGCCCGGGCCTCTGCTTGAAAAATCTACAACATCATCATGATAAATAGTAGAGTTTCCAAATCTGGGCTGGTCTTTGAACGGACCATACCCTACAAAGACATTGTTAGTTGTAGCACCTACTGAAATTCCAAAAGGCGATGCATTTGGCAATCCAATTGTCCCGTATCCATGTCCGGAATTTCCTGCGCTTGAAACTATTGTTATTCCGGGATAATCATCATCTAAAGAGTGTGGAGTCACAAGTACACTTAGAATCAATGACAGCACATCCATTCCCGGAGATGCGTTAAAAGAAGGGAAAGTTGAAACGCCCCAGCTATTAGAAATGATATCAACTTTGGGCTCACCTGAGAATTTCCAATTGTGATCTTTGTTTTCAAACCCTGCAGACCACAACCAACCATAAACTGTATCACCAAACCAGAGTGCCTTTACCGGTACAATCTTTGCATCAGGTGCAACGCCAATAATGGAATGTTTTTCTGTATTGTTGTAAATGTCATAAATTTCCTGACCTCGTGATGTGATGGAAGCTGCACTTGATGTTCCATGACCCATAAAATCACTCATTATACCAAAAAAGTTTCCATCTGAATCCAATGCTGGAAGTAATGTTCCATTTATTGCTTGTAATGAATCATCAATGTCAGTCACATTATTTCTAATCACACCATAAACATCAAGAACTTGTGCACCAAATGTTCCTGCACTGTAATCATTTTTTCCATCATTGTTTGAATCAAATACTAGAAACTCTTTACCACTGCCCAATACAATTGGTTTTTCATCAGTGAAATCAAAATCATATTTTGGTGTTTGGCCTTGCTTTAGATCAAATCT
This sequence comes from Nitrosopumilus sp., assembly GCF_025699125.1. Classification (NCBI taxonomy): domain Archaea; kingdom Thermoproteati; phylum Nitrososphaerota; class Nitrososphaeria; order Nitrosopumilales; family Nitrosopumilaceae; genus Nitrosopumilus; species Candidatus Nitrosopumilus sp. The sequence goes on along the minus strand of NZ_JAILWC010000003.1, from coordinate 274,742 downwards.
AGTGTAGTCTTTCCAAGAGGTACTCATATCTGGAATTATAGTATCATAAACTCCAGGAATAAACGAATCAACTACAAGAACCGGCACAACTTGTATTCTGGCTAGTGGTCCTTGTGTTGCTCCCTGATAGATTACACCAAGATGATAGATTCCACTTTTTGATTTTATGTAGTTTCTATTATTTTCTCCAATCTTCATGTCTTTGTCAAGTATTCCATCAAAAATTGGCGAGGTACCAAGTTGTGGAAAAAATGAATTGTAAATTGGAATCTTACTTCCCTTACCTCCCTGAGACACGTCAAGGAAAACTCCATCTTTATTGACGTATACAGATGAAGTCATGTCTGGCGGAAGGGGTTTGCTGTAATTTCTGATAATTTCATTCTCATCAATATAGGCAAAGAAAGTAGCATTTGTCAGAACAATTCCTTGTCCATCAGGATCAAGCATTATTGGATGATTGATTTTATCTCGTGCAAGTGAATGCTGAATGTCAGGATTTGAAAAATCAACCCCAGTATCTACAATGGCTATTATTGTTCCATTACCTGAGGCATCATATTTTTTTTTAGCATCACTTGATCCTGTTATCTTACCAATTCTTGAAGAATCGGAAATTACATCATCAGTTGAATGAAAATCCAATTTGGAATCCTCAATGACATGGTAACCTTGTGCTACAAGATTAGAGACAGATTTTTCAGAAAGAACAGAGACGTAAAAAAAACCAGCATCAGATCGTATTCCATACAATGAATTGTTTTTTAAAAAATCAAGATCTTGTGTGTCTGTTCCAAAAATCAGATATCTCTTAAAATCATTTTCTTTAAAAAAAGTGTAATCCATATCAAATATTTCAGAATCAAAAACGGGTGTAACTGAATGATCATCTAAAATTAAATCACCAGTTGTCGCATACGAGTTTGCCAATACAGATGAAAGCAGAATTATTGAAAAGAAAATGGCCGCTTTGGGCATCCAGTTAAATTGGTTTTCTTGCATTATTATAACTATCTTCGTCTGGTAAGAATTGCTACTTGCAGTGCAACAATTAATCCAATTGATGCAATAATTGGCAACATTAGTGCATTGAGTTGGGAGGAAGCCTCAGTGATAGATTTCACGGATTCTGTAATTGTTCCAATGTTTTCATCAATTTGAACACTTGCGCGTTTTAATGTTGTATCAAATCCTGCTATTTCAGATTTGAGAACATCAAGTTCTTCTGATGTCTCATCCAAAATTGAATTTAGTTTAATTATTTGCTCTGAAATTCCACCAAGATCTTGACTTAGGACATTAGTTGCAGCAGAGCCATGAGATGTGGTTCCTTGAGTAAAAGCAACCACGTGAAACACATGTGTTCCTTCTTCTCTGGGAATATAATCAACATAGTACAATCCCTGATGAAGAGTCTTAAATGAATTTGATAGAGGGATGGAAATTCCAGAAGGCAGATGAACATGGGTGGTTCCCAATAATTCTGCAGGTTCATTTCCAATTAACAAACCATCACTGGTAGTTTGCACAAATACTCGAATTGGATTGTTTATTGCCGCAGTTTCAGGAGCAAAGACCAGTGTATTTACAATTCTTTCGACAGGTACGTCAACCAGGTCTGTTGTAGCTGAAAATTTTACATCAATCTTTTGCGAGATGCCGTTTTGCTGAGTACTAATCACTTCCACAGCATATGTCCCAAAGGGAAGATTTGTGGATGGTTGAGGCCAAGTCATCAAACCGTAATTGAAAGAGCCGTCTGGTTTAGTAGTTATCTGATCAAATTTTGCAATGGATTCATCAGGGGCAAAAATTCGTATAATCAAATTTTCTTCAGGCAACCCTTTTCCATAAACTTGTAGGGTATGTGCAGGAGAGTACACTTTGCTGTTTGTAAATAATTCCAGTTCTGAAAATGAATTTGGAGTGTTTACAATTAGTAAAACAATCAAAACAGAAAATAGAATTTGAAATTTCATTTTAATTAATTGTTAATTATCTCCTAGATATTGCTTCTGGAAAAATTGTCTACAACTTACGTTAAAGAGGATTCAAAAAAAAGAAAAAAAGGATAATGTGAACTAGTTTCTTACTGTACAGTTATTGTTGTGCTAACTGGTGGTGATAATGCCGTAGGATTATCAACTGATTCCCAGACAAATGCGGTTGCTGTGTAGCTACCACTTTCGGTTGGAATCCATGATAATGCTGGGCTGAATGATTGACCAGCAGATAGTGAACCTGTAATCCATGCTAGTGAGACTGTAACACCGTTACCATCCTGAATCTGTACCAAGTATGCAAATGCTTGCTCTCTATCCTGACCATTTGCTAAGTCAGCACTGATTTGCACCTGTTGATCAACTGCAACAGTATCTAAACTGTTACCGAATGCGTCAACTGTTCTCAAGTTAGCAGCTGGTGCTCTCTCGAGAGGTGGTACAACAGTACCGATTAGTGAAGTGGCAGTAATATCAAGTTCATCTGCAGTTGTGTATGGATCAGGTAGTGTATTGTCCTCATATTCTGCGGTGACAGTGTCACCTTCTGCGACTCTGAGTCTGTGACCAGAAGATTCGTCAGTAGTTGTGAAGAACACAGTACCTTCGAAGATTCCAGTTGCCTCATTAGTCTCAGTTACAGTAAGGTCAATACCTCCGGCATCGGAGTCAGACCACACATCGACATCGAAGTTGTCGACTGCTTCTGGATCTAAGTTCATGTCTGGGTCAATAACTCTTACAACACCTGTTCCGCTTGCTGGATAACTTGCTTCAAGCCACTGAACTTCACCAATATTCCATCTGATAAGTGCTGAACCGACTACGGTTTCATCCTCTGAGAATTCAAAGGAGACTGTAAGTCCGTCATCATCATCAGTTTCTAGGAATCCGTCTGTTGGCCCTGAGCCATCAGCGGAGGTTGTTGGATTAGTATCATCGCCTGTAATGCCATCTGCATCGTGTAAGAATCCTGTAAGGATTACTTCACCAGTGAAGATGCCAGTGTCAGTACCAGTTTCGACAAGTTTGTAATTGTCAATATCATGTCCTCTGGTAGCAATTTTAATTGGGTCAGAATCGGTATCACCGATTTCGTCAACTAAGTTACTATCAAAGTTGTGATCTGGTGCGACAACAGTGATGTATACTTTATCAGTCCATGTGTAAACTTTTTGGTCAAGTTCTATGGTTGCGCCAAAGTTTGAAGTGAATATTGTCAAGTTGACATCTTCATCTTCGTTACCAACATAATCAGCTCCTGATGGACCCCAGTCAGTATACTCGAGGACAATTTCTTCTCCTCTTTCTAAGTTGTCACCACCTAAGGCGTTAGGAATCTCGACGACTATCTGGAAGATACCAGTAGAGTCACCTGTTTCTCTAAAGTTAAGTGGTTCTGGGTCAAATGCGGCTCCGTTATTAGATGCTGAACCACCTTTATTACCCATGGTAATTGTGGCTGCATCAGAGTCCCATTCGATTAAGTCCAAGTCATATGTCTCAGCCTGGTCATTGTCCAGATCAAGGTCTGGCTCAATGAGGGTCAAGATCATGTCAGAGCCGATAATATACACAGATTTGTCAGATTGCAATACACCGTTTCTTAGGTCAAAAGTAGCAGAGTCCGTTACAGTATTTTCATCACCGGAAGCATCAGCTGGATCAGTGTATTCTACTTGGAGAATATCTCCTTGTAGGATACAATAATTACCGGTGCTTGCGGCTTTGTCAAATCTGTCAGTTACTGAATTATCACCATTATCGACTGCGCCGTTAATTGGTATAAAGTTATTAGTAACTGGACATGTGGTACTTGCTGGACCATCAGTGTATCTAATTAAGATATCAGACTCGAATATTCCTGCATCTGGTGCGATTTCAACCATTGGACCGAATTGTCTGGTCTTCTTGACGTCTGAATTATCAGTGTCAATTGTACCGGCTAATGCGGCAGGTCCACCTGCGTGACCCAAGATTACTGTGCTAGCACCTCTAATAATAGAGAGCTTGACAGGTCCTACGCCTGCTGTGGAGTTTGATGCAATGATATCCTCACCACTTGCGGAAGTATCAAAGTCTGGATCGTTAACTCTAACGTGGATAGTCAGACCACCCTTTTCAAGGAATTCACCTGTTCCTAGACCAGTTGTTGAATCCATTCCAGTTTGGTGGATTGGGAACAATGATCTACTACTTGGGGAATTGGATGTATTGGTGTCATATCTAGCCGGGGTACCAAATGGTACTGGATAGACTGTTCTGTCTAGACTAACTGAACCTGTATTTGCACGAACTCCTGCGGAGTCGCCAACTTCGATGATTTCACCAGATGCGTCTCTAAAGTCAACATAGTTGACTTCAATGTCAAGACCGGTGACAGATTCAGATGTTGTTGCACCTGATCTACACCATGCTCCTGGGATTTGGAAGTTACCAACAAAGACACCGGTTTCGACACCAGTTTCAATTAGTGTGAAACCAGTTGCCGCTAAACCAGCATCAATTGAGGAATCTAATCCACAACTGTTGGCTGCTGTCCATAATTCATCATCAAATGTGACATCAAGTAATCTTCCTAATTGGTCACCATTTGAGAGTTCAATGGATGTACCATTGTTTAATGCTGATGTGGTACTGAATGTACCAGAACCAACTTGGTCTCTAACTGGATCACCAACATTGGTGACTACTGTAAAGATATCAATAAGGTCAGAATCTACGTTAAGATCTAAGTCTTCTAATGTAATTGTAACTGTGTCAGCGTTCTTGTATGAGCTTTGGTCAAATGATACTACACCTGAATGAGATGGAGCTTCTTCTTGATCTGCAACTTGAGTAACAACGCCGTCTGCACCTCTGTCGTTATAGTTGACTCTTGGTGAATCCTCATCAGTCAAATCTTCAATTACAATGAAACTTGGGTCATTGGCAATTGTAGATAGGCCTGTATATGTGGATACGTCTAATATGTTAAGTTGGTTGATCATGATATATTCCAAGCTACCTTCAAAGGTACTTGTATTATCACCTGTTTCTTCAGCTTCAATTCTGATGAGTTGGTTAGCAATTCTTTCGTCTGCCTGATAACCATCATCGATGAAACCAAATGAGAAGAAGTCTGCAACAATAGCATCAGTTGTGTCAATGTTTGGTGTTTGACCTGAATTTGAATTATTCAAAGTGATCAACATACCAATTTGACTTGTGCCTGTCCATGTATCAAAGAGTTCATTGTTAACAGTATCGGATAATCTGTTAATGCTTTGTACACTAACATCCTCCCCGATTTTGAATGCTTTGAGGGTTGCATCATCAAGTCTACCTGTAGAGTTGATGATCTGGTCAGTACTGTTTAGCAAGTAAACATCTACCACACCAGATGATTGCAAACTTCTAACATCAATGTTAAGGAAGTTGAATCCATGGAAAGTTGAGCTTGTTGTGTCGCGGATTGTATTCTTTAACTCATCAAATGTCGTATTAAAGTCGATAACAGTTGCGTTAACACCTGTAGAACCTCCTGTTTGTGCAGTTTGAGTCAAGATTGCTCTCTCACTGAACTTGTCTACAGTTACTGAGGATGTTAAGTTTGTAACACCACCAGATAATTGCAGAGTACTATCAGGATTTACAGTTGCAGCAGAGTAGTTAATGAAGAGTGCTTGTGCAGCGGTTAGACCTGCTTCACCAATTGTAAATGGATCACCAGTTGTTAAGGCTGGAATCACTACAACGTCTGGATTAAACAAGTCCAAGTCTTCATCTGCTCTACTGTTTTTGTTAGCATCACCATCTACGATGATTACTGGGATCTCTTCACCAGAGGTCCATTCGTCATCTGTTGGCTGTATATCGACTGTTGCAAAGCTGAATCCCACAAGAACTGTCACTGGGCTTTCATTGTAATCAATAGATGCAGAGGTTCCCCTTGCTGCATTGCTAGTAATTTTCAATACGGATGTATCTGATTCATCATATGTACCAAATACACCGCTGTTTGGGCCCTGTTCGACAATTGTAACTGGGACTGAAGTACGTCCTAGTACATCTGTTTCACCATCTACGCTTGCTGTTGAAGCATCGTTAGTAGTTAAAACAGTAATTTGTGAGTCACCATTGTCCTGAATTGTCAGAACTTTGTTGGCTGCACCTTGTACATTGACATTTACTAACAATCTACAGTTGTCTTCACACATCAAACTATCTAAAGTGCCACCGATGTTGATTGCATCACCACCATCACCACCGTTTTCATTGAAAACTTGGTAGTATGATCCAACAGATGTACTGTTGGCGGAGTTTGTTCCGAATGTCCATGAATCTTCATCGGTTGGGTCAATGTTTAACCACAAATCAGTGATTGTGGCATGCACCTGAGATAGTCGAGGATACACTGCTCTATCTAAACTTACACCGGCAAATTGATCAACAGAATCAAATGTGAGTGTTGTTGATTGAGCACCACCACCTTTGTTGTACTGTACGACAATATTACCAGTTGGGTTGAATTGATAGAGTTGGATGAAAGGCCAGTTAACAGAACCTGTTAGACCAATTTGGCCTATGTCAACATTGCTGTTGGTATTTGGATCTTTTGCTTCTCTGACAACATTAATTGTGCCATTAGCAACACCAGTTGTTGCTGCTGTACATATTCCTGTAATATCACCACCTGTAGAGGTACCATTCTGCCCTCCATTACCTGTGTGTGGTACAGCAACTCCTACTGTTTGTGCAACTGAGAATCCAAGAACTGTTTCTCCGGATGCAGCAGTACATAATGTACCAAAGTCAAGACCATTTCCTGCTGCACCACCTGTGATGGTAGCAGTAGAGTCTGCGATTTGGGCCATATCTCTGTCTGCAAAGTAACCATACCAGTTACCATCAACTGCTTGAACCATTCTAAGATCCTTGCCGTTAACTGTAACGTCTGGTTCACCTTTTGCCTCATCTGTATCATTAATGTCTGAATCAATTACGACGACCTCAATTACTTGAGGTCCTGACATGTAGTTATCAAACTGTGAGTTTTCTGCGGAAACAAATAGGTTAGCGTTGGCTGCAAATGCTACTGGCATCATAGATGGAGCAGCAAATGTCAAACCACCGGCTAACATAATTGTCATTAATGTAAGACTAGTTATTTTACGTCCTATTTCGTTATTCATGTTATTAGCATTTTTCTTTAAAGTTTGTATTTAAGCCTAATGGACAATTTGTCCACAATATGAACAGATCTTGGGATTATTTTACAATATTTTAAAATTTTATGAATTTTCTATAACATTTGAATACATACATGATATTTATTCTTAAATTAATAAAATGATCTTTAGATATTTCATTTATTTCTAATTATTTATGTAAATTTTACAGCCTAGATTATGCCTTGATCTCTCTTCCTAAGAGGCTTTTGTATAATGCAATAGCTTCTGCCTCATCTTTTGGACCAACAATAACTGCCGATCCCTTCTTCATAAAACTTACAGACAATTCATTAGTTCTCATTGACAATCCCAAGTTTCCCTGATTTTCTACAAGGAATCCTTTCTCTTTTGCAATGCCAGTTACATTATTTACATCAAGATCAAATGTTTCAGTTGGAGTAATAGAGTATGTTCGCTTTCCCCTGTTTCTGCCACACAGTTCTTCCAAGATTAATTCTTCTTTAGGAATGACTTCAAGTTTTCCTGTTCCGCAAATTGGACATTCCTCAGCTCGAAATGTTCTGACACTGTTAAAGTCAAGGTTTTCCAAATCAATGTGAAGTATTTTTTCAGACAGACTTGGTTTTTTCCCAATAATAATTTTTACAGCTTCTGCAACTTCTATTCCACCAACTATAGACAGTATTGATGGATGAACACCCTCAATACTACATGTCGGCATTGTATCCTCATTTAGATCAGGGAACATACAGAAATAACATGCGGATTCTTTTGGTAGAATAGTAAATGCTTGTCCTGAAACCCCAACTGCAGCTCCTGTTACAAACGGAATTCCAAATTTCACACATGCTTTGTTTAACGCATATCTTGCATTGACACTATCAAGTGCATCAATTACAACATCACACCCTTCAACTACTTCAAGTGCAGTGTAATCATTAACAGATACTGCTAATGCCTCTATGTTACAATCAGGATTTAGTTTCTGTAATTTTTTTGCAGCTACTTCAACTTTGATTTGGCCAACATCATCCTCATCAAACATTGTTTGTCTGTGCAAATTTGATAATTCAATTACATCTCTGTCAACAATTCTCAGAGTTCCAACCCCCATTGCAGCCAACCTTGACGTAATTGGATTTCCCAAACCGCCAACCCCAACAACACAGACTTTGGAATTTTTTAGTTTTAGTTGTCCATTGTAGCCAATCTCTTCAAGCATTACTTGTCGTGAAAATCTATCAAGCTCTTTTGCAGATAGTTCTTCTGAACCACCAGCTACTGCAGGCAAAATGTAAACTTCATCACCGTCTTTTAGTAAAGTGTCCATGCCGCTAGAGAATTTTGCATTCTTTCCATTGATGTAGATATTAATCAATGAGCGTGGGGTGCCATCACCCTCCAAAACTCTTCTCTTAAAGTCATCACCCATTAATTCTGAAATTTTGGCAAAGGCATCAGTAAGGGAATCAGCTGAAATCTCAGTCTTTTTCTCCCCTCCGCTTTGGTTCAAAACTGAAGGTATTGTAAATGTGATGTTTGCCACTAGTTTACTACCGCCGAAATTTCTGATATGTCTGCTTTCATTACGTCAGGCTTTTTCAAAACTTCCATGATTGATTCTGTTGCCTTGAGACCATTGCCAGTTACGTAACATACTACTTTGTCATTTGCATCAATCTTTCCTTGTTCTACCATTTTTTGGAGAACCGAGATTGAGACACCGCCTGCAGGCTCTGTGAATATTCCTTCAGTCTGTGCAAGCAATAAAATCGCATCAAGTATTTCCTTGTTGTTACATTCTTCTGCAAATCCATTGTACTGTGAAAGACGTTTTAGAACATATCTGCCGTCACCAGGATCACCAATAGCTAGACTTTTTGCAATGGTGTCAGGATTCTCAACTGGAATTACTTCTTTGGAATTTTTCTTAAATGCATCAACTATAGGTGCGCATCCATGTGGTTGTGCTGCAATCATGTGCATGTTAGATACATCATTAATTAATGAAACAGTTTGTAGTTCCTCAAATCCTTTACAAATAGCATTAAGCATTGCACCACTTCCTACTGGAATTATAACTTGATCCGGTACTTGCCAATCAAGTTGTTCTGCAACTTCAAATGCAAATGTTTTAGACCCTTCCACATAATGAGAACGCATGTTAATATTTACTATTCCAATTCCTTTGCTGTCACCAATTTGTGCAGCAATTCTGTTTGCATCATCGTATGTTCCATCAACCGCGATATAGTTAGCACCATAAGATAACGCCTGTGTAATTTTTGCCATCTCAATGTTACTTGGAGCAAATACATGGCAAGGCATTCTAGCTTTTGCTGCATGTGCTGCAGTAGCTGACGCCAGATTACCAGTAGACGCGCAACCAACAGCAGACAATCCAAATTCTTTTGCTTTTGACACTGCAACTCCTGCAGGTCTGTCTTTGAATGAAAATGTAGGATTTACAGAATCGTTCTTGATGTAAAGATTGTTTAGACCTAATTTTTTTCCAAGATTGTCAGCCTTAATTAGAGGAGTCATGCCAGCGCCAATGCTGACAATATTTGATTTATTCTCTACAGGCAGTAATTCAAAATATCGCCAATAGGTATGTTCACGATTTGAAAATGTATTTCTAGTGAGTGCAGGAAAGTCGTATTTTACATCAAGGGGTCCAAAACACTCATCACAGATATACTTGAAAGCGTTTTCATAGTCTTTTTTGCATTCTCTGCATTGCAATGATGTTTTAGTCAAGATCAGTTTTTCCTCGCAGAACATAGATAAAAAATCCTAATATCAAGTTAAGTAATACTTAATTCTATTCAATAAAAATATAATGAAAAATTTTTTATTCAAATATAAAAAAATTGATAAAAAGTGCCAAAACATGAAAAAACCTCTTAAAAGAAGAGATTATTGAAATTTCTCAATTATGAGGAAGGTTTTTAGATATTTTCACAAAATTCCTATCATTGAAAAATATTGCAAAGATCGGAATTTTGGTTGGATCGGGATTACTAATAGTTACAATGATAGTTGCAATGATGGTAATTATGAATCAGAATGAAGAATCAATACCAATGGAAGTTGAGGATGTAATGGATAAGGAACTAGTTCCAATTGAAGAGAATGCCGAAGTCCAAGAGAAATTAGATGAGATAGAAAAAATCAATTTAGAAAACGAATATTCGCCAAAAGAGAGAGAATGGCTTACATCAGGACCATTTCAAATTGATCGTAGTGAATATGTTTTAGGTGAGAAAATTTTTCTAAGGATTAACGGAATTAGTTATGATGAAAAAGGGCAGATAGTTTTTCTCAGACCATTAAACAGCAGTCATTACTCTGTTTATTGGACTATTCCATTTGACGGTGCTGAAAGACCAGCATTCAATTATTATCTTGAACCTCAGCTATCAAAAAGTAAAGGATATTGTTCTGTAGATGATTTCGTTGGCGATTGGAGAGTGGTGTTCAGAGGTACAGAATATCCAAATTTAGAATTTAAAATTACCGAAGATGTTCTTCCAGGTGAGGAAGATAGTTATGAATCAGTATGCTAGTTTATTTTTCTAAAGTATTATGAAAGCATACTTTTTCACCCAAATGACAAGCTGGACCTGACGGCTCTACAAGATAAATAATTGCATCAGAATCGCAATCAACTAGAATTTCTTTAATTTTTTGAGTATTACCTGATTCCTCTCCTTTCATCCAGAGTTTGTTTCTTGAGCGGCTCCAAAACCAAGAGTTTCCTGTTTTTTTTGCAAGTTCAAGTGATTCTTTGTTTGCATATGCCAGAGTCAAAACATCTTTTGTAATTATATCCTGAACAATTACTGGAACTAGACCTCCGCTTTTTTCAAAATCGATATCATCGATAGATTTTTGCATGTTTCAAAATTAATAACAGGTTTTATAACCTTACAGGAATTTCTTTTTCTTTTAGGTATGTTTTGACACCTTTTACTCCATGAGTTTCATAGTGAAAAATGGACGCAGCCAATGTGGCATCAACATTTGATTTTTCAAACACATCAACCATATCAGATGGTTTTCCGCAACCACCTGATGCAATCACGGGAATAGATACAGAATCAACAATTGATTTTGTCAATAAAATATCATAGCCATCTTTTGTTCCATCTCTATCAATGCTGGTAAGTAGAATCTCTCCAGCACCTAGTTTATCTACTTTTTTTGCCCATTGGATTACATCAATTCCAGTTTCTTTTTTTCCGCCATAAATGAAAACCTCATACCAAAAAGATTTCCCGTTTTCAGAAAAAACAGTTGTACCATCTTTTAGTTCATAATTTCTTTTGGCATCAATTGCAACTACAACACATTGCCTGCCAAACAATTCCATTAATTCAGTAATTATTTGCGGATTTTTTATTGCGCCAGTATTGATACCGACTTTGTCAGCACCATTAAGTAAAATGTTTCTTGCATCATCTAATGATTTGACACCGCCACCAACAGTAAAGGGGATATCAATTACGGATGCAACTTTTCTAACTAAATCTTTGATTGTCTCTCTTTGTTCATCAGATGCAGTAATGTCTAAAAATACCAATTCATCAGCACCCTCATCACTGTATTTTTTAGCTAATTCCACAGGATCTCCTGCATCCTTTATCGATTCAAAATGAAGGCCCTTTACCACTCTGCCATTTTTTACATCAAGACACGGGATTATTCTTTTTGTTAAAGTCATGCTATTCTCTTTGCCTCCTCTATTGAAATTTTATTTTCATAAAGAGCCTTTCCCAATATTACTCCATATGGATTTTTTCCTTTAACATCTTTAACATCATTGACATTTGAGATTCCACCGCTGGCAATTACATTGGTATTCTCAAGATTGCATGCTTGCTCTAAAAATTCCAAGTCAGGGCCTTCCAGAGTTCCATCACGACTTACATTTGTTAGTAAAAATTCAGTAAATCCTATTTCAAGAAATTCTTTGATTGAATCAATTAGTTTGATTCCAATTCTATCCTGCCATCCATGAATAACAATTTCACCATCTTTGTGATCAACTGATATTACAATTTTTTCAGGACCCAAAGATAAGAGTAATTTTTTTAACAATGCCTTGTCTTTAAAGGCCAAAGTTCCAATTACTACTCTATCACATATTTTGATAACATCTAAAATTAGTGATTCATCTCTCAGACCACCAGCTACTTCAACTGGAATTGTAACTTGCTCTAAAATTTTCTTAATGATAGAAATGTTGGAACCCAATCCCAAAGTTGCATCCAAATCCACTATATGCAGCATATCAGCTCCATTTGATTCCCATTTTTTTGCAATTTCTACAGGATCGTCACTATACACAGTTTTTTGATTTGGATCACCCTTGTATAGCCGAACTACTTGCCCATCCATCAAGTCAATTGCAGGAATAATTTTCATTTTTTGCACACATCAAGAAAATTCTTAATCATTATCTTTCCAACAGCACTTGATTTTTCTGGATGAAATTGGGTACCAATGAAATTATCTTTCTCAACTACTGCTGGAACCTTTATTCCATAATCAGACACTGCTGTAATTACATTATCAGAGATTGGTTTTACTCTGTAAGAGTGAACAAAATAAACCCATGAGCCATCATCAATACCTTCAAGAAGTTTTCCCGGTTTTTTGATTTCAAGATCATTCCATCCCATATGAGGGACTTTAAGAGTTGGGGGAAGTACAATCACTTCACCGTCAATTACATTGAGTCCCTTCTCTTTTCCTTCTTCGCTTTTTTCAAAAAACATCTCCATACCAAGACAGATTCCCAGTACTGGCATCTCTCCCACATAGTCTTGAAATTCAGTTTTAGAGTAATTTCTGATGCTGTTAATTGCAGGATCAAAGTTTCCAACACCAGGAAGTAAGAGGCCAGAATATTTGTTAGACTCATCAAAGTTTGCAATTACATCAACAGTAGCTCCTGCTTTTTCTAACGAGTTTTTTAAGCTGAAAATATTTCCAGCACCATAATCAAAGATTGCCACACTGACCATTACATTGAACCTTTTGTACTTGGAATTCCTTTTTGTTTTTTATCCATTAAAGATGCATATCTAAAAGCAACTGCAAGTGACTTTATGGCAGCTTCAACTTTGTGGTGATCATTATCCCCATACTTTACAGTAAGGTGAATACAGCTATTCAGATTTTGAAGTAATGATTGGAAAAAATGTTCAAGATCTTCTTTTGAAACATCTTCAATTTTATTTCGCTTAATTAATAGAGTTAATTTCCAAAATGGTCGCTTTATCAAATCAATTGAAGCTTCAGCCAGCGATTCATCCATTGGAACTGATGCATAGCTAAATCTTGTAATTCCTTTTCTGGATCCTAGTGCTTTGTCTATTGCTTGTCCCAGAGTAATTGCAGTATCTTCAATTAGATGGTGTTCAATTCCATCATTAGATTTTGCATTGATTTTCAAATCCATCATTCCATGCTTTCCAAAAGATACAATCAGATGATCAAGAAAATTAATGCCAGTTTTGATGTTTGTTTTACCGGTTCCATCAACATTTACAGATACTTGTACGCTGGTTTCTTTGGTATTTCGTTTGATTGTTGCTTTTCTAATAACCATATTTTCTCAGACTATAGATTTTGCTTTATTCTAAATTTAATACCTTTGGAAGGAAATTAATCGAGTCCAATACCAAGATGGCGCCATTTCTCTCAAATAATTCAAGTTTTTCTTTAGGAGTTTTGCTAGTCCCTATAATTCCACAAAAAATAGTTTTGTGTCCCAAGTCAGTGGCCTTTTTTGCCATGATGAAATCTTCCATTGAATCCCCAACATATAATGTAGAAATGCTATTCATGCCACTAATTGAATCTAAAAGAGATTTAGGATTTGGTTTTGCAAGTTCTCTTGGTTCATCCTCCAAAAATGCTGAATTTTTCAAATCAAATTTATTTATTAATTCTTTTAATGAATAACTTACAGATTCTTTTCCTCTTCCAGTAACCATTGCAATTTTTGAATTGAATTTATTTTGTAGTTTTTCAAGCAATTCATCATTTAAAATAACATCATCCTGTTCAATTAGACCCGGAGAACTAAATTTTGAAGACTTGGCAAATAATTTTTCATATAATTCTGGCCCGTAAAAAATTTGATCAAAGTTTTGATACAAAATATTTTCATGATGTGAGCCGGGATAAGATAATTGTTTTTTAATCTCAGAGATATCAGTTAGAGCATCCAAATATTTTTCTACTGATTCAATACCTGTAGAATCAGCATTTTTTATCACATCAAAAATAAAATCATATGGATCTTTTTGTAATTTTTTTGCTGCAATTAGGGAAATTATTGCAGCATATGTGAGATCAACCTCATCATTGAATCCACCAGTGGATTTGAACCCGTCAATTATTTTAAAATCCACATCTACAGAGTCATTAATTTTTGCAAAAGTCTCTAAAATGTATTTAGTGGTTTTAATTATTGCCAAATCGTATGATTTTGTAATATCAATTAAAACACCATCACAATCAAAGATCACAGCATCTATTCCATCAAGTAAGTCAATGCTTGAATCATCAAAATAAATTCCATCAAATTTTTTTATCAGAGTCATCCCAATAAATCACGAATTGCCAGCAAGAATTTTGAGTTCATCTCTTTGGTACCTATTGTAACTCGAAGACACCCTTCATGACTTCCAATTTTTCCCAGTTTACGAATTGAGATTCCCTGTTCTGCAAGTGCTGCAAATACACGCTTGTAGGAACCATGAGCATCAAAAAGCACAAAATTAGCCTTGGAATCAAAGACTTCAAAGGAATCATATTTTTGTAAAGTTTCAATAATTCTTTTCCTTTCGGTTTTGATATTGTCCGCTGCATCTTTCATGAGATCAGATTTTTCTAAAGCAGAAATTCCGGATTCAATTGTAATTGTACTTAGAGGATAAGGATATTGTAGTACAGTCATAAAAGTATCAGTGAATTTCTTATTTGCAATAAAATATCCCAATCGTAGTCCAGCTAAACCAAATGATTTTGAAAGAGTTTGCACTACAATCAAGTTTTCCTGAGTTTTTACCATGTTTGCAAGAGAATAATCACCAAATTCCCCATATGCCTCATCAATTATCACAAGACCCTCAAAAGATTTAACGAGTTTAGTCAAGTCATTTTTTGAGAATTGAAATCCAGTCGGGTTATTTGGAGAGTCTAGGTAAAGTATATCTGCATCTTTAGATTGTTTCATGAAATCTTTAATGTCTAATTTCATTGAGTTTGAAAATGGAATTGCAATTAATGGAATTGAATATAATTTACAGCGTTCTTCAAAAAATCCAAATGTAGGATTTGATGTAAGAACTTTGGTTTCTTTTGATGCAAAATTAGAAAGTATCAAATCCAAAATTTGATCAGAGCCATTTCCTACTCCAATCATCGAAGAAGGTACTTTGATGAATTTGGATATCATATCAATTAATCGTTCTACCCCACCAAGTGGATATTCTCTTATATCAGAGCTTTTTTTTGCAGACAAAAGAATGTCATTTTGAAATTGTTTTGGAATTACATAATTTTCATTTGAATCAAGCTTTACAGCATCTTTAAGAAGTTCAGGTTTTTTGTAACCACCAATCAAAGAGAATTTTTTTATTTTTTCATCAAACCAGTTTTTTTTCATTCTAACCTACCTCTAACTGATTCATAGTGATTGAAAAGTCCTTCAGCTTTAGTTAATATCTCTAAATGTTTTGAAAGTTTTGGCAATGAGGACTTTGAGCAGTTAACCTCAGTGTTGGTTTTAATAAAATCCAAAACTGAAAGGGAACCGCGGATTTTTCCAAATCCATTGGTAGGAAGAATGTGATTTGAGCCTAAAATATAGTCACTTGCAGAAGATGGAGAATTATTCCCAAGTAAAACCAGGCCAGAAGAGGTAATTTGGGAGGAAATTGATGATGGGTTTTTTGCCATTATTTGTAGATGTTCAGGTGCAAGTATATTTGCAAGTTTTATCATTTCAGATGTAGTCTTACAAATTGCAATAAAGCCGTTATTTTTCAGACTTGATTTTACAAGATTTGTTCTTTGAATTTTTGAGAGCAATTCAGAAATCATATTATTTACTGATTTTGCAAGTTTTTCTGAAGTAGTAATAAGATAGCAAAAAGTATCACTACTGTGCTCTGCTTGTGAGATTAAATCCAATGCAACAAATTTTGGATTTGCTGAATTATCTGCAATAATTCCTAATTCAGTAGGACCTGCAAGCATGTCAATTCCAGTTTGATCACTTGCAAGAAATTTTGCACCAGTTACAAATGCACCTCCTGGACCAACTATCTTATCAACTTTGGGTATTGTTTTTGTTCCAAACGATAGTGCAGCAATTGCTTGTACACCGCCTGTTTTGTATATCTCATTTGCACCACAAATGTCTGCTGCAACAATTGTCAGTGGATCAATTGTACCATCAGAGTTTGGTGGTGATACCACTGCAATTCTTGGCACTCCGGCAACTTTAGCTGGAACTATAGACATTATAGCAGAACTTGGATATCGTGCCAAACCTCCAGGAACATAACATCCAGCACTCTGTATTGGAATGAATTTTTTGGTTATTTTTATTCCATCATTATTGATTGTTTTATTTTTTAATAGTGATTTAATTGATTTTTCTGTTTTTTCAAGTCTAGTTTTTGCTAAACGAATTGCATCAAGTTCAGATTTTGACACTTTAGAATATGCATTTTTTATTTCAACATGAGACAAACGTAAAGAAGTGATTTTTGCCTTGCTGAATTTTTTTTCATATTTTCTTATTGCTTTATCGCCATTTTTTTTCACATCTTTTAAAATGGATTCAATTATGGATTTATTTTTTTGAGGATGTTTTGGAATAATTTTAGATGCAAATTTTTCAACATTAGATACTTTGATTATTCTCATCAATTTTCTTCATCACGCTTGATCTCCTCGAGCTCAAGAATTTGTCGTGGTTCATGAACCACAAGACCTTGAGCAATCTTTCTGAGTTTAGGAATGAGTTTGTGGAATTCCTCTTTTTTAATTACAGTGTTTATTCCAAACCATCCCTCTTCGCTTAGTGGACTAACAGTAGGTCTCTTTAGAGATGGCATTTCAGCTAAAAGTTTCTTTAGATTTTTTTCCTCGACATTCAGGTAAATGTGCAAATACTTTCTGCCATGAACAGCACCTCTCATAAGAGTGACGATATCAAATATTTTTTCACGTTTTTTGGGATCCTTTAGCGAGTTTTTGTTTACAATCAAGTGTGCAGTAGATGTAAGAACTTCATCTACAATTTTCAATTTATTTTGTTTTAATGTTGTTCCGGTTTCAGTTACATCCATTATAGCATCTACGTCTTCAGGAGGCTTTGCCTCAGTTGCACCAAAGGACAAATGAATTTGGACGCTTTTGTTTGTTCCCAATCTGACCCAGGGTGTTACGATAAGTGGATCTTTGGAGCCATGATATTTTTTATATGATTTTGATTGTTTTAGAAATTTTGAAGCTGTAGTAAGATATTCTGAAGATATACGAAGTGTCTTTTTCTTTTTTCCGTAATCTGCAATCATCTCATCAAGATTTTTGTAATTATATTTGTCTGGAAAAGCTATCACCAGTCTGATTTTTCCATATTCTAAATCCAAAATAGCTTCAACATCAGAATTTGTCTCTCCAACCCAATCCTTACCAGTAATGCCTACATCATACAGTCCTTCTGCCACCATAGTTGGGATCTCTTGTGGACGAAGCATCTTGACAATTATACTTGGATCATCCAGATATACTCGATAAGTTCTACTCTTTCGATTAACTTTAGTCCAAGATCTTTCTAATAATTTGAAAGTGGCCTCTTCCAAACTTCCTTTAGGAATTGCAAATTTTACTTCAGACATTTTCAATTTTTTCATTTTTTATCTATATAATCTCATGTTTAAATTTGCTCAAGTAACTCTTTAGCCCTATCAAGTGAAATTTTCTTTTCTTGAATCATTTTTTGAACAATATCATCAATTTGTTCAGTAGTAGCTCCCACAGCAGCTGCAAGATTCCTAGCATGAAGACGCATGTGACCTTTCTGAATTCCTTCAGTTGAAAGAGCACGGATGGCACTATAATTTTGAGCCAATCCTGTAGCAGTAATTATACATGCAAGTTCTTGTGCTGATGAAACACCTAGAATTTTGGTGCAAACCTTTGCCACAGGATGGACATTTGCTATTCCACCAACTATTCCAACAGATAGTGGAATCTCCAAAGTTCCAATTAAATTTCCCTCATCATCTTTACTCCACTTACTAAGGGAACGATATCTTCCAGATTCAGCAGCATACGCATTTGCGGCAGCCTCAATGGCTCTGCTGTCTTGACCAACTGCATTTGCAACTGCAACAATTCCATTCATGATTCCTTTGTTATGAGTAACTGCTCTATACACATCATTGTCAGCAAATTCATATGCCAAAATAATATTGTCAACTACTTCTTCTCCTCCAACTGCATCCTTTTCAAATATTGCTCGGGCTTTTGCAATTCTTCTAGTAGAATAGTTTGATAGAATACGAAGCAATGTTCTTCCTCCCGAAATATTTTCAATTAATGGTGAAACAGCTTCGCACATCGTATTTGTAACGTTTGCACCCATTGCATCTCCAACATCAATTAAGAGTTCAACAATGAGCATTTTTCCAGATGGTGTATCAATTTCTTTACATGAAATCTCTTTTGCGCCCTTTCCCATTTTAGACAACGTGTTACTTTTGGAATTTGCTAATTTTAAAATTTCATCTGATGAATTTTCAATTTGCTTGATTGCTGTTGGAATATCAACATCTAAAACTTGTATTTGACCAATACTGTATGATTCAATTGCTGAAACTTCAAATCCACCTTTAATTCGTGCAACTTTTGCTCCCTTGGAAGCTGCTGCAATTACAGATGGTTCTTCTATTACCATTGGAATAATGTAATCTTTGCCATTAATCTTGAAATTTGTTGCAATACCTAATGGCAATGAAAATGTTCCAATAGCATTTTCAACCATTTTATCTGCTTTATCAAATGAAATCCCACCGTTTTCATTTTCTAAAATTTTAATTTCATCATTAGAAAGATTTGCAAAATTTGCAACGATGTCCAGTCTTTCTTTTCTTGACTTTTCAAATAATTTTGAGATTGACGAGTCTGCCATTTTATTTTAGTATCCTTAACAATTTATCATCCGTTCTATCTGGAAAACCTTTTCCATCAGTATTTGAAGTAATTACATAAAGACTCCCATCATCGCCCTCTACAACATCGCGAACTCTTCCAATTCCGCTAAGAATAGATTTTTGTGAGCTCAACCCTTCCTCAAAATCAACCTGATAAAGATTGGCAGATCTCATAGATGCCATAATAAATGGAAACTCAAAATCAAGTTTATCTCCAGTGTAAAACAGGATTCCACCAGGCTCTATGCTTGGATCATAACAAAGAACGGCATCTTCAAAATTTACATCACCTGAGCATTCTTGCTCAGGCCATCCATAGTTTTTTCCGGCTTTGATCATATTGATCTCATCATTTTTTTCAGGTCCGAATTCAGATACATACAGATTTCCTTTATCATCCCAAGTCATCCCTTGAGGATTTCTGTGTCCCAAGGAATAAACTGGCGAATCTGAAAACGGATTATCATCAGGAATTGTTCCATCATCATTTAGTCTTAATATTTTTCCAGACAAAGAATTAAGATCCTGGGGAAGATGAGATGCATCAGAAATCGTGCCAGTGCCAACGTATAATTTTTCATCGGGTCCAAATTTTATAAAACCGCCATTTGTAAATGAAGAGCCAGGGATTTTATCAAGTATGGTTTCAGCATCTTGTAGTTTGTTTTCTGATTCAGTTATTCGAATAATTTTATTCCACAATTCTCCGTCCTCTTCATATGTTAAAAATACATAGAGGAAATGATTATTTGGAAAATTTGGATGAAGTGCAATTCCTAGTAATCCTCCATCAAACACATTAGCTGGACGAAATGCAGCCAGTGGTGATTCTAACAGATTTCCATCTTGAACTACTCTAATTAATCCATCTTTTTCTGTAACAAAAATTCTATTTTCATAAACTGCAATTGCACGAGGTTTGTCAAGTTTTTCAGCTAAAATAACAACAAAATCATTTTGAGAATTAGAAATTGGTTTTGGTAAAGGTATAGGATCAGATGGTGACGTTAAAACCAATACTGAAAATATTATAGCTCCAACTATTGCAATGATTTGGATTTTTTTATCCACAAAAAGATTACCTTTTCAAATCCTATTAATTACTTTCAAGATTTTAATAAAGCGTATATACGGCTGGACTTCTTTTATGTTCAGCGGGGTGGGGAAGCCAGACTAATTAGGGCTAGGTCATCCCGGCGGGCTCATAACCCGCAGTTCAGTAGTTCAAATCTACTCCCCGCTATAGTTTCTATAAACACAAAACCATAATTGAGATTCGTCAAATTTTGTGGATTTGTTGATTAATCCCACTCGTTGTGATGGTCTTGTAAGATGCCTATGGGCAGACATTTTTGGAATATACAATTTTTTTTGGATTTTTCTTGAAACTTCATTGCTAGTCTTACTCAAAGCTTTTTTCCCGCATCGGATACACTGAAATCCTTGATTCTTTCCTTTAGATTTCATCTTTTTATTACATTTTTTGCAAAGAGGGTTTGATGTTACAAGTTTTTTTTCAAGGTGGATGACATCAATAAATTCAAGATTAATTATGCGTGGAAAGTTTTTAGAGGCTTTTCTTACTCCGCCACCTACACAGACTTTGTCTCCTTTAATCAAGTTTGAAGCAATAGTAGTAATTCCAGTTGGTTTGTAAACTGCACACCAAAGTTCATGATCATTTGAATTAATTTTAAAAAATACATGTCCTCCTTTAACAGTTTTAGGGGTATTTGACACCATTCCAGTAATTTTTCCTGAAGCATAAGGTGACATGTTCTCAAAAGTCAATTCATTTTTTAGATGATCTCCAGTTCCTTGATTAGATTTGAATATCATGTACCCGTCTAATTTTTCCTCACTTTTTAGAATCTTAGTGGCATAAAGAAGTGAATCAACATTTTCTCCTCTAACACCATAAAAAACAGGATCGGGTCCATGTGGCGTAATCAAAACTCGTCCTTTCTTCGTATCAAAACTGTTAAATGTATTTGGCAAAGTTTTTTCCTGCATAATCTTTACACTGTCTGGAGAAATTTTTCTTTCTTTTCCAAATTTGGATCTTTTGCGATAGCTCAAAAGCTCTAATGTATGATCATGAAAATCATATCCGATTGCACCAATTGCACCAACCAATCCTTGACCGTTTCCTTTGTAAAAAAATTCAAGATGATTTTTTTTAGCAAATTTTTTTGCATTGTTTCTATTAATTAATCTCCACAAAGCCAAGTTGCTGAAATCAATAAAATCAGATGGAATTGTTTCACTTTCAAAAAATACCAAGCCAGGATTGGCACCATTTTTAACATCAGAATATTTTGAAACAAGATTTTTGACTTGGCTTTTAACATTGGATGGGTTTTTTGTCTTAATTTTCATAGAAACTGCTCCATTGCCTCTAGTTTTCCAAGGAATGTTAGGATTAAATCGTATTAATCTTGGAAAATCAAGAAATTCAGTTTTTTGTTTTTTGAGTAAATCAACAATTTTGTAGGCTAGAAACGTAGTACACATTCCTTGGGGTGAATCAGTGTCATCAAACCCAATATTTAGAATGGTTTCTTTTTCCACATTTCACTTTGATAATTAAGGCATTTTTAGTTGTTGGATGGTTCAGTTGATTTAAATTAATAAAGTCAGATTCCAAGCTGAATTGATCATAATAGATGAAGAAAGAATTTTCAAAGAAATTGAGAAGAAAAATCCATCTTCAGTTTCATTAAATGGTCCGGATGGAATTTTGCCTCAGGTTCAAGAAACTGCCATGAAAATATCAGAGAAATTTGGAATTCCAGCTTATGTTTTAGCAGATACCACATGGGGGACATGTGATCTCAATACAAATGGTTCCAAAGTGCTTGGAGCAGAAATCCAATTCAACATAGGACACACAATTAACACTGAATCATTAGAAAAAAATCTTGTTTTAATTGACGCGTATGATGATGTAGAGTTTGACAGCGTTGCAAAAAAATGCCCAGAAATATTAAAAGGAAAAACTATTTCATTGGTCACAGACAGCCAACACTTACATCAAGTAGACAAAGTTGAAAAAATTTTAACAGAAAATGGAATCAAAGTAAAAATCGGAAAAGGCAAGGGGCAACTAAATGACGGTCAAGTGTTTGGTTGTGAGTTTTACCCTGCATCAGAACTAAAAAAAGAAGTTGATGCCTATGTGTTTTTAGGACAAAGTAATTTTCATGCAGCAGGAATTGCACTATCAACTAATTTACCAACATACATTTTAGATCCTTACTTTAATGAAGTAAGAGAAATTACCGAATTTGCTCAAAAATTAAAAAAGAAAGCAACTCTTGCAATATACAAAGCAGCTGAAGCAAAGACATTTGGGGTAATTGTGGGACTCAAAGAAGGACAGTTATCCAAAGTGTTTGCTTTAAAGATCAAAAAAGAGCTAGAGAAAGAAGGCAAGAAAGTTCAGTTATTTGGTTTGACAGATATTACTAATGATAGATTACAAAATCTTAAAGGAATAGATGCTTTTGTTCAAGTGGCATGCCCGAGAATCTCTACGGATAATCAGTTTGACAAACCAGTTTTATCTTCACCACAAGCAAATGCGCTTCTTAAAATTTTACGAAACGAAAGCATTGAAGAATATCTAGAGATCCCACATTGGTTGTAATCACATTACCATACTGTTGAATCTAGAATTATCAAATAATTTTTCAAAGGATTTGGATTTTTTAGCCTTGATTTTGTATTGCAATCCTTGAGATATTGCATACTCAAGCATATCAAGTGCTTCATCTATTTTGGAAAGCATTGCAAGATTACAGGATTTATCAAACAAGACATCACCATTATTAGGATAATCATTCAATATACTATTGCAACATAAAATAGACTCATCAAATTTTCCCATAGAGAATAAAATTCGTTCTTTATGGTATAATGCAATGTTATAATTTGGATTATTTTTTAGAATTTCATCACAAAGTGATAGAGCTTTGGAAAAATTTCCCAGTTTACGAAATGATGAAACTTTGTTAATCAAGACTGAAAGATCATCAGGGAATATTTGTAATGCAGCATCATAACACTTCATAGCATTTTCATAATCCTTGAGTTTGCTCAGAGCATATCCCTTATTGTTAAGAGAGCTAAGATGCAAAGGATTTTCATTTAAAATTTCATCATAGTAGATAATTGCTTCTTTTAGTTTTCCTTGTAAAAATAATCTATTACCTTCATCTAAGATTGAATCTATTTTAGGATCAGTCATTATTAATCAGAATTTGGTCTCATAATGATTTTTCCAAATAGTCCTTTACCTGTAAGCATCTTTCTGTGAGCTTCTGCGGCTTCTTCCAATGGAAATACCGAATCAATTACAGATTTTATTTTTCCTTGTGACATCCAGTAGAGACCTTGTTCTAATTCAGATCTAGTTCCTTGAGTAGAGCCTAAAATGTTAATTCCCTTAAAGAAAATATGACGAAGATCAGTTTTTGCATCATAGCCTGTGGTTGCGCCAGTGGTGACAATGGTTCCACCATAATTTAACAGGGTGAGTTCTTTGTTCCAATGAGTACCGCCAATATGCTCAAAAATCACATCAACTCCAGAAACATCCCCATATTGTTTTGGAATTTTTTTTGCAATTGATCTAACTTCTTTATGCCAGTCTTCTTTTCTATGATCTACTGCAAAATCGGCTCCTAGTTCCAATAGTTTATCCAATTTGTCAGGACTGGCAGTAGCAATTACAGTACATCCAAAAAGTTTTGCAATTTGGATTCCATAGTTTCCAACACCTGAACTTCCACCCATAATCAAAACAATCTGTCCTGGTTGAATTTTTGCCCTTCCCACCAACATATGCCATGATGTTAACAAAGTCATTGAAGCAGCTGCTGCCTCATCATATGAAACACCGTCAGGGATTTTTACAACATTTACTTCTGGAAGATGAGTATATTCACAGTAGCCACCCCAAAGTGGACCTGTTTCAAAACCCCATATTGCTCGCTTTCTGCAATCATATTCTCGCCCATCAGTACATGCTTTGCAAACTCTGCATGACATATTTCCATGAGAGACTACTCTATCACCGACTTTGATGTTTTTTACATCCTTACCTACTTCAATTACTTCACCTGCAGCATCTGTTCCAGAAATGTGAGGTAATGGGATAGCTAATGGTTTTCCCCTCATTCCCCAAATATCATCATAGTTTAATGCTGCTGCGTTTACTTTGAAAATTACTTCATTAGATTTTGGTTTAGGTAAGGGGAGATCTTTAATTTTTAAGATTTTGGAAAAGTCGTCATCTGCGGTATACTCGTCATATACTAGAGCTTTCATGATTATTTCAAACTTTTTCTGGATATATGATTTGCCAAAGTTCTGTCAGATTATCATAAAGAAAATGACTTGTATCGTGTACTTCAACTATCATAGGAGATACATGATTTCTTGTTTATAGATGATATCTAGAAAGTAGTTTTATCATATGATTTAAAATATAGGGAATGCCATACCGAATCATCTCCAATGGTAGCTTTTGCGGTTGATAAGAAAATTAAATTCCTGCTTGTTTTGGTAGGAATTACCCTTGGCGTATCTTTTTTGTTATCAGAATTTGCAACATTTGCGGATACTGATAAAGACAGAGTAATGGATTCTATTGATAATTGTCCTTTAAACGTAAATTCGGATCAATCTGATTT
The DNA here is from genome assembly GCF_025699125.1 of Nitrosopumilus sp. Lineage (NCBI taxonomy): Archaea > Thermoproteati > Nitrososphaerota > Nitrososphaeria > Nitrosopumilales > Nitrosopumilaceae > Nitrosopumilus > Candidatus Nitrosopumilus sp. The sequence continues at coordinate 249,624 of NZ_JAILWC010000003.1, read as the reverse complement.
TGATTTTGATGGAGTGGGTGATGAGTGTGATACTAATGATGACAATGACATGGCATCAGATTATCTTGATCAATTTGACACAGATCACCTAGATTGGGCTGATTTTGATTTTGATGGAGTGGGTTCAAACAAAGACACGGATGACGACAATGATGGAATTTTGGATGTTGATGATTCTAACCCCTTACTATCTTCAGAAATATTGGCTACAAAATATCTTCAAGACATAGACACATGTGCATATATGGATGATAGTACATCACGTCTTGTTTGCTATTCACAGTTTTTTGGTAAACTTGTAAAGAGTGAGAAAAATAACTTGGATGCACTAGAATTGTCAATAGCACTATCGAAAATTGGTACGGTAGATGACTGTCATTTTATATCTCATGAGATAGGTCATGTTGCATACGATGAGACTAGAGATGTAACAAAAAGCCTGCAAGGAATGGATGGTACTATGTGTAGAGGAGGCTACTTTCATGGAGTATTAGCATCTTATTTCCACAATATTGGCGAATCTGAAGCATCTTTTCCAAATTCATATCAAACAATATGTGATGATTTGATAGGTTCTTCAAACTACCAGGACTGCATTCATGGTTTGGGACACGGGTTTGTTCATTATTTTGGAGATGATCTAAACTCTTCATTAGAATCATGTGACGATTTGTCGTTTTATCAAGATATCTTATGTGTGAAAGGTGTTATGATGCAATATACGGATAATGTCTTTACAAGAGACGGAATATCTAAGGATGTGATTTCTAATCTTTGTAATGCAAAGCAACTTGAAAAAAATGATTACGTAGAATGCAGCATGTCTACTGGAACAACACTTGCGTTTTTCACAAGCCATGATTTTGAAAAGGGAAAAGAACTATGCAACCTGATTGAAGAACCAGACACAAGAAATTATTGCATTGAAGGATTGCGATTAGAGATTCAAGATTCAGAGAAATATGAAGATGATCCTCTAACAAAAGAGAACAGAGAGAAATTCCAACCACAGTTCATCAAAGGTACTAAAACGATTGACATTCGAAGCCCTGCTGTTGTATCGAATTTTGAATTTATTCCTGAAATTGGAATGATCTCATTTTCTATTGATAAACCACAATATGTAATATTATACATTCCAAAAGAATTTGTTGCATCAAAAATGTTAGTCACAGTAAATGGTCAGATTCCTGATCAATTAGAGTCTCAAAATAATGTATTAGATAAAGACATTGCCATGATTAAATTTGTCCCAGATGAACCTGGATTAGTTTTGATTACTCCTTTTTCCTAATCAGCAGAACTTGTGAAAAATACTGAAAGAGGCTCAAACCACAAACAATTATAATCATAAAAACAAAAATCTCTGCATGTCTGAAAATGCAACATTTCCAGGAGATAAAATAGCATCTATTGAAGAATATGAGGCTGGAAATAACACCTTTGATGATGGCGATATGGTAAGAGCAGCAACCATAGGTGAAAAAGATATTGACAAGACAACACGAATTGCCAGCATTAAACATCCAAAACTTCTATCAATTCCTCAAGTAGGTGACATAATTATTGGAACAGTCGCAGCAGTAATGTCATCAATGATTGCAGTCTCTATTGATTACATTAATGGAAGACCAACTACATCAAAAGTAGAATGTGTTTGCTCCACACGAAATCTAAGAATAAGAAATGTTGCATTGGTAAATGACATAGTAGCATTAAAAATTCTAAATCATCTTAATGGTACAATTCATGCAACAATTAGCGAACCGAATTTAGGTGTTTTATTTACAAAGTGTAGAAAATGTGGTGGAAAAGTTGTTCCAATGCGTGACGCCATCAAATGTACAGAATGTGCATGGATTGATGAAAGAAAACTTTCTTCCAATTTCGGCAATAGCGATTTTATAAAATTGAGAGAGTAAGAAATGACAAATGTTTCGTTCCAAGGCGAACGAGGTGCATACAGTGAAGCAGCAGCACGAATATTTTTTAATAATGAAATAGATACTGTTCCGTTTGCCACATTTGCCGAAGTATTAGAAAATACATCATCAGATAAAACAGAATGCGCAATTTTACCTGTAGAGAATTCATTGGAAGGAAGCGTTGGTGAAAGCTATGATTTATTGTATTCTACAGATCTAAATGCAATAGGAGAGATTTATCATAGAATTGAACACTGTTTAATTGGAATTGGCAGATTAGGTGAGGTAGATACTGTTTATTCACATCCGCAAGCTTTGGGGCAGTGCAGAAAATTTATCGAAGAACACGGTATGAAGACAATTCCATCATATGATACTGCAGGAAGTGTAAAAATCGTTAAAGAACTAAACAAAAGAAATTGTGCAAGCATTGCAAGTAAGAATGCAGCAGAAATTTATGAAATGCCAATAATTTCCAGTAACATTACAAATAACCTAAATAATTATACCAGATTTTTAATCTTGTCAAAAACAAACAGCCCCATTACTGGCAATGACAAGACATCAATAATTTTCTCAATAAAGCATGAGCCAGGCTCATTGTTTCGGATTATAGAAAATTTTCACAAAAACAATGTCAACCTGACAAAGATCGAATCAAGGCCAACAAAAACAAACACATGGGAATATAATTTCTATGTGGATTTTGAAGGGCATAAAGAGGATTCAAAGATTTCAGAAATGTTGGAAAAAATAAAACACGATACACTGTTTATGAAAGTTTTAGGTTCGTATCCTTCTGCAAAACTTGGCTAAAATCCCTTAGGTTTTCTTAGAGTAAAACCCATACTAAATCCAATGATCACCATACCAGAAGTAATAACCATAAGATCAAAAGTGAACCATATTGGATCAGAAGTTCTAACTAAAACTCCAGTAATTGTCAATTCAGTATTACCAGTATTTTGAATGTGGATTTTTGTTTCACCGTCTATCAGATGAGTCCAATTCAAACTCACTTCCTTTTTGTATGAAGTGTTAGGAATTTGCAATCCATCTCCAGGACTTTCAAGTTTCATATCAAAAGAATCACCAGTAATGGTCATAGTTTGTTGTGTATGCGCAGGTGCAGGTATGGTATAAAATGTAGAATCGCCAACTTCTACAACATAATTTTCATTGATTGTGATTGTTCCAATATGTAAAATCAAAGAGTATCCACCAATAGCGATAATTACACTTCCAATTACCAAACCAATGATAGTTCTTTTGGACAACATGTTTGAATTGTTTAGGATACTGCTTAAAAAATTATCTACATCAAAAATTTGAGACTAAATCTAATTTACTTGGATTATTCCTTTTTCTACCATATATTGTATTGAATTAACTAGTTCAGTATCAGATGTAAGACCATTTGACCACCATCCAATATTTTGACGAACCCAATCTGGAATTATATTTTTAGAACTAGAATTTTGAGATAGATTTGGAATCTCAATAATTCCCTCAGCAATCAAATATTCTATTCCATCTACAAATTCAAAGTCTTCAATTAAACCATCAGACCACCAGGCAGCAACATTCTTGAAATATGTTGGAATTTGAATTTTATTTAATTGAAAATCTACTTTGCCAAAATCCTTTTCATTATAAGATGCAAGAATACTGAAACTTCCAGATTTCCAATTCTCTTCAACGGTGATATGAGCTGTAAAATCACCATTAGATTTTCCAGTAATTATTACATCAGAAATTAATCCGTCTGGATGAATAATCTTTAAGGTTATTGGTTCTCCTCTTTGATAATTCTCGATATTACCGTTTACCTCAACGGTAGATTTCTCATTACCGGTGATGGTGATTTCTTCAGTATCAATCTCTAAACTTCCTATGTTTGAAAATACTGGAATGTTCTGAGTAGAAACAGAAGTAATAGAAAATGATGCAGAGCCAATGTCGTTATTAAGATGAGTTGCTAAGAGTTGATAATTTCCTACAATCCAATTAGAATCCAAAATTATAGGAGTAGAAAAAATTCCTTTGTTGTCTGCTTGAGTTTTCAGGACAACTAAAGTATTATCAGGTTTCATAATTTCAATTAATATCATCTGGCCTGAACTATAATCAAGTACAGTTCCCGAAATTTGAATTATTGTAGGAGTGATTTCAGAAATAGAAACTGAATCTTGATCTATGTTTAGTGAACCATATTCAGTTGAGCTTCCAGATAAAGCAGAAATGGGTGTTAGCGTTGAACATACAATTATCATTACTAGAATTGATGGAAAAATAGCAACAGGTTTCATTCTTTTCTCTCTAATTCTTCTGTTTTTACTTTTAGTTTTAATTCGATATTTTCATCTCCAAGTGAATCAATTTCTCTTTGATGTAATTCTAGTTTCATGAATTTTGTGTAACAATTATGAACTTAAGGATTTTTAGATGTTTTTTACATCAAAGAAACATCATGAGGCTGACTTTCTGCAAATCCGGCTCTTGACATTTTGATAAATTCTGCATTTTCTTGCATTTGTGTGATTGTATGAGCACCACAATAACTCAATCCAGAGCGTACCCCACCAGTTAGTTGCTTGAGAATATCAGTAACAGTTCCCTTGTAAGGAACCATTGCTTCAACCCCTTCTGCAACATAATCATTAAGATCATCATCAAGGGAAATTGAGCCTGTTTCTTTGGATTTTCTACCAATTGAAGCAGCTAAAGAAGCCATTCCACGATAAACCTTGAAGCGTTTTCCATTTTTAGTCAAAACTGTACCAGGAGATTCATCAGTTCCTCCAAGCATACTGCCTACCATTACAGACGAAGCTCCAGAAGCTAATGCTTTTGTCGCATCACCAGAAGTTCTAGTACCACCATCAGAAATTATAGGAATGCCATAATCCTTGCCAATTTTTGCACAATCCATCACTGCTGTTAATTGCGGAACGCCAGAACCAGTAATCACTCTAGTAATACAAATTGATCCAGAGCCAACACCAACTTTAACTGCGTCAACACCTGCTTTAATCAAATCTTCAGCACCTTGAGCAGTTGCAATGTTTCCTGCAATCAGTTCACAGTCAGGAAATGCTTTTTTGATATTACGAATTGTACTCAAGGCGTTTTCGCTATGACCATGTGCAATATCAACAACAAGTACATCTGCACCTGCCTCTAAAAGAGATTCACTTCTTTCTAAAAAGTCACCTTTTACGCCAACTGCGGCACCAACTAGTGGACGCCCTTTCTTATCTTTTGATGCATTTGGAAAATCAGCATTGTTTGTAATATCTTTACTTGTAATCAATCCCTTTATCATTCCAGAGTCATCAACTATTGGTAATTTTTCAATTCTGTGTTTATGCAAAATTTCTTTAGATTCATCAAGAGAAACCCCAAATTTTGCAGTAATGACATCTTTTGTCATAACATCTTCAATGCGAAGTTTTGGATCAGCAAAAAGTAAATCTCTCTCTGTTATTATTCCTATTAATTTAGAATTTGAATCAACTACTAAAAGACCAGATATTTCCATATCATGTGCGTAATCTATAGCATCTTGAACAGACTTGTTTAAAGTGATAGAATATGGATTTTCTATCATTATGCTTCCTGAACGTTTTACTTTGAGAACCTCATGTGCTTGCTCTTTGATGGTCAAAAATCTGTGAATTATTCCAATACCGCCAGCACGAGCCATGGTTACAGCCATGGAAGATTCTGTAACAGTATCCATATTTGCACTTACAAAAGGAATGTTAATTGATATATTTCGAGATAATTTTGTTGTTAGATCGGTCTGACTTCTGCTTGTAATATCTGAATATTTGGGTACAAGAAGAACATCGTCAAAAGTTAATCCTTCTTTAAATTCCAATGAAACCTTGTTAAGAAAGTTAAATATTGATTATAAGCCTTTGTGTTGTTTTGACAGTTTAGATGCAATAGTTATTGCATCTTTAGTTGCCTGCACATTGTGCGTACGGATAACATCGGCTCCATTAACAACAGAGATTGTCTCTGCTGCAATGGATCCAAATAACCGATCAGCAGGATTTTCTTTTCCCAAAATTCTCCCCAGAAAAGATTTGTTTGAAACTGAGATCAAAATTGGAAAACTTTGTTTTATCAAATTCAAGTTTTGAATTATTGATAGATCTCGCTCTACCCAATCTGACTTAATTTTGGTAAAAAATTGACCTTGCCCTGTTTTTCTAAAAAATCCAATAGCAGGATCCAATACAATTTTTTCAGATGAAATATGAGAACTTTTGGCTATTTTCAAACTTTCTCTAAGAAGTTTTTTAGTTGAAGTGATGGGATTTCCTAAAACAGTTTTAGAGTCATATGCACATAAAATTAGAGATGGTGAAAACTTTGATACTACTTTTTTCATTTCATCATCATATTTTAATCCTGAAATGTCATTGATTATTTCAACACCATTTTCCAAAGCATCTTTTGCAACTTTGGCCCTACATGTATCAACTGAGATTGGCAGATTGGATGCATTTTGAATAATTTTAATTGCAGAAAGAACTCTTTTTGATTCTGTTTTCTCAGAAATCATAGTAGGTAGATATGGCGCAGTAGACATTCCGCCAACATCGATAAAATCAGCGCCTGTATTTTCCATCTCTTTTATGTAATTTTTTATTTTAATCGTACTTGTATGGATGGATTTTTTGTAGAATGATTCATGACTTGTATTTAGAATTCCCATTATTCGAACAGGGTTTTTTCCACCTACGCCTACATTTGCAAGTTTTGCCACATGGTTTATCAAATCTAATGCAATTTGAGTCATATGATGGAATTAGGTTGGAAAAAGAGATATGCAGATATTTTAAAAGAATTCAATTATAGTGAAAAAAAGGATAAAGAATCAGCTATTCTGTTAAACTCAATTTTAAAAGAATCAAACGTAAATCAGAAAATTATCCGCCTAATTGAAGGAAAAACAGTTTTTGTTATTGGTTCAGGCCCTTCGTTATTAACGGCCATTCCAGTATTAAAAAGATACAAAAAATCAATTAAAATTGCTGCAGATAGTTCACTTGAACCACTTGTAAAAAATGGGATCATGCCAAACATCATAGTTACAGATTTGGATGGCGATGAAGACACGTTAAAAAAAATTGCAAAAACACAAGCCATTTTTGTTGTTCATGCGCATGGTGATAATATTGAAAAGTTAGCATTAGCAAAAAAATTTAAAAATTGTATTGGAACAACACAATCAAAACCCATTAGTAAAATACAAAATTTTGGTGGATTTACTGATGGGGATAGAGGAGTATTTCTTGCAAATCACTATGGGGCAAAAAAAATAATTTTGTTTGGAATGGATTTTGGAAAAAAAATCGGTAAATTTTCAAATACAAAAAAAATAGATAGAGAAACAAAATTAATGAAATTAAAAAAAGGGGAAAATCTTTTAGAATGGTTATCAACTATTACAAAGTCAGAATTATTTACCACGTCAAAATCAATTAAGGGATTTCAAAAAATATCATACAAAGAACTGGATATTATAATTACCTAGAATGCATTTAATACCCATCCCACATTAACCAAATTATGAAATTTTCTGAAGAGCAGGTAAAGGAAATTGTTGCTTTGAAAGAAAGTTTGGTAGAACAAATAGACAAACATCAAGAATCCATTGAAATGTTAGAAAAAAACATCACTGTTTTAGATTTATTCTTAAAAGATTCTAGTTTTACAAAAGCCTCTCAATTAGAAATGAAAAAAGAGCCAGAGATCCATACCAAACCAGAAATTATTGAAAAACCAGTGAAAAATTCAATTCCAATTAAAAGAGTCAATGATGGCAAGATAATTGCTAATGCATATGTAACACCAGAGCAATTATCCATAGTTTTAGACAATGAAATTATGATAAATGCAGACACACCACCCTTCAAATCATTCTTTTTAGACAGAATTATTGGTGAAATGAAAAAGAAAGATTTCCAAGAAGCAGAGAACGGAAAAATCCAAAAGGAATCAATTATTGATTACATAATTAACAAAAACGGATCAGACATTAGAGAAATCATAATTAAAAACTACAGACAAAAAGAAAGAGTCAACGAATTAATTAACACAGCAGGATGGTCATTAACTAGAATGCTTGAAAATATCAAAAAGTGATAATATGGACAAAATAGTAGTTTTAGATTTCGGGTCACAGTATAGCCATTTGATTTGCAGAAGAATAAGAGAATTTTCAGTTTATGCAGAACTTGTACCTTATGATATTAGTTTTGAAGAATTACAGAAACTTAATCCAAAAGGAATAATTTTTTCTGGAGGACCATCAAGCGTTTATAATTCAGATGCCCCAGTTCCTGAAAATAAAATATTTGAAATGGATTTACCGTTACTCGGAATTTGTTATGGACATCAATTGATTGTTAACAAGTATGGCGGCAAAGTAAAAAGAGCAAACAAAGAATATGGTTCATCTTTGCTTACAATTGATAATGACAAAGATCTTCTAAATGGGATTGGAGAATCAGTTAGAGCATGGATGAGTCACGGGGATGAAGCTGAGCAAATTCCACCTGGATTTCAAGTTATTGGACATACAGAAGGTGCAAAAGCTGCGGCAATTGCATCAGAAGACAAATCAATTTATGGAATTCAATTTCATCCAGAAGTAGTACACACAGAACAAGGTACGGAAATTCTCAAGAATTTTGTTTTGAAAGTTTGTGGTGCAAATCAAGATTGGACTATGGAGGGTTTTATTGATTCTGCAGTAGAGAAAATTTCTAAAATTGAAGGAAATGTACTTTGTGGAGTTAGTGGGGGGATAGATTCCACAGTAGTGGCACTACTAATTCATAAAGCAATCGGAGATAGACTAAAGTGTGTTTTTGTAAATAATGGCCTCTTACGATTAAATGAGGAAAAAGAAATTGAGGCGATGTTTAAAGATAATTTCAAAGTGAATTTTACTTCAATTGATGCTGCTGATCAATTTCTTGGGAAACTCAAAGGTGTAGAAGATCCTGAAAAGAAAAGAATGATTGTGGGTGAGGAATTCATTCATGTTTTTACAGAGTTTGCAGAAAAAAATGGTCCCTTCAAATGGCTGGCTCAAGGAACACTATATCCAGATGTAATTGAGAGCGGAGTCTCCAAAGGTCCTGCAGCTGTGATAAAATCTCACCACAATGTAGGAGGACTACCAGATTGGCTTAATTTAGAAATTTTAGAACCATTAAGGGAACTGTATAAAGATGAGGTAAGAAAAATAGCAAAAATTCTTGAAGTTCCAGAAAAGCTTTTCATGAGACATCCATTTCCCGGTCCAGGACTAGCTGTCAGAATAATCGGAGAGGTAACCCCAACCAAACTAATGATTGCAAAAATAGCTAGTAGAATTGTTGAAGACGAATTACTAGAAGCTAATTTGTATGATAAAGTATGGCAAGCTTATGCAGCTGTAGGCGATGATAGAGCAGTTGGTGTAGTTGGCGATGAACGAAGATATGGAAATATTGTAATGATTAGAGTTGTAGATTCAATAGATGCAATGACGGCAGATTGGACTCGACTCCCACATGGACTTTTAGAGAAGATGAGTAATAGAATAACAAATGAGATTGAAGATGTTACATGGGTAACATACACAATTTCAAGTAAACCGCCTGCAACAATTGAGCCTCAGTAGGGATAATTTTGGAATATGAAAAAATTTGTGATGAAGTTTTAGAATGCGATAAAAAAATCAGATATGTTGGGATTTACGATTATGGTGAACTTTATGATAAAATGAGACAGGGATTAAAAAGTCATTTAACAAGAGAAGAAACTGAGATGTCTTTATCTCAGGCAGTTTATCGCTGGTCTACACGTAAAAAAACATCAGATAAAATTGGCAAGCCAATTTTTGCATTAGCAAAGTATGAAAAAATTTATCGTATTACAATTCCTGTTGGTGGAGCAGGATTAATTTTGATCAGTACAGAATTAGATGCAGATGTAAATAAAATTGTAGATAAAATTTTAGAAATTAAAAATAAATATTCCCAAAATTTGGGATAAACATGGATTTTCATGTTTTTGACACATATGTTAAGGCAAAAGATGGTCATACAATGCATTTTGATGTCGTTACTGATGAAAGCGATATAGAAAAAGCGATTTCTTTTGCAAAAGAATGGCTAAAAGGAATTGGGGAAGAAACAGCAAAAGTAAGCACAGAGGAATGTAGATTTTGTCATACACAGTCAGTTCCAGAAGATATGGAAATTGAGATAATGACAAATGGTTATTTTATTCAAAGAATAGACGGGTGTCCTGAAAACTAAGTTAATAGTGCTGCGCCATATACGCCAGCAGAATCACCTAATTTGTTTTTCAAAATTGGAGTATCAACTAGATCTGAAAATACTTTATCATAAACCGATTTTTTTCCTTCAGTGTATAGAAAATCAATATTTGACAAACCACCACCTAAAACAATTGCATCAGGATCTAAAATGTCAATTACATTAGCAAGGCCGTAACCAAAATTTTCAAGAAATTCATCTTTCCATTTCTGACCAATCTTATTGTCAATATTAGAAAGAATTTCAGGAAGAGACATAGATTTACCAGTTTGTTTTTTCCATTGTTTTTCTAATGATGGGCCGCTGATGTAAGTTTCAACACACCCAGCTTTTCCGCAATAACAGGAATTTCCATTACGATGTAAAATATGATGTCCCCACTCTCCAGCGATGTTAGTTCTACCAGAATGAAGATTTCCATTAATCACAATACCGCCTCCAACACCAGTACCCATGATTACTCCAAAAACTAAACCATAATCCATAGCAGCACCCATTTTAGCTTCTGCCATAGTGAAACAATTAGCATCGTTTTCAATAGAAATTTTTTTCCCAAGTTTTTTTTCTAGGTCTTGTTTTAGAGAGTTCCCAATCAAGCATTGAGTATTGCTGTTTTTTATCAACCCAGTTTGTTTAGAAATGGCGCCAGGCGTACAAATACCAATAGAAAAATCAGAAATATTTTCTGATACTTCCAAAACCAAAGATGAGATGTTATTGATTATTTCTTCATAATCATTTTGTGGTGTTGGGATTCTTTTTCTTTCTAAAGCACGAAGATTTTCATCAAGTAAAATTACTTCGGTTTTGGTACCGCCTAAATCTATGCCAATTTTATACAATAGTAACTTTAGAAAATTTGAAGTTTTTAGTTTTAACTAAATTACAGATTTAATGCATTCCGCCACCGGGGGCACCAGATGTAGCAATAACATCATCAATCCTAAGAATCATGCAAGCAGCTTCTGTAGCAGATTTGATTATTTGCTCTTTGACTGCAATGGGTTCTATAACATTAATTGCCATCATATCAGCAATCTGAGTATTTCTAGCATCGATTCCAGTCCATTTACGACCTTGATTTTGTTTGGCTCGTAGATTTGCCATAGTATCAATTGGATCCATTCCTGCATTTTCAGCAATTGTCAATGGTATTACTTCTAGAGCCTCTGCATATTTCTTGATAGCTAGTTGTTCTTTGCCATCAAAATTATCAGCCCAATCTTTGAGCAATGATGCTGCGTATGCTTCAGGTGCACCACCACCTGCAACAATTTCAGGCTTTTGAATTACATCTTTTACTACCATTAACGCATCATGAATAGAACGATCAACTTCATCAATTACTCTTTGAGAACCTCCACGAATTAACATTGTAACAGATTGTGGGTGTTTACAACCCTCAATGAAAACCCATTTATCAGATTCCACCTTTTTTTGATGTGCCAATTTTGCGGAACCTAAATCACTTTCTGAAAGATCATCAAGATTACTAATTACTCTTCCACCTGTAGCTTTTGAAAGTTTAATCATATCACTTTCTTTTACGCGACGAACTGCCATGATTCCATATTTTGCAAGATAGTGTTGAGCAATATCATCAATGCCTTTTTGACAAATCAAAACATTTGCTCCAATATCATGTAATTTATCTACCATGGATTTTATCATTCTATTTTCTTCTTCTAAGAACATCTGCATTTGAGTGGGGTCTGTAATTCTAATCTCAGAACTCATTTCAGTTTTTTCAATTTCTAATGCAGAATTAATTAATGCAATATGGGCATTCTCGATTTTTGTTGGCATTCCGCTATGAACAATTTCTTTATCCAAAACAATTCCTTGTATAACTTGTGTATCCTGAATTGAACCACCAGACTTCTTTTCAACTTTAATGTTTTCAAGATCAACTGAGTATTCATCGCCTTTCTTTGTAGCGATGCTGAGAATTGCGTCAACTACAATTTTTGATAATATTCCACTGTCTTCAGAGATTAATTTTGATTGCATGCTGGTTGTAGCGATTTTTCTAAGAGAGTCTTTATCATCAGGTAGTACTTTTTTTGCCAGTGCAGAATAAATTTCAAGAGTTTTGTCTGCAGCTGCCTGAAAACCATCAACAATAGTTGATGAATGAACATCTTTTTTGAGAAGATCCTCTGCTCTTGCCAATAAAGCACCTGCAAATACAACTGAAGAAGTTGTACCATCACCTACTTCATTATCTACTGTTTTAGAAATTTCAACTATCATTTTTGCTGCTGGATGTTGAACATCAATCTCTTTGAGGATGGTAGCACCATCATTTGTAATAGTAACATCACCTAAGGAATCAACTAACATTTTATCTAGACCACGAGGTCCAAGACTACTTTTTACTAATTCTGCAACTAATTTTGCTGCAGAAATATTGTTTTGTTGTGCATCTTTACCTTTCTGTTGTAGTGCACTTTCTTTTAGAACTAGAACAGGTCCATTTGGTCCTTGTTGAATCGATGCCATTTAGTTTCAGCTTCAGTCCCCGAATCCCCCTTTTTAACATTACTTAGTTGATCGGTTGTATGTAACACCGTTTTTTCACATCTACAATTCCACCTGAAAGAATTCTAACAGAAGGTAATGCCAAGAAAGGCAAAAACAATGGAATCAGATGAGGTCTGGAAAATTTACATCCAGAATCAACAATGACATTATTGATATTTTCAAAATTTTTGGATACTTTGTCAAAAGAATCTGTAGAAATAATTCCTGCAAATTGTAAGGGCAAAGATGCAAGAATTTTACCAGATTTTACTACAACAAGTCCACCTTGATTCTGTATAAGGTGGTTGGAAGCTATTGCCATATCAGAATCATCAGATCCAATTACTATCAGATCATTTTCATGAAAACTCCACGTAGATGCAAATGCACCAATATCAGCTCCAAAATTTTCAAGAAATCCAATAGAATGTTGATTTGTACCATGAATTCTATCAAATGCTGCAACTTTCCATATATCAGAATCTAAAGAAGCAGAAATTTGATTATCCTTTGAATGAAGATTAGCTGAACCGATTTTAGTAATGATTTCAGTTTGCATGAATATAGTATTTGCAAGTACATCTTTCTTTTTTGATTTTATAAGAAAGTCATTTTTTGAGAATTTTTTTAATTTTACAGTTTTTTTGAACCATGGAGATATTGATTTTTTCTTAATAGATGTGACAATTTTTCCATTAGATACAACTAGTTTTCCACCTACAAAGACTTTGGTCGGTTTAATTGATTTTAGATCATCAAAGATTAGAATATCTGCTAATTTTCCAGGCGCTATTCCACCAAGATCTTTTCCCATGTTATAATAATCAAAATTGTTTTTTGAAGCCATAGTGATTGCATCTATTGGTTTGAGGCCAAGTTTGATTGATTCTCTTACACAATGATCTATGTGACCGAAATTCATAATATCAAGAGGATCAAGACCATCTGAGCAAAACATCAAACGATTAAGATACGTCCCATGAGATAAAACGCTTGGAATAATTTCTTTCAAATCTCGTCTTATCGAGCCTTCTCTAATCATTATCCACATTCCAAGACGTAATCGTTCTAACACTTGATCAAAATTGATTGGTTCATGACATGATAAAATACCAGAGGAAACATATGCATTAAGTTTCTTTTCACTTGCACCAGCTGTATGGCCATTAATTATACAATCATGCTCCAACATAGATGAAATAGATTTCATTGTTTTTGGTTCACGAAGAGTTACTTTGGTCCAAGAAAAAACTTCTCCCAAACCAAGAACATGTGGATGTTTTATTGCAGATTTTTCTTGCGATAATGTGAGAGAGTCACTGTTACTAAATTTTCCATCCACAGGAAGACCTCCAGGTACAACTTGGAAAATTCTTATCGGTAAATCTTCCCCAAGTTTAAGAAATTCTTGAAAACCTTTGTAACCTGCAACGCTTACAATATCGATTGGATCTGAAAATAAAGAAGTAACACCGCAAAGAAGAGCCTTCTGTACAAATTCAGAAGGCAACACAAATTGATCAATATGCAAGTGAGGATCTGCAAAACCAGGAGAAACATATTTTTCTTTTACATCAATTACAGTTGTTTTTGGACCTAAAGTATGTGAAGCATCAGGACCAACATATGCAATTCTATCACGCATTATTGCAATCTGAATTTTTGGGAGAATTTCTCGTGTGTAAACTGATAGTAAATTACAATTTTTTAAAATAAGATCGGCTTTTTTGTCACCCATAGCTACGGAATTCAATGAAGAGATCGAAGTTGCCAGGCTCGAAGTCACAGATAATAATTGGATTTTGCGCCTATTATAGATTCAATGCTTAAATTACGGTTGAAGAGGTTTTTTTGATATGAACATTCCTAAGGTGATCAGAAAGTATTGTGCAAAGTGTAAAACACATACTGAACAAAAGGTCTCCATTTACAAGGCTGGAAAAAGACGTGGTTCAGCTAGAGGTGAGCGTCGACACGCAGAACGTAAAAAGGGATATGGTGGACAGAAATTCCCAAAATTAGCAAAACCAGCCAAAGTTACAAAGAAAGTTACTCCTATTATGACATGTACTGTTTGTAAAAAGAAATACAATAAAGTAGGAGTTAGAATTAAGAAATTTGAGTTGGTGGCAGCATGAAAAAAGATCACATTGAGATTCCAAAACCAGCAAGTAAGTTTCAAAAAGTCAACTGTAATGAATGTGGAGAATTACAAGTAGTTTATTCTCATGCATCAACACAAGTTGCATGCAATTCCTGTGGAAATGCAATTGCAGAAGCAACAGGTTCTAAAGCCAAAATTAATGGCAAAGTCTCAGGTAGTGCTGAGTAAATCATAATCCTGTTTAGAATTTAGATTAAATGCAAGTCTCTTATCATCAAATATGATATAATTTTCATCTATAGTTTCAAGCGATGTAATTCTTTTTGAATTTACTAATGAAATCCCAGTATAATGGCATACTTGATCAGAAAAATTTACTGGACAATCAGATTCAAGTCCAAGTGAAGAAAGGAATTTTTTAGTTACAAGGATGCTAGTCCATGTTTTTTGAGAATCATATTGGTTTACAATTTTTTTGATTATTTCTTCATCCAATAAAGGTAAATCACCAGAAGTAACTAAAACTTGATCATCTATGGCCTTTAGTACTAAATTTAGATCTTCAACATAACCAATTCCAGGAGTGTCAAAGATTTCAATATTATTTTTTTGAAGTAGTTTTTTTGTTTTAGGAGAATTAGAACTTGTAATTGCTAGAATTTTTGAAAAAATATTGGAATTGTTTAACGAATCAATTACGTGAAGTATGATTGGTTTTTTGTATTTGAGCAATAATTTTTCGTCATCTAAATTCATACGAGTACCTTTACCACCAGCCATCACAATTCCAATCATATTGATACAAACACCATCAATGAAGCTAATCTTGTAAGTTCATTTGTAGCGCCAAGCACGTCACCAGTAATTCCACCAAAACTACGAGTGGATAGCGCTAAAAGAAAAATAGTAAGAGTTACAGTTACGCCGAGCATTACTAATCCAGTTGTTTCACCAATAGCGATGACAGGAATTAGCATGATTATGAATGCGGCAGTGAGTTTTTTCTTATCTTTCATCACGTCTACAAAAGGCGAATTTGAGCCTAAGGAGGCTGAATTTCCAAGACTGGCCAACAATACCATTGAGAATTTTGCTAGAATTTCACTAATCAAAATTGCTTTAAACAAATCAAATCCACTTGTAAGTGAAACTGTAATCACCAATCCAATTAGATATAACACTATTCCAACAATTCCTGCAGAACCAGTTGAAAGATCTTTCATCGCTTTTAGCTTTTTATCTTTACTACCTTTGACCATTAATCCATCAGCAAAATCAGCCAAACCATCTGCATGATGAATTCCAGTTACGATTGCAATAAAAGCTACAACTAACAAACTAACTAATAATGGATCTAAAAATAAAGATAACCCAAATCCAAAAGAACCAACTAAAAATCCAATCGCAACTCCAACTATAGGAAAAAGATACATGTATTTTGCAATATTTTCTAGAGTTGTATTGGAAGATGGAAATATTGTAAGAAATGAAAAAACAGAACCGATTTCTTTAAGCATTAATCCACCATCCGATTAGAGATAAAACAGAAATTATTGGAATTGTAACTATTCCAAAGAAAAGAATTGACGTAAGTTTCATCATTGTTATTGCAGAGTACACGTGTTCTTTTGTTAATGTAATTTCACCATCACCTAACTTGTAGTGATTTATCTTTTCAAATTTTGTTTCAAGTGCTCCTGCCAATGCAGCCATAGGATATCCAGCATTTGGACTTTCAGTTTTTTTACCATCACGAATCATGATTTTGTACGATTCCTTCCAATTATTTTTTAAGATAGCAGCTGAAATAATCATAGTCAAGCCTGTAAGTCTAGATGGAACATAGTTCAAAAGGGTGTCACAAGTTGCAGCAAACCACCCTACATTTTTGAATAGATCTGTTTTGTATCCAATCATTGAATCTGCAGTGTTAATTACTCTATACACAAATGCTCCAGGCAGACCGAAAATTGAAAAATAGAAAAGAGGGCCGGTTATTCCATCAACAGTATTTTCACTAATACTCTCCAACATGCCTGAAATTATGTGATTTTTATCCAGATTCTTAGTATTTCTCTTAACTATCATAGACAGACTTGCTCTAGCCTTATCTAGATCATTATCAAGGGATTCTAGAACTTTATGGGTATGCTTTTCCATTCCTCTAATAGCAATTGTAGTTTTTAGTAATAATCCACCAATAATTACAGATACTATAATTGAAATGTAATCAAAAGAGATTAGAGATATTCCAACATTTAAAATTAAAAGTAATGAAATAACAATCAGACTAGTAATAATTATGATTAAAATTCCTCCAGTTTTTTCAATTGTGGGATTTTTATTTTTTGCGATAGGTGTTAGTGTAGCAATTAATTGGCCCATCCAAACAGTAGGATGATATTTATTTTTTGGATCCCCTAATGTTAAATCAATAAAAATTGCAATACCAACAATAAAAATAGATTCAAGAATCATTTTAGCATTCTCTCAATTGATTTGATATCAATATTTGATTTTACAGTTTTTGCTAATCGATTTAGTTCATTATCAATTTTTAAAAGATTTTTCTTATTCCATGTGATATCTTTAGGTTTTACATGAAGAGAATCCTCTTCAGGTAAATCTATCGATATTAGTGGGACAGTACCAACAACGGGAACAGTTGTAAATTTTCTGAGTTTTTGAAATCCTGGTTTTAACACATCAATATCCCCTCGAAATTTGTTAAATATGAAACCTTTGACAAGTTGTTGATATTTTTTTTCAATTAGAGCCATAGTTCCTACAATACTTGCAAAGGAACCGCCCTTGTCAATATCAGAAACAAGTAATACTGAAGCTTTTGCTTTTTCCGCAATTCTCATGTTTGCAATATCAAATTTTTGTAAATTGATTTCAGCAGGCGATCCTGCACCTTCTAAAATTACTAAATCAAAATTTTTTTGCAATATTTTTAAAGATCTAGATGCAATGTTGAATCCTTTGGTGTTTACAAATTTTTCATAGTAATCTTTTGCATGCATTTTTTTGTAGCGCTTTCCATTTAGATATACAATGCTATTGTAATTTCCTATTGGCTTGAGTAATATAGGATTTAAGTCAGGAGTGATTTTACAACGAGCACCAATTGCTTGAATAGCTTGTGCTCTGGAAATCTCAAATGTAGGCGTAATATATCCAAAATTTGACATATTTTGGGATTTGAATGGAGCAACACTGTATCCTTTATCTGAAAAAATTCTGCAAAGAGCTGCAACCAGAGTTGTTTTTCCAGCACCAGAAGATGTTCCCTGAATCATTAATGATTTCATGTGAAATTCTCCAATGCTTTTACTAGTTTTATGTTATCCTTATGAGATTTCACAGCAATACGAAAATAATGATTGTTTAATCCTCGAAAATTTTTACAGTCTCGAATAAGGATTTTATGTTTGAGTAATTTTTTTTGTAATTCTGTTGAATCATGAATTGTTTTTATCAAAATAAAATTTGTTGAAGAATCACAACATTCAAATCCATAAAATTTATTGATTTTATTTTTTAGATAGTTTGATTCCTTTTTAATAACTAATTTTGATTTTGTGAGATGGGATTTGTTTTTAAGAGAAATTTTTGCTGCATGTTGTGCTAGGGAATTTACACTCCACGGGATTTTTATTTTCTGCAAAATTTCAACCATTTGCTTTGATGCTGCTGCATAACCTATTCTCAATCCAGGAAATCCAAAAGATTTAGTCAAAGAACGTAAAACAAATAGATTATCGTATTTTTTTATATATGATATTACTGATTCGTTGGATTCAGGAACTAGTTCAATAAAGCATTCATCAACAAATACTAAAGAAGAATATTTTTGTGCTTTTTGAATTATTTTTAGCATTTGTTTTTTTGGCAAAAGTTTTCCTGTAGGATTATTAGGATTACAAATAAAGATGCAACCATTTCTTGGAATTTTTGAAATAAATGAATTAATATTTTCAGACAAATCTAATGTTTTAAAAAATGAAATTTTACTGTTGTTGAGTTTTGCTGCAGTTTCATATTCTTGAAAAGTAGGAATAGGAATCAATACTTTTTTTCCAGACAGAAAGGCAAAACAGAAATTATAGATTAGTTCAATTGCACCATTTCCAACAAGAATATTTGATTTATCTAATTGCGTGTATTTTTTTATACTTAAAATTAGTTCAGATGAGCCTAAATCAGGATAATTTTGAATAGTGTCAAGATTTTTTTTAAGGAATTTTTTTACGGATGGAGGGATTCCAAGTGGATTAATGTTGGAACTAAAATCCAATATTTGAGGATTGGAATTTTTCAAAGGGTCCCTTCCTCCATGAATTACTGGAATATGTCTAATTATGGAAGATTTTGTTCTTATTTTCACAGTTCCAAATAATAGTTGCTGATTTAGTATGTTTTGGTGATTCAGAAAACGATTATTAATTGAAAGACATCAATTAGTAAATTATGGCTAAAAAAAGGGTTGCAATTATTGGAGTTACAGGTTCTGTTGGTCAGGAATTTGTTCAGTCATTAAATAATCATCCATGGTTTGAAGTAACTCAAATTGCAGCGTCTGAACGTTCTGCAGGCAAGAAATACCTAGATGCAATAAAGGATTCAAGTGGAATTGTTGCATGGGATGTAGGTGGAGAAATCCCAGAATACATCAAAGAAATGACAGTAAAATCAATTGATGAATTAGATGTATCACAATTAGATTTGGTATTTTCTGCTGTTGAATCTGAAGCTGCAAGAGACATTGAGACTAAAATGGCAGTTGATTTACCTGTTATCTCAACTAGTTCAGCTTATAGATACGAAAACGATGTACCTATTCTAATTCCAGGAATTAATGATGAGCAGACAGAATTACTTGATATTCAAAAAAAGAATAGAAATTGGAAAGGTTGGGTAGCACCTCTTCCAAACTGTACAACCACAGGTTTAGCAATTACATTAAAACCATTACTTGAAAAATATGGTGCAAAAAAAGTCATGATGACTTCAATGCAGGCCATTTCAGGTGGTGGAAAATCAGGTGTGTCGGCTATGGGAATAACAGATAACATAATTCCATACATTCCGAAAGAAGAAGGAAAGGTAAGACAAGAAACCAGAAAAATTTTAGGTAAACTAAAAGACGGAAAAATTGAAGAAGCAGACATTAGAATTAGCTGTACTTGTACTAGGGTTCCTGTAATAGATGGACACACAGAATCTGTGTTTGTTGAAACGACAAAGGAGATTGATCCTGCAAGAGCAAAAGAGACTTACAATCAATGCAACAAAGATATTTCAGTTATAGGATTGCCTTCTGCTCCAAAAGATTACTATGCATTTCATGAAGATCCTACAAGACCTCAACCTAGAATGGAGAGAACTGTTGGTGATGGAATGACAACCACAATAGGAAGAGTTGAGAAAGAAGAGTTATTTGATAACGGTCTCAAATACATGCTCTTCTCACATAATAAAAAAATGGGTTCAGCAAAAGGTGCAGTGTTACTTGCAGAAATGTTATACAAAAAAGGCAAGATTTAGATAATTTTTTGTAATTTTTTCAATAATAACTTTATAAGAACCAGAAATCTAGATCGACTCAGGTGTTTTAAACGGCAAAAGTAGATGATTTAGATTTACAAATTTTATCAGAATTATCTAATGATGCATCGATTTCAGTTCCGAGATTATCAAAGAAAATCAATGTAAATTCATCAGTTGTATATTCACGAATCAAAAGATTAGTTAAAAGAAAATTGATTGAACGTTTTACTATTGATGTAAATGATGCTGAACTTGGATATAATGTAAAAGCATTAACTGGGATTAATATGGATACAAAAAATCGCGATCACATTATAGAAGAATTATTCAAAATAGATGGAGTAAGAGAAGTAGCTGAAGTTACAGGAAGATTTGACATTTTAGTAACTATGTATTCAAAATCATTAGATCAGATGCATAAAATGATCTCAGAGCGAATTGGTAGAATTGAAGGAATACAGTCTTCAGAATCATTTATTGAGATGAAATCACGAATGAAAGCAATGCCATATATGCCATCAAAGGGTAGTGACTAGTATTGCAAAAGCAAAAATCTGAATCAAGAGTTGCAGTATATTATGAATTAACAAAGCCAAAGATCTGGTATTTACTTGTCTTTACTGCATTTGGTGCAGCATTAACAGCATCTAATATTTATGATATTGAAATTTCTCCTGCAACTTGGTTACTAATGTTGTTTTCAGTTGCAGCAGGCTCGGCCGCTGCTAATACTTTAACAAATTATCATGATAGGGATATTGATGCTATTATGGAAAGAACAAAGGGTAGGCCACTTCCATCAAAAAGGATCTATCCTGCTGAAAAAGCAAGAAATTTTGGATTAGTATTAGCAGGCATATCATTAGTTTTAGCATTCGGAATTTCTTTTACTACTACTTTAGAACAAGGTGCATGGGCAACTGCATTCATTGCGTTTGGATTAGTAAATAATATTCTAGTTTACTCTTATGTACTAAAACGAAATTCAAGAACCAATATAATTTTAGGAGGTTTGTGTGGAGGTTCACCTCCAATGATTGGTTGGGTAGCTGTAAGTATGTCAGATTTATGGACGATGGGTTTAGCAATGGCAGGATTAGTGTTTATTTGGATTCCAATGCACATATGGGCTTTGACATTACATTTCAAGGATGATTATAACAAAGTAAATGTCCCGATGCTAACTGCAGTTCAATCAGAAAAAACATCTGCAAGAGCAATTGCAGGATCAACTGTGGTCATGGTATTATTTTCAATTGCGCCATTTTTCATTACTACCGAAAATGGAGATTCAATGGTAGGTAGTGTATATCTATGGACTGCGATTGTATCAGGCGCATTAATGATTGCTTTGTCAATATGGGTAATTGTAAAGCCTATGGAGAAAGCTTCATGGACTTTGTTCAAATTTTCTAGTCCATATTTGGCAGTATTGTTTATTGCACTAATGGTAGATTCTGCTCTATAAAATACTACTATTCTCATCTAGACTGTTAAGCTCTTTTGTTATCGTTGAATGCTTTTCCACTATTGATTCCAGTTCATTTTGAAGCTCTCTGGAATTCCATTTTGAACTAATTAAAGAAGTCAGTTTTGCAATGGCACTCCATTGAAGATTATTTTGCTCATCAATTAATTCTAAAAATCGCTTTCCTTTCTCATCGTCGTTCATATTTTTTCGATATTACGCAATGATAAAAAGTTAGCAGTGGTAATGACATAATTTCAAAGTTTTATTACTGATCAGGAGATATTTTTCGTATTGAAATGTAGTATCTCAGAGTGCAAACAAAAAGCATTAGAGACAATCAGTATAAGTTTTCGAGAAACTAGAAATCTTTGTAGAGAGCACTATGAATTATTTAAAAATAAAGATAAAAAACATGCTCCAAAATTTACCAAAGCATCAAAATTTTAACGAAGATTGAATGATTTTTTTTCTAATCCTAAAATTATTGAAAGATTTAACATCTACTATTTTTTAAACAGGATATGGCTGTAAAGAAAAAAGCAACTGCTAAAAAAAAGCCAGTAAAAAAGGTAGATTCCAAGCCAAAAAAACAAGTAAAATCAGCATCATCAAAAAAACCAGAATTTGAAAAAGCATGGAAAGAATACAATGCTGCATTAAATGGATGGAAAGAATCTCTTGCTCAATGGCAAAAAGCCACCAATGAAACTCTAATGACTTATCATGATGCATGTCAAAAAGCATTAGAATCCGATGCAGAATTATTAAAAAAAGTGAGTTCAAGTTGGGAAAATACTTGGGAAGAAATTGGACCACAATACATCAAACAACAAACAAAGATGATTGAAAGCATTTTCAAGGAGACAAATATTGAATCAATAAAGAAATTTAATGAACAGTGGGAGAAATTTCTTTCAACATCGGGAGATGATTCAATTGCAGCATATCAGGAAGCCATTAAAAAATTCAATCAGGCATGGCAATCAGGTCAAGTATAATTTAAACAAGTTTAGAATTTAGAAATAATTTAATTTTTTTTAGTTTTTATGATTCTGAAAACTTTACATTTACAAACAGCACATATTCCACGTATTGCTGGTCTACCATTTTTCATTACAGTCTCTTCAGGATTTTCAATATTTCTTTTTGTTTTACATTTTACACAATAAGCATCAAGTGAATTAGATTCAAGAGTTTTTTCAATTGTTGAGTTATGAAGTTTTTTCTCAATATTATCAAGTTTTTGATTTTGTTTTTGTAAAGTACGAATTATTTTTTGTTCAATATTTGTGTCTTCAGGTTTTTTTGATTTCTTAATTTTAGGAATTTGTTTAGATGATTTACCTGAAGATAAATTTAGATTAGATGACAATATATTTTCTAATTCATCAATTTGTTGTTGTAAATCATTTAATTGGGTTAATTGTTCCTGTGTTGCTTCCTCCTCTTCTGGCTCTGTGATTGGTTCTTGATGTGATTCTAATTGTTCAATTTGTTTTTCTAATTGTTCTAATCTAGCTAATTGCTCCGGTGTTGCTTCCTCCTCTTCTGGCTCTGTGATTGGTTCTGGTGCAAGATCTAGTTCTTGAGGGAGCTCTTCTGTGGAATCTTTCGGTAATGAACCTCTAGGACTGGGAAGAGTTTCTGGCTCTGTGATTGGTTCTGGTGCAAGATCTAGTTCTTGAGGGAGCTCTTCTGTGGAATCTTTCGGTAATGAACCTCTAGGACTGGGAAGAGTTTCTGGCTCTGTGATTGGTTCTGGTGCAAGATCTAGTTCTTGAGGGAGCTCTTCTGTGGAATCTTTCGGTAATGAACCTCTAGGACTGGGAAGAGTTTCTGGCTCTGTGATTGGTTCTTGATGTGATTCTAATTGTTCAATTTGTTTTTCTAATTGTTCTAATCTAGCTAATTGCTCCGGTGTTGCTTCCTCTTCTGGCTCTGTGATTGGTTCTTGATGTGATTCTAATTGTTCGGAAAAATCATATTCAGGAATCAATAATTCTTGTATATCTCCAAGATAATCTAATTTTACTTTATTTCCATCAATTCGTAGATATGGAGTACCGCTAATTGAGAATGTTTTAATTTTGTGTCCTTTTTTCCAGGAATTTTTCCCATTGTAAATTGTAATGTAGAGTAAACCGTTCTTAATATCAGAGGCAATGGTCAAACGATCTATGGGCTTGCCTTCTGTAATTCCTTGCTCAGTATCTTGATGACGGATTGCAACAGAGATCAAATGATCTGAGTCATAACTGACTTTAGAAATTAAATAGTCAGCCCATTTATCCATTATAAAAAATACTGATTGATTTCTAGTAAATAAGCAATTTTAATCAATAAAATTTGGAGGAACTAGATGTATGATAAAAACAAGAAAAAATGAAAAACATGAAAAAATAAGATTATAATTGGTTTAAGATTCCTCATTATTAGATGGAAATATCAATAGAACCATGGAAAAAATTGATAATTCACGAGGTGATTGAATATAAATTTGATGATTGGGTAAAGCAAATAGCGTTTAGTACAAGATCATCTGGTGGAGGAATTCCTACAATGCAATGGACAAATGGAATTGTTTTTTCTCCAGCGAATTTCCCTACAACAAATGTCACTGCTGAAGAACAATTGAAGGGAATTCTTCATTGGTCATCAGTATCTTTTGCAATTAAAGAAAAATTTGAAAAACAAATTGTAAAAGAAAATGCAACCATAAATCTAGTAGATGTAAGTGTTAATGAAATTTTTAAAGAATTAGCAGCAAGTTTGAAGAAGCAATCAAAATATGTAAACCTAGAATCTGGCAAAGATCAATGAATATTGAAGAACAGATAAGAGATTGTGAAATTTGTGTTAAACAGATTAAACAATATGACCCAGATCCATTTTATGTAAATCATTTTTTTAAGGAATTCATTAATTCGGTAAGTAATACTTATGATGGTATTTTTGAAGAAGCAAATAGAGATTTTGGATTATTCATTTCAGAAAAAATTTCCCTAGAGAAATTTCATGAAAAAGCAATAAAGAAAAACGACCAAAATGCAATCAAATTTTTCCAGTGGTTTTTACAGAAATATGAATATGAACATGGAAACCCATATCCAAATTTTATAAAAAAAATATGTCAATGTAAGATTAAATCAGAAAGAATTCCTGAGATCAAGATAATGATTAGAGCATCTGACCGCTACGAAGATGATATTAATCAACAAATCAAAGTTAGTTTAAGTAATGAAAAACTACGTTCTAAAGAAGAATTAGATATCGAAGTAAAAAGGCAATTACCAGTATTTTTAGAAATTATTAATCATAAAAGAAATGAAAAGAATGAACCTAAAGTAGGTAAAAATCAAATTAATGTCTCAACATTTTTAGATATTGAAAATCATAAAGATATTGAAATTGCATATGCTGCTGAAATATACATTCCTGTAATGAAACGATTAGTTGAAGAATCAAGGAGAAAAATTAAAGAATTAACAATATGGAAATAGTTAAGTTGAAAATCCAAAAATATGTGGATTTTTCTTGATTTTAATAATAGGCAAATATGAAAATCCATGCTCTATACTATTAGAAAATTCTGGTTCTTTTCCTAGATTTCCCTGATATTTTATAAAATGTTTTGAAGGTTCAGAATCTAATTTAACATAATTGAAATTATAATAGACTTCATCCATTTCTAATGAAGTGATATATCCTATTACCCAAAATTCTTTGTGTTGAAGTGCATATAGAGTAAGATTAGATTCGTCTGGAAATTCAGGATTATATGTTAATCTAGCTAAACTTCCTAAATCTCGTACTTGAATTGGATAGAATATATCAGATATTTTTTTTGATTCTGCTGGTAAAGGAGAAATTTCTGATTCCATATGAACAATTGGTGCATAATTTGAGATATTTTTTGTAGATTCAACAACATCACAAATTTCCTTATCTCCGTTAACTCGATATGAAACATATCTTCCAAATTTGGGTAAAGGGGCATAAAAAATCAACAAAGTATTTGCAAGAGTCAAACTACTTGAAATAATTCTAGAACCTTTGAATTCTTGAGAATATACTCTTCTAGGATATTCTTGAAAGGCACAAACGTATCTTGCTAAATCATCAAAACTAGATAATTCAACAAAGCATTCATTCTGAGTAATCTCCATCAACAAAATTTGGATTAGATCAGTTTTATTCTTTTGAAATCATAACCGAGTTTTATTACATATGTTTTGGTAGCCAATAGTTACCAATAGTTACCAATAGTTACCAATAGTATATATATCAGTGTCAAAATGTTATCGTATGAGCACACAAACTCAATCAAACAATGTATATTCAATGTACAAGCAAAATGTCCAAAAATACTTTGAAAATATTTCAAAAATCACCCCACAGTATTTTCAAGCTATGACACAATTGCAAGAAGAATGTATGAAAACTTGTGAGAAAACAATTAATGCATCTGTATCGGTACAACAAGAATTTGCAAAAAAGACTGGAATTATTTCAGATATTCCTGATGCTGCAAAAACTGCAATTATTGATACAAACAAGCAAATTGTTCAAGCAAGTACAGTAAACAATCAATTAGTTAAAACAACAATTGATGCAACTGTTCAAAACATCAAAACATTCAATGATAACATAAACGCATTTGCTGAATTGAATAAAAACACAATCCAATCTTGGATTAATCCTATCACACAAAAAAACTAGTGTGTGATTGATTTTTCTTTTTTTATATTTCACTTTAATTTAGAAATTTACAGTATGCATGACCTAGAAATAATATTCATGGTTTTTAGAAATCGACAGTATATTTTTCAAAGTTTTAAAATATGATGAATTTTTTTAGATTTTGTTCACCAGTATCCTATTATAAAATGAAAAACAATCAGTTTACCAAAAACTATCATTTAGACTAATGCTAAATGAATTCACCAAGAGAAGACAGATTATCTGTTACTTCAAAAGCAGTCATTATCTCTATAGCAATACAACTACAAAAAAAGAATAATTTTTTTCTCAATTCAAGGAATTAAGATTTTGGCCACATTGAACTCCAGGTTTCAGCGAATTTCTTCATCATTTCACCATAGGCATTCATTTGTTCTAGTCCAGATGAACTGAAAGCCTTTTGCCAGTTTTCAGTAAATTGTTTGAAAGTGGAAGTATTTGAATCATTTAGTACTTTTTGCCAGTTTTCAGTAAATTCTTTGAAAGAATTCATTCCAGCATCAGCCATTGATTTTTGCCAGTTTTCAGTAAACAGTTTCATGGTTTCAGTACTAGATTCAACAGTTGCTTTGTCCCATACTTGATTGAATTTTTCTTGCATGTCACTACTAGCTTTTTGAATTTGTTCATAAACAGTTTTCCAGTTGTCAAGTGCTTTTGTGTATTCTTGCCATAAGGAATCCCATTCATTGTTTTTTTCTTGTTCAGACAATAACTAAAGATAATTTTTGTTATTCTTAAATGGATCTATAGAAATTAAGAGAAGTTTATTTTTGACGCTTTCTTAGACGTTTTTCCATTCTGAGTTTACCTTCCTCAAATTTGGCTCTATCCTCATCTGTTTTAAGAGCTAATTTTGGAACATGTGTTGGTTTTCCATTTTTATCTAGAGCTACAAATGTAACAAAAGCAGTTCCAGTTAGAGTCCTTATTCCTGTTACAATATCCTCAGCTTCGGCTTTTACTTCAATTTCCATTGAGGAGTTATGTACATAGTTAATTCTTGCATTTAATTTGAGAACATTTCCTACAAACACAGGCTTTAGAAAATTGACACTGTCCATAGACACAGTAACAGCATTTGATTGAGAATGTCGCTGAGCCACAATTCCTGCAACCATGTCAATATGTTTTAGAATTTCACCACCAAACACATTTCCTGCAGGGTTTGCATCAGAAGGAAACATCCTAACTATTACTTCTGCATGTGATTCTGAGGGACTTTTTTCACGTATTTGGGAATTTTTAGAAGACATATCTTTGATTTAATATGATCTTTTACTCATCCAATTTAATTTAATCAGTTTAATGATTATTGGATATATTTTTCTAGATTGATTTTATTGATTTTTGGGATTTTAGCTAATTCAAAGCCCTCTGGACGTTTAGAAAGAGAGCGTGTTGCATCAATTCCCATTTTAGCAGTTTGTAATTTCTTTTGATTACTTGAAGGATCAAGGCTTGAGCCACGAACTTTCTTAAGAATCATTAAATCTTTATCAGCTTGAAATCTTGTAGCCATAGCATACTCTACTGATTCTGCACTAGTAGGATCAATGTCTTCATCAACTACAGTTACTTGCTTTAATGAACGATGTGAATCAAATGTCTTTTTAATTATTTTCTTAGGATCGGAATCGCTTTTCTTTTTAATTTGCACAACTGCATGTAGCCAATTACATCCACCATTAGTCATAGAAACCTTGAGTGTTTGAGGAAATGCTTTTTTTAATTCACCATTTAGCTTAGATTCAATTGGCATTCCCATCAGTAACCTATGTTCAGAATATCCAGATAGGACATCATGGAAAATAGGGTTGGTTCTAAAGAATAAATTTTCAAGTTCAAAAACAGGCTGAGATCTTTTATGATCATATGTTTGAAGCATTTCAACCATCCATTCAGGATGAGTTTTGTCGCGCAGAATTTTTCCTTCCATTACAATTTCGGAACCTGATGGCACATTCAACCCTGAAAAAGGAAGTTTCGTCAAAGTAAGTTTTCCGCCTAAAAGCGAATTTGCAATATCAATTTCATCTTTTCCCCATTCTGCTTGATATGCGCCTGCAATCAAAATTGCTGGATGAACACCTACTGTGATTGCAATTTTGAGATCTTCTCCATGTTCTTTTGCGTCAACGAAACATCTGTGAAGATGACGTCCTTCCACCATTCTAATTGTAAAATGAGTTTTATCAATTGGCATCATTCTATGAAATGAAGAATTTTGTTTTCCAGTTTCAGGGTTTTTGGCATAAGCCACAGAAGATGTGATAAAAGGGCCAGATTCTTTTTCAAAATGAGTCACAATAGGCATAGAAAAGAGATTTTTTGACTTGTTTTCCAAGAATTTTCCTGAAGGGATAATTCTTGGATGTTTGGCTTTTTTAATTGCCGAAATAATTTTTGCGTGTATATTATTTTCAGTCCCGCCCATTGCTAAAGCAAATCGTTTCCTGGTTCCCACTAAATTTGCAACTAAATGAAAATTGCTTTCTTTAATATTTTCAAACAATACAGCATGTGAACCATCAACTTTTGCAGTAATGCCGGCTATTTCGAATTTTGTCGAAACTTTTCTTTTTATTATTTTAAGATCGTTGATCTTTTTAATTTGAGAAATATAATTTCTTAAATCACTCATTCTCAATCATGTCCATAATTTCAGACATTAAGGCTTTTGCAGTATCAGTTTCTAATTCTTTTTGAACAAATACTGAAACTAGAGCAATTCCTCTCATCCTAGTACTAATTCGTTCAGCAACGAGTTTTAAAAAAAGAGAATCTGTTCTTGCGGGAATTACAGTAGTGGTGATAGGACTAGGCCCCGTAGCTAAAGAGGCAATAATCGAACCTATTTTTTTAGCACCTTCAGTTATTGAAATAAAATAGCCATTTTCAAATTTTTGAATTTGTAAAAAGAAGTTACGGCTCTCCAAATTTACCGCTTTCTGGAAAAATCCATTTGGAGAGTTCAATAAGCTATGAACAAATCTTATGCTTTTATTGCTATTGATTCATTCTCGTGAGCAGATACAACTTCAACATCAGGATTCTTCTTGCAATTCTTTTCGTGTTTATCTGCATAAACAAATAATTTTTCACAGTATTTGCATGGAGTTTTTTCTTTAGTTTTTGTTGCTACTTTGGATTTTGCTGCTTTAGCTTTTACAGTTTTTGATTTGGATTTTGTTTTTGGATTTACTTCAACTTCAATTTCTTCTGGTTGAGTGTCAGCAACTGCTTTAGCTTCAATAGAATCAGCCTCAACTCTAGCTCGTAATTTTGCTTTGTACTTAAGATTACGTGGTTTTGTTCTTAATCTATATCCACAACATGGACACCAAAGTCCTTCCCATTTGATGAATATTTCACAAATTTGGCATCGACGTTGTCCTGAAGCATATCTTCCGGTTCCAACTGGCTTTTGAGCCTTATATCTAACACAAATTCCTTTACAAGTCATCTTGGTAGTATCTTATAGAATTCATAACTATATAAGGATGGATCGATAAAATCTATAAAAAAAATTAAAAAAGTTGCAAATATTTTCAATTATAATGCGATCATCAGTATTTGTTTCAAAAAAAAACTTGAAATCTCCAATAAATATGTATAGCTTATTTTATTTCGATATTTTTTGAAAAAATAATAACTATCAATATAGTTGTTTAACAAAAAATTTCATTCTTTTTTCAAAAAAATATAAAAAATTCAAGAAATCATCATACTTTCATAATTGTGTTAATGAAGTATTAATGAAAGATAAAAACAGATAATTTTTAGAAAAATAGAATTCTTGAACGTTCAACCTGTCAAAGACAATGGTAAAATGGAATGTCTAAAACCATCACGTTGAGAGATATATTTTGCTGAAAGCATATCTCGTTTTCCTCGTTGATTGAAATTTTTAATTTTTAAACTAGTTTTCCGTTCATCAACAAATTCCAATTCAAAAGATGAACAAAATGTTAGATTCAACATAGAAACAATTTTTTTGGCAATGACCATATTTCCATTTCCAATTTTTATTATTTTTTGTTTTGCTCTAAGGCCTCCTAAAATTTGAATAATGTGAAAAACAAAGTCTTCAATCGATAAATGAAATGATCTCTCAATTTCTTGCCCATAATAAAATACAGATAAGCCTATTCGTTGTCCAGGATCAACACCTAAAATTAAAATTTCTTCCTCAAAATCTAGATTGAGTTTTTGCATTATTATTCCTCTAATCACAGTTGAAGGCTGTTCAAATATATCTTCATGAAATAATAGTTTTTTACATTTTTTGGGAGATTCTTTCCTAGTTGTAAATATTAGATGCCCTGAATAATCTAAAATTTCTTCTGGGAGAATAGAATCAAAAGATAATTGAAGTGTTTTAAGATAGGTTGAAAATCTATAGTAATGTTTACCATACGTAGTAGCAATTCCAATACGAGTATTAAGTAAGGGATCGATATTTTTTTGAATAAAATATGAAATTTAGGTTTATGCCTTCAAAACAGTTGACACCACATGTTTCACTGCTTCATCAAAATTGGCATCAATTGTGGATTGTATTTCAGATAATTTAGCATCACCTTCTTGGGCAATTCTTTGAGATTCAGAAGTTGCCTTTTCTTTAGATGCATTAATAATTACTTCAGCCTCTTTTGTGGCCATTTCTCGAGTTTTTTCTAATAATGAATCAATTTTAGACTGAGCTTTTAGATTCAGTTGTTTTTTCATATCACCTACTTTACTGTTCAAAGAATCCAGGTCATCTTCTAAAGCATTCAGAGATTTGATAATTCCCGTAACTTTGGATTCGGCCATACTACTCATTATACTCAAAATTTAATGAATCCATTACTTAAATCATTCATTTTTGGTTAGTTTTTAGGCACAAAAAACAAATAAAAATTATCCACTTGTCAAAAGCAAGATTGCTCTAGCAAGATCGCCTTTGGCCTCCTCTAAAGCATTTTTGGCCTTTTCTTCATCAACTCCAGCCTGTTGACTCACAAGTTGAATGTCCTCTTCTGAGAAAATTGGAACTTCCAATTCTCTTTCTTCATAGCTATCTGCAGTTACTGTAAAAATCGAATTATCTTTTGCTTTCATTTCAGTAACGGAGGGTTTTGTGATAATGATCTCTTTCTTGTCAGTTTTGATTATTACCTCTTGAACATTTGATAGTTCATTCATGTCTAGACCCATCTTATCCATCATTCTTCGCATTTCACGATTACCTCCTCGCATCATGATTCTATTGCCTCCTTTGGACTTTTTAAACTATCTCTGACCTTTATTGCCACACCTCTATTAAAATCAGAAATCATCTCATGGGACAAAACAGCCTTACCCACTGCAATTACTCTACCCTTGAACAATACAGGGGTATCAGCAGAAATTCTAACTTTATTTCCACACCATACTACATGTTTACAAAATACTGATTTTCCATCCATTACAAAAGGAGCAGCATCCTTGTTTATTTCCACACAATTTTCTTTGAATGTTTTACTTTTCAATAAAATTTGAGCAAAATAAGGACTAATTGCTAAGCCACCATCAATTCTCAAAGTACACAATAATTTTCCCTCATGCAAAACAGTTCGGATTCTTCCGGTCTTTCTAGAAAATATCATTTCAATATTTTTTGGTAAATATTTTGATACTCCATTTCCAAATAATGCATCAAGTGAATATCGGAGTTTGAGAATTTGATCCACATGCATAAAAGATCTTTTCTAAATATTAGTTCAATGCAAGACCATATTATAACTACTAAACTATATAGATAGGATTAATCTCTTTAGATTATGGAAGAGAGAGAAGAGACAAGGAAAATTCAATTTACAGGAAAATCATCATACATAGTTTCACTTCCAAAACAGTGGATAATGGAATTAGGTCTTAAACAAGGAGATCAAATTAGGATGGTTAGAAAAGGTTCCTCAACATTAGAGCTTTATCCCCCAAAATTCGAATCACGTATCCAAAAAAAAGAGGATGCTGTAATAGAGATAGATATTGAAGAAAATGCATCTTCCATAATTAGAAAATTAATTTCATTGTATTTTCTAGGGTTCAGGACAATTAATGTTAAACCAAAAAACGGTAGATTGAGTCCCAATCAAAGGAATACAGTGAAAGAAGCAGTGAAGAGAATGCTTATGGGTTCAGAAATAATTTCTGATTCTAGTGGAGGAATTACAGTTCAGGTTCTTGTGAATTTATTGGAATTGTCAGTGGATGGAGCATTCAAGCGGATGATACATTTGGCAAAATCAATGTCTAGTGATGCTATTTTAGCAGTAAAAGAAAACAATCTAGAATTAGCACAAGAAGTAATCAATACAGATGACGAAGTAGATAGATTTGGATTTTATATTATTAGACAATTAAAAATAGCAATCCAAAATGAACACATGCTAAAAGAGATGGGTTTTAGAAATGCCAGAAATTGCCTTGGGTACAGGTTGGTTGTAAAAAATATTGAAAGAGCAGGAGATCATGCATCATTTATTGCATCTGATCTTTTAGAATTTAAAAAACCAGTTAAGAAAGAGATTTTAGATAAGCTTCAAGATATGAATGAATTTTGTTTATCAGTGTTAGATGATGCATGTTTGGCTTTATTCAAAGAAGATTATGTTCAAGCAGAAAAAACCATTGAGAAAACAAATGAAATTAGCAAATATGAGAAAAAAGTCAGAGATGCATCAAAATCATTAAAAGATGATGAGGAGTTTTATAGAGTAAGAAGAATGTCTGAAAATATTAGAAGAGTTTCAGAGTATGCTAGCGACATAGCAGAAATTGTTTTGAATATGAATATTGAAAAAGTACTGAAAAAAACGGAATAATAATTAAAAATTGACTAAGAATGAAATATAATGAAATCTGCAATTTTAATCACATATGACCAGGAAGATTCGATTAACGAGGCCAAAGGACTCTGTGATGCAGCAGGGTATGAAGTAGTTCACATTATCCAGCAAGATTATCTTCAAAAACCAAAATACGGAATTAGTGGAGGAGTTTTAGAAAGATTAGAAGAGATAGCAGATAAGCTTAGGCCAGAGGTAATAATATTTGATGAAATTTTGAAACCAAGTCAAAATTATAATTTAGCTTCAGCCTTACATCGTGAAATTTTAGATAGAGAAGGATTAATTCTTGAAATCTTTGAAAGCAGGGCATCAAGTGCAGAATCAAAGTTGCAAGTCAAATTAGCTCAGTTGAGATATGAGATGGCCAGAGCAAAAGAAAAAGTTCGTCTTGCAAATATGGGTGAGCAACCAGGGTTTATGGGCATTGGAAAATTTGAGGTGGATGTCTATTATAACGATATTAAACACAGAATGCAAACATTAAGATCTAAACTTGAAAAAGCAGGAAAACAAAGAGAACTTCATAGACAAGGACGAAAAAGACTTGGATTCAAGACTATTTCACTTGCAGGATATACATCTGCAGGAAAAACAACCTTGTTTAACAAAGTAACAGGTGAATCAAGAGCACAAAGCAAAGAACTGTTTACAACACTTACAACAACTACACGAAGATTAACTATCAATCAAGAACCATTCTTAATTGCAGATACAGTTGGATTTATCAGTAAATTGCCTGCATATATGATTGATGCATTCAAATCAACTTTAGAAGAACTAACATACACAGACATCATTCTATTAGTAATTGATATTAGTGATTCTGTATTTGAATTGAAAAAGAAATTTTCCAGTTGCATGAGAACTTTAAGTGAGTTAGGGGTTGAACAAGATAAAATAATTTATGTGTTAAATAAAGATGATTTATTAAAACAGGATGAGATAGACCGAAAAATCAATATTCTAAATTTAGCTGAAAATAAAAAAGTGATTTCAGTTTCTGCAAAAACAGGCAAAAATGTTAATGAATTGAAAAAATTAATCAAGAATATCACTATGAGTCAAAATTCATACAATTTCAATAAAAATTCATTTGAAGGAGCAAAAGAAACATTTGGTAATTGAAGTTTTAAGAATTGGACAACGTCTTGTAAGAGACGATAGAGTCACTACACATGTTGCACTTGTTTCACGAGCATTTGGCGCAGAAAGAATTTTCATGAATGAAGTTAATCCAGAAATCAAAGACACTGTAGAAAAAATCAATAAAACATGGGGCGGGAAATTTGAAGTAGAATTTATTGATAAATGGAAAAATATTGTAAAAAAGAAAAAGGAAGAAGATTTCAAAATTATTCATCTTTCAATGTATGGTCAAAATATCAATAATGTACAAGAGGAGATTCAAAAGGAAAAAAATTTGTTAATTGTTGTAGGAGCCGAAAAAGTACCTAGAGAGATTTATGAATTAGCAGATTATAATGTAGGAATTGGTAGTCAACCGCATTCAGAGATCAGTGCCCTGGCAATTCTCTTAGATCGGATTCAAAAAGGCAGTCAGTTTGAGAAATACTTTGCAAATGCAAAAAGAAAGATCATACCCACTAAAAATGGCAAAAATGTACAAGTAGAAGAAACAAGGGATTAATAATAGAAAATCAAGAGTCATTAGAGTTGGTAGACAAATACGAAGATCCTTTTGTTAGAATAGCCTCCATGATAGGAGGAGATGAATACCTCAAAGTAGCAAGATCATTACTCAAAGCAGAAGATGCAACTGATGAAGAAATTGCAAGCTCTACTGGTCTTAGGATCAACATGGTAAGAAAAGTATTGTATGATTTGTTTGGAAAATCCTTAATCACTGGGATCAGGGTAAAAGATGAAAGAAAGGGGTGGTTTGTCTACAGATGGAGAACCAGAAGGGAAGAAGTAGAGCATTTTATTGAAAGCCAGAAAAAGAAAATCGAAGAAAGATTACAACAAAGATTAGATTATGAAAATGCTTCAGACTTTTATCATTGTGGTAATGAAGATTGCCCCAGAGTGACATTTGAGAGTGCACTTGATGGAATGTTCAAATGCCCATCATGTGGAAGTGTTCTAAACCTAAAAAAGAATGATAAATCTAAAAAAGCATATTCAAAGAAGATCGATGAAATCAAGAAAGATATGCAGCAAACATTCTGATTTTAACTCAAATACACTGAATTTACAAAAAATATTGAAAAACGAGTTACAGATTAAATAGGAGAAATTCTTGAAAAAATCCTTGGGTCAAATAACTACAATAAATCCAGCAACAAGTGAAGAAATTAAAACATATGATACAATGGATAAAAATCAGGTATTTGCATTAGTGGGAAAAGCAAAAAGAGCTTTTCCAGAATGGAAAAAAGATTATGAAAAACGTAGAAGTTATGTTTACAATTTAGTAGAATATCTTAAGAAACACAAAACGGAACTTGCAAAAGTTGCAACAACTGAAATGGGAAAAGCTCTCAAAGAATCAATTGGAGAAGTTGAAAAATGTGCTTGGGCATTAGAGTTTTATGCAGATCATGGAGATAGTTTTCTTTCTGATGAAGTATTAAACACAGATGCAAGGAAAAGTTTTCTAACTTTTGAACCATTAGGAGTAATTGGTTCCATTATGCCCTGGAATTTTCCTTATTGGCAAGCATTAAGATTTGCAGCTCCATGTTTAATGGCTGGAAATGTGATTGTAATGAAACCATCTAGAGTAACTATGCAATCAGGAATTGAAATTGAGAAAGCATTTACTGAATCAGGAATGCCAGATGGAATTTATCAAACAATAGTAGGTAGTGTTGATTCTGCAAATCACCTTATTGATTCAGATGTTAATGCAGTAACTTTTACAGGAAGTACAAATGCTGGTGCAAAAGTTGGTGAAAGGGCTGCAAAAAATTTAAAAAAATGCGTATTAGAATTAGGAGGGAGTGATCCATTTATTGTATTAGATGATGCAATAATTGAAAAAGCTGCTGAAGGCGCAGTTAAAGGTAGATTCATCAATTGCGGTCAAAGTTGTGTAGCATCAAAGAGATTTTTTGTTGGAAAAAATATTGCAGAAGAATTTACTGAATTATTTATAAAAAATGCATCACAACTCAAAGTAGGAGATCCTATGTCAATTGAAACAGATATTGGGCCTATTTCAAATAAAGAAGGTTTAGAAACAATTTCTGGAATTGTGGAAGATGCAAAAGCAAAAGGTGCAGAAATTCTTCTAGGAGGTTCAGAAATTGACGGAAAAGGATTCTTTTACAAACCAACAATTCTTAAAAACATAACATCAGATATGAGAATTGCAACTGAAGAAACATTTGGACCAGTTGCTCCAATTACAGTAGTTGAAAATGAAAGTGAGGCAATTAAATTAGCTAATGAGAGTGAATTTGGTTTAGGTGCAAGTATCTGGACAAAAGATCTTGCTAAAGCAGATAAAATGTCAAGAAGAATAGATTCAGGAATTGTCAGTGTAAATAATGTTGTAATTTCTGATCCTAGAATTCCATTTGGAGGAATAAAACATAGTGGATTTGGAAGGGAGTTATCAAGGTACGGAATGCTTGAATTTGTGAATCTAAAATCAGTCAGATTTTATGACAATCTTACACATCATCATTATGTAGAGTAAATTACTCATTAATTCATTTAAGTCTCAGTAGATTCATCAAAATCTTCATCATCTTCTTCATCATCTTCTTCATCATCTTCTTCATCACATTCTTCAAGCTCAATATGTGTAGGACTGCCATCTTCACCAAAGTAAATCTCAACACAAATATCCAAAGCCAAAGTATTGGCTAAAGTTTCAGCTAATTCCTTTGGAAAATTTCCCAATCTACTAGGATCCGAAGAATATCGATATTCTGTTATTTCATCTTCATGGTAGAAATCTAATTCAATGTCACCATTAGCAAATTTTCTAACTCCTATCACTTGACCAAATATGCTAGAAGACAAATCTAATTACCCTGTTCAGATATATCTTTTGAAAGATTTTCAGCTAATTTCTCATAATGTTCTCTAGATTTTCCTAAATCATTAAGTTGAGTTTTTTCTATTTCATTTAGCTCATCATCTACTTTTTTTGAAACATATTGTAATCGTGCTTCAGCCATCATGAATAATCTATTATTCTCTTTCCATAGATGTTCTGTTATATGTTCAACATATTGTTGCATATCGCTAATCAATTTTGTAGAATCTCCTGATGAAAGATATTCTTTAGCTGATTCTTCCATTTGAGATCCAATTTCTCTGGAACGTTGATGATCAATTAACATCATTGCTATAGGACCCATATTACTAGGCATTCCAGCTTGTTCTAATGCAGGAAATAGAGATTTTTCTTCTTTAGTATGATGACAAACATCAGTAAAATTTTTTGAAAAATCAATTACAGGAAATAAAATTGATTCAGGAATTTGTTTATTGTCATTTAGTAATTGAATTGTAGATTCCATTGCTTTGATGACTTTTTCTATCAAGTCATGATCGCGTCTTAATGATGCTGTAGACATAATAATTTTGAATAAAATCCAATATCTATATCTTATTTATTTTAAAAAAATAATTAAAAGATAGAAATTAGTTAACGATAAATCGTTAACAAATCAGTTTAACGATTAGAGAGGCTCTTTGATTTTACAAATGCCCAAATCTTTTTGGTCATTTCACTTGGAGCAATTGGTTTATTTCCAAATACTTGTTCTACAGTTTCTTTACGACCTGCAAAACTAATTGCATATCCACCAAATGCTGGTTTTTTTGTGTTTGATTTAGTAGCCTTCTTTTTTGGTGCAGCCTTCTTTTTTGGTGCAGCCTTCTTTTTTGTTGTAGTTTTTCTTTTTGTTGTAGCTTTCTTTTTTACTGCCAATTTCTTGTAATTTTATTTCAAAGAAAGTATAATAACTTACACTTTTACGTAATTCAAAACAAGGTGATTTTTGAGCCTCATAGTAGATTTGAGTCGCAGAATAGGAGAATTTGTGATTTTTCTAAATCCGTCTCCTTCAACCAACGATACAGCATCTTTTCCACCAATTAGAAAGGGAGACAAGGTAATAATTAATTCATCAAAAAGTCCATTTTTAATAAATTCCCAATTAGTAGTTCCGCCACCCTCTACCAGAACTGATTTTATTTTTTTATATGAAAGTTTTTTCAATAATAATTTGATATCAATGGAATTTTTTCCTGCGATAATTATCTCTATAGGAAATTTCTTGAGCCTCTCAAGATTTGATTTAGTGATTTTATTTGAAACAACCACTATAGTTGGGATTTTTTTGCTTGTTTGAATTATTTTTGAATTTTTTGATATACTACCTTTAGAATCTAAAACTATTCTAATTGGATTTTTACCTTTAGTATGTCGTACAGTTAACATAGGATCATCAAGTAAGACAGTATTTTTTCCTACAAGTATTGCATCAACTTTAGATCTTAGTTTATGTAGTCTAATACCATCTAGTTTTGATGATAGTTTTGAATCACCAGTTACAGTCGCAATTTT
Organism: Nitrosopumilus sp.; assembly: GCF_025699125.1. Taxonomy (NCBI): domain Archaea; kingdom Thermoproteati; phylum Nitrososphaerota; class Nitrososphaeria; order Nitrosopumilales; family Nitrosopumilaceae; genus Nitrosopumilus; species Candidatus Nitrosopumilus sp. The sequence continues at coordinate 210,528 of NZ_JAILWC010000003.1, read as the reverse complement.
TCCATCAATAGATGTTGCAGCACTGAGAATTACATACGGTTTAGATTTTTCCATATACTATTTTCCCTCCAATCATTACTGCTTTAATTGCAGATTCAGATGCTCTATGAACAATTGATGCATATGGATTATGCATTGGTTCTAAATCTAAAGCATGTTTATCAAGAAAAATACAATCAGCAATTTTTCCATTTTCAATTACCCCAATATCTTTGTTCAAAACTTTTCCTCCATTTACTGTAGACATTTTAAGAATTTCTTTCGGATCAATTCTTTTTTTGTGAATTCCCATTGTTGCTTTCCAAAGAAAATCCATTTCTCTGAACATATCAGGAGAATTAATCATTACATTATCTGTTCCTAATGCCAGTGTACATCCTGCCTTTTGCATCAATTCTATGTCTGGAATGCCCTCAGCAAGAGAGGAATTGGCTCTTGGGCAAATGACAATTCCTTGGGTTTTTTTTGCTGAAATAGCAAGATCGCTTTTTGAAGCAAAAGTCATGTGAACCAGAAAATGAGGTTTTAGTGACAAGGCTCTAATTGTTTCAGATTTTCCTGTGACTTTCTTTGATGTTGAAATACTTTGTATAGTTTCAGAAGAATGAATTGCCCTAAGTTTTGTTGTTTTTGAATAATATTCTAAAATAGAAGTACTATTTTCATTTGCGCCACTGACACCAATTCCATCACATTCTTTAAGAAGTTGATTAAGATCTTCAGTTTTTTCTTTAGGAAATGGCAGATTTTTTTTAATTTCCGTAGATTTTTGATAGAATTCAAGTCTGCCTAAAATTATGGAACGAATGGGGATGTTAGATAGTACTTTTTTTAGTAAGATTACTCCATCTAATCCCCCTTCTCTAAAATCTACAAATGTCGTAATTCCTTTTCGAAGCATTGAGTGACATGTATTTTTCATAAAATTTGATAGATTTTCTTGGGATGTATTTTTTAGAATTTTTGATTTAGCTCCAAATACAGGATGGATTTTTTCATCTACGCTACTATTGAGCGTAACATCTTTTCCAATCGAATCTCCTATGTGAGTATGTGCATTAATAAAACCAGGGATTAAAAGAAGACCTTCACAGTCTATTGATTCTTCATTTGAGTTAGTTTGTATTTTTGATTGAATTTTTTGAAATATATTATTCTGAATTTTTACATTAGTTCTTAAGACAAAATCTAATTCTGAACCTTGTAATACACTAATATTTCTAATTAACATGATAATTCATAAACTTCAGGTTTTTCTTTTCCTGAATCTCGAATTTCTCGTATTGTGTCAAGAGATTTTGTGGCTAATTTTGCAGCTTCTCTACTAGTATGTGCATTTCCTATTCCACAATTCAAAGATATGTCGTCATTGTCTTTAATCATGTTAATGAAATTCTGAACAGAATTTTTACCATCTTCACTTGCAATTATCATGAAATTATCACCGCCCATAAAAAATGTAAGAGAATTTTTTGCAAGAAAATATTTTGACATTTTCGAATATAATTCAAAAATTATTGATGTGATTTCATAAGGAGAATTATTTTTTCTTCGTGACGTAAGATCATCTACATCTAAATGCATGATTGAAACTTTTGAATCAGATGCATTTTTAACGAATCCGAAAATATTATGTTCTTGATTTAAAACAATGTTATTTTTCTTTCCATCGTATGCCTTCAGATTTGCATCAAAAGGAGATTCGCCATAACCAATGGATATTGCCAAACGAATATCAAATAAGTTTTCAAGTTTTTTTTGGATTTCGATGTGATCTTCTAATTTAAGACCATTAGTAATTACAAAAAATTCGTCGGCTCTATTGAGAAAAACGAGACAGTTCTTTTCAGAAAATAGTTTTTGAACTTCTTTGTATAGTGATGCCTGTAGCATTTGTAGTTCATGTTCTCTATCGCTACCCAATGTCAATGTCCAAGGACCATAACCAGTAATTTTTAATATACTAAGTTGAATCATTTTTGAATTCTCTTTAATTCATAAGAAATTTTTACAACAGCTTCTACTGCGCGTTCTGCAACAGGCCTAATTCTGGCATAGGCATGTCTTTCTTGCATTCCAGGGCCAGATATTCCTAAAGAAACAGGTTTTTGATATTTTATAGATAAAGCAGTCAGGGCTTGGGCCGTAGAATGGGAAATTACTTCATCATGTTTGGTTTGTCCTTTAATAATAGCACCTAAAGTAACTACAGCATCAATATCATTTTTTTGCAATAAAGAATCTACTATTATAGGCATATCATAAGCACCAGGAACTTTACACGTATACAAAATTTTTAATTTCAAAGTAATTGCCTTCTCTTGAGCTACTGCAAGCATCCTAGATGTCACTTTCTCATTAAATTCCGAAACCACTACTGCAATATTCAATACTAATGCACCTTGGCGTATTCTAAAAGTTCTTTTCCATCAATTAATGGAATCCCATTTTGTTTTGCAAATTTTTCTGCTTTATCTACAGATAATGCAGAATATGTTTCAGCATCCATCATTTCACAAATCGCGGTAACAGGTGTCAAACCTGCAACCTGAGCTAAATAAACAGACATTTCGGTATGTCCTTGTCGTGCAGCTAATAATCCTTTAGATGCAATCAATAATGGAACATGTCCAGGAGTTTTAAATGATGATGCAAATTTTTTCTGTTTATTTTCAACATTAAAAATATTTGCCATTTCTCTAATTGTTAATGATCTGTCTTTATCAGTAATTCCAGTATAAGTTTGATAGTGATTTACAGATAAAGAAAATGTTGGATGATCTCCATATGGTGCCAAACCCATAATCATTTCTTTATTTGAAATTGAAGAATCAGCAAGAATTTCATGCATGTACTTTAGTTCAAGAGATTTTGCAAAATTATTATCAATTGCAATACACAGTAATCCACCAGCATATTGTCGCATTCTTGCTACATGTTCAGGAGTAACAAATTCGGCTGCAACTACCATGTCAATCTCATTTTCTCTTCCAGCTGAATCAAATAACAACACAAATTCTCCTCGCTTTAGAGATTGTAGTGCAGATTCAAGAGACATAATAAAAAATCTTTCTAATCTAATTATAAAGTTTACTAAAAAATTGGTAATTACCACTAAATTTGTAGATTATTGACTTTATTTTAGAATGTATTTTCCCAGAATGTCAGTTTCAATATTAACTTTATCGCCTATTTTTTTTGTATGAAAATTTGTTATATCAATGGTATGAGGGATTAATGAAACAGATGCAAGCGAATTTTTGATATCAACTACAGTTAAACTAATTCCATCTATAGCAATAGAGCCTTTTTTCACAACATATTTTGATAATTTCTTTGGAACCTCAAACCAAACTTGTACTTCTTTTGGTTTTTTTAGAATTTTTTTAATTATTCCAACACCATCTACATGACCCAAAACAAAATGTCCTTCAAGTCTCTCACCAGCTTTTAAACTTCTTTCAATATTTACAATTCCACCTACCTTTAGATTACCAAGATCTGTTTTTTTGGTAGTTTCCTCAATCATTTCAAAAATACAACTGGATTTTGACAATTTTGTTGCAGTAAGGCATACACCATTAAGAGCAACACTTTGCCCAATTTTTAATCCCTTAGAATGCTTTCCAAGATTTACAGTCATTTCAATTGCACTGCGATTTTTTGTATTTTTTGAAATTTTTTCCACTGTGCCAACGCCTTCAACAATTCCAGTAAACATCAAAAATAGTTATGAATTATGCGTATAAAATAGCTTTTCGAATTCAGACTTAGAGACAGATTCCAGAATTAAGAGGTATTGAGTTGTAAAACACATCACCATTCATCATCTTGAAGAATCCAAGTTAATCCAATCATATCCATTGCTGTAATGTTGGATGAAACTGGATTTTTAATTTCATGTTCTTCCAGAGATAATGACTGATCAGCGTTTTTGTCATATTTGTACTGAATTAATGTTGACATGTTATGTATTTACAAGATTTGCTTAAAACACTAATGAACAAATCATTCATACAAATCATCAGTAGTCCCTAAATACTATTTTAGACAATATGTTATGGTTGGAATTGTCACCAGTAAACAAATCGTTACTGGTCTTAAGTTCCAATATCATTCATTTCTATACGTAAGATCTATAAGGAAAGGTTGAATCGTTTGCTTTATGTCAGAATTTATTCCAAAATGGTGGGAAGGGATGCTATCAGAACTAGATTTTGATATTGAAACTCAATAACGATAGTAATTATTTGGAATTATAATCTTGAAATTCATTCTCGCAGAATTGATGAAATACAGAAAACCTGTTTTCCTTAGCGTCATTTTTGATTTTTTGCATATCTTTGTTTAAAACTCCTTGTGCAGCTAAAAATGCATCATCATCCATTCCTAATTTTTCAAATAATCTCGATTTTGCAAGAGGAATTTCTTTTAAGGTTGAATCAATACTTTGAGCTTTGTCATAAAATTCAATGGCATCTTTGTAATTTTGGAGATGACTAAGAGAAATGGCTTTATTCATCAAGGCTGTAACATCATTAGGGTCTATTCTAAGAGAGGCATCATAACATTCTAGAGCATTTTGATGGCGATTTAGTTCGTTTAACGATAATCCCATACTGTTAAGGGCCCAAATATCATTAGGATTTGTAGAAAGAATTAGTTTACATAATTCTAAAACTTGCTCATATTCTTTTAGATTTTCAAGGGCATAAATTTTATTTTTTAGTGCATATGTATCTGAATTTTTTATTTCTAGGACTTTATCACAATACACAATTGCCTCATCATACTTTTTTAAATGAATTAGCGATAATGCAATATTTTGAAGTGCAACCATATCATTAGGAATTTTTTCCAATAGATTTTTACAATAATTGTACATTTCTTCATATTTTCCAGCACTAAACATCCTAGTTATCACATTTGTAGGATCTAAAAGATCAATCATTTTTCTAAAATATAATGATAATTCATTATCTTTAACCTATTCTAATAAATGAAATAAAATCTTGCTAGATTCTACTCTAGTTATTTTAGAACTTTACGCAGTGATTCATTCAATACTTTAGAATAACTGTATGAAGTCTGTTCCTGTTGAATTAATTTTGCTTGACGAAGTCGGAGTTTTTTATCAAGGTCTTCATCAATCATGATTGTGACTCGCTTACTCATTTTAATCATAGAAATTTTATGAATTTTACAATATAACACTATATGAAATGTTCCAAAAATGGGATCAATCATTTATGATTGAAATTACTTGATCCATTTTGAATGGTTTCTGAATAAGAGGTATGTTGAGTTTTTCCAATTTTTCCTCCGTAGTATAATTACTGTCTGCAGAAACAGCAACAATCCGTGCCTTGGGATTAACTTCTTGAATTTTTTTAATTGCGTAATAACCACTTCCGTTAGGCATGTTTAGATCTATTAGAACTACATCAGGATTGGTTTCCTTGAATAGTTTAACAGCAGCAGTTCCATTAAACCCATTTCCGACAACATTTACTCCCCTCTCTTCAAGAAATTCAGTAAATAGTCTAACAGTATCTTCATCATCATCAATCACAATTACTGATTTGGACATAGATGATAGTAAAAAAACAGTGCTTTAATATTTTCCATGATCTAGAATTGATAAATGGGAGGAATTGACAGATTAATTTCAAATGCTTTACTATTTGAAATTAAGAAAAAAATGGATTTGGAACTGCTCCATAAAGTTGAACGTGAATTATTTTTAGAACATGGAATGTCCATAAAGCTTTCAATTGAACATTTTCAAAAATTTACAAGTGTTCTCAAAAAAAATTCAAGTCTAGATGTTTCTAAATTTGAAAGAGATTGTCTAGATAAAATCATCAGAATAAAAGAATCAAATGAAAAATATTTTGTAACTATAATCAACCCAATTTTATCAGATTCAATATTAGAATTGTTCGGAGAGTATGACTCAAGATGTATTATTACAACCCTTTTAGATAAAGAATATACAATTCCACAAATCCTTAAAGAATCTAAAGCACCAAAAACTTCAGGATATAGAAAGATTGAAAATATGATGATCAACGGATTGATTGTTGAAACTGGAAAAGTTCTAAGTGAAAGTAAAAAAATATCTAAGCTTCAATGTGTTTTTCAAGAAATTAATTTAGATATTAAAAAGGGAAAAACTGTTGTAAATGGAATAATACCAAAGAAAATTATGGAAGAAAGTTCTAGTGTAAAATCAATACTTCGAACATTAGAATAAGAAGGAAAATATCACTTTACTAATTCAAGAAGGGATTTTGCTTGTTTGAAATGTACTTCATCTATCATTTTTCCATCAACAATAGTGGCACCTTTACCTTTTTGTGTTGATTCAAGATATGCCTTACAGACTTTTTCAGCCCAGAAAATTTCACTTTTATTAGGATGGAATAATTTGTGCACCACAGCGATTTGATCTGGATGGATGATACTTTTTCCTGAATAACCTAAACTTTTACCCAGTTTGCAATCTTTTACAAAACCTTTAGAATCTTTTAGATCCTGCCAGATGGCATCAATGGCCACAATTCCTGAAGCATGTGCATCTACAGGAATTTTTGTTCTAGAATATCTGGCACCTTCTGATTCTTTTGTATATTCAACTCCTAGATCATTTAGAAGATCAAAAACACCAAAAACTACTGCAGAAACTCTTTTTCCAAAAGATGCAATGTTATACGTGTTAACTACACCTTCTGCAGATTCAATTGACGGAATTATTTGAATTGGTTTTAGTTTTCGTGTTTTTTCTAATTTTGATAGTATTTTCTCAATTTTTTCCATCTCTTTTACATTATTTACCTTTGGGATAACAATACCATCAATTCCTTTTTGAACCACTTCTTTAAGATCAGAAGGGATTTTCCCTGAAGTTGGAGAATTTGTTCGAACAAAAATTGAAGATGCATAAGATTGTCTAGATTTTAATGCAGATTTGATAAGATTTCTTGCGTTAACTTTTTCATTGTCTGGTACTGAATCTTCAAGATCAAAGCAGACAATATCAGCATGTAATTTTTTTGCTTTTTCAAGAAATCTAGGATTATTTCCCGGAACAAAAATAAGACTTCTGAAAAGCTGTGTCATTAAATGATTAAGTGCCCTCTGGCTTCATTAAGATTTTGCCAAAGAGACCTTTTCCAGTTAACATCTTTGTATGAGCCTCTGCTGCTTGCTCAAAGGAATATGTTGAATCAATTGCTGCTTTAATTTTGCCTTGACCCATCCAATAAAGACCTTGATCTAATTCAGCTTTGGTTCCTTGTGTAGAACCTAGGATGTTTGTTCCTTTAAAGAAAATATGTCTAAGATCAGTTTGTGCATCGTATCCTGTTGTTGCACCACATGAAACTAGAGTTGCTCCATATTTTAGTAAGGTCAGTTGTTTGTTCCAGTGTGTTTCACCAATATGATCAAAGGAAACATCAATTCCTGGTGCTTCACCTTTTTTCTTTGCAAGTTCTTTTGAAATTGCTCTGACTTCTTTATGCCAGTCTTCTTTTCTATGATCAACTGCAAAATCTGCTCCAAGTTCTAGACATTTGTCTAGTTTGTCAGGACTTGCTGTTGCAATTACATCACAATTGTATAATTTTGCAATCTGAATTCCAAAGCTTCCTACTCCAGAACCACCACCCATGATTAAGACAGTTTGTCCTGGAACAATTTTGGCTCTTCCAACCAGCATATGCCATGACGTAAGTAATGTCATGGATGCAGCTGCTGCTTCATCATATGATACTCCTTCTGGAATAACTGAAATATTTACTTCGGGAAGATGAGTTACTTCTTGAAAAGCGCCCCAAGTTGGACCAGTTTGAAATCCCCAAATGGTCCTATTAATACAATCAAATTCTCTTCCATCAGTACATGCTTTACAAACTCTGCAAGACATATTTGAGTGAGAGACAACTCTATCTCCAACTTTGATATTTTTAACATCTTCACCAACTGCTATAACATCTCCAGCAGCATCTGAACCTGAAACATGTGGTAATGGAACAGCAACAGGTACTCCTCTCATTCCCCAAATATCGTTATAATTCAGAGCAGCTGCTTTTACTTTAAAGACAACTTCATCTGCTTTTGGTTTTGGATCATCTATATCCTGGACTTTGAGGATTTTAGAAAAATTATCATCTGGTGCATATTCATTGTATACTACTGCTTTCATGAATTAAACGATGGGCTACCCATAATTATATTTTTTCTGGATCATACTCGATTTATCTTAAAATCACGTTTTGGTTGTTGAATAGAAAGCAGAATTTGCTTGAGTTGATCATCTGATATTTGACCAGGTAATTTGCCTTGAGTTGCCATACCGATCAAATATTGTTCAACAAGATCAGATAGTTCTGATTTTACCATCTTGATATTATTTAGTCTCAATCTAGCTTCTGGTGAAAGAATCTGTTTTAGAATCTGTTCTTTTTGTGCGGATAACTCATTGTTGGTATTTTCATAAGGAGATTCGTTAGATTCTGGAAAACTCATTTTGAATCTATGTGTAAACTTTCAATTGAGGATTTTCAACGATTAGTTCTTTTAGAATTTCTGTGGATAACCTATCTAGTTTTTGCATTCCATTTTTAGAAATAATTCTACCTTTCTTCTCAACTTTTTCCAAATAACCAAGTTTTTCTAATCCTTGAATTGCATTGCGAATTATTGCGCCACCAGCATCTTTGTGATGAGCAGCTCCATATCCAGAGGGTTTACCTCCACCATAATCTTTTCTTAATTCGTTAATTCCAATTGGACCATGAAAGTATATTTTTCTCATAATTGATGCGCATCTAGTATACCACCAGTCTCGTTCTTGTGGAGGTTTATCTGCATGAGCTCCAGTTTTGACAAAGGGAATCCAAGAAGGTGCAGGAATATCTTCATTCTTTAGAATATCTGCTAGTCTTTTTATCAAAACATCTGCTGGGACATCGTATACCTTTGCCATAAAGTGAAAAAATCGATAATCGTCTTATAAATCATTGAGGTATTGTCACTAGATTATCAAATATAATATAGCCTAAAATACATAGATCAATACTCAACTTTTCCTATAGTTCAATTTTTGTATCAAGTACTATTTTTTTTAATTGTAGTGGATGGGGGTATAATTTTACGATAAGTATGTCCACACAAGTTACAAGAAATTCTGATTGATTTGACAGATGTTCTGCCTATACGAATTCTAGAATTTAATCCAGGCGCAATAAATGACTTGCATTTTTTACAGAAAACCATCCTAAGATCATAAGGCATCCTAATTTTGTGTCTTGTACTAATTCTTCTAGCAAGAAAAGCCTGACGCTGAGAAAGTTCAGGGTTAATTTTTGCATTAAGTATTGCTTTTTCAATTAAAATTTGCATTCGCTCTATTGCAATTTTTCTTACTGCAGACTTCACAATAATTTCTAAAACTGGACCTAAAAATTAGTTATTATTATAATGAATGAGATGCAGTCAGCGGGATTCGAACCCGCGTCACAGGGTTGGAAACCCCGAATACTAACCAGGCTATACTATGACTGCAACAGAATGCAAATTTCAGTTCCTACATAAAAATGGTTTTTTCACACTCATAGAGTAGTCTAGCAACTACAACATGACCTTCAAATGATTCATCACCAATAGAATATAGATCAGTTATTTTGTTTTCAACAGAATCTGAAAAATGTCCTTTTTGAAATCCACCAATTACAATACAGTCATTATTTGAAATTTCTGCAGCAATTTTTTCATATGAGCTTGGTTTACCTTTTGTTGAAAAACCAATTACTTTTGATGGATTTATTTCATCAAGTAGTTCTGAAAATGTTTTTTCTTTGATTTCCAGTAATGTTTCATTATTTGCTATAATTTTTTTTTCTTTGTACAGTTTTTCAATCACTCCCTCAAATCTATGATATGACTTTGGCACACGGACATTTTGACCAAAGTAAATTACTTTATCATCAAGTGTGTGTATGTAAATTTTTATTTTATTTTTAAGATATAATGGAATTGTGGTAGCTTCAAGTATTGAAAAATGTACTAAATCCGGTCTTCCTCTTTTCAATTCATTTTTAATTCCTTTCATAGCTGCAAAATGCCAAGAATTATCAAGTAAGATTTCAGAGGAATGTTTTCCAAGTTTTCTTGCATGAAAAATTATGGATGGATGATCTTGTAGCTCAAATGGAACAATTTCTAATGATGATTCAGATAAAATTAAAGAGATCATTTTAGTTAGTCATTTTAACTTGTTTTTTAAATTCAATCCAACTAGATTTTGGAGTACCATCACTGTTGATCAATCCTGCACTACATACATACTGATTTAGTCTCTCAATTACATGCTCACTACTTCCAAAACCAGAACCTCCAACAGTAAGTGTATCCTCACCAACTTCCTGTTCTTCAAATGCGCATGTTCCTTCAGGTTTGTCATATTGTCTGTACCAAGTAAAAAATTCTAATTCAGATTCATTTGCAGTGTAAAAATCAAAGGATTTTTGCATAAATTCTGTTTGTGAAGAATCACTGCCTCCAACAAAATCAGAAGTACTCCAGCTAAGTTCAAAAATTCCTACTTTCTTATCTCCAGCTAAATCAAACACTTGCTCTAAATCTTCAATTGCCTGTTCTGGTGTTTTGACAATATCATTTAGTGTGTCAACTGGTGAATAAGAAAAAGCAATGAAATCACCAACGGCTAAATCAGTCACAATATATCGTAGATTTTTGTTAATTACGTGGTGTAATGCAAATGCATTTCCTATTTTTACATCAGGATGTTTTTCTTTGGTTTTTTCATAAACTCCATTGAATAGATCCTTGTATACGGGAATATTTTGCTCATTGAATCTGAATTGAGATTCTGTTTCTCCTGCAAGAATAACTGTGTCTATGATGTCATATCTTGATAATATTGCATCAAGGACGCTAACCATTCTATCTTCTCCAATGGAGATTATTGGAGGTTTACCAATCCAACTTGGGAAAGGTCCAAGTGTTTCGCCATTTATTATAGAAAAGTAAAGTGTAACTTTGAGATTATTTTTTTTATTAAAACTCATCAATACGTCTGATTGTTGCCAATCAAATTCACCACGAACAGGTTCAACTAAATTCCAAAAGAGATAGACATTACTTCTTCCAATACCAGAGCTGGCGGCTTCGGAATAAATTTCATCCAAGTTTTGTAAAGTAACAGATTGACTAGGAGAATTAATCACTAGACCAATTTTTTCATTAGTTTGAGTAATAATTTCTGAATTGGGTATGGCTAAAACTGTGGACACTATCGCAATAATTACTATACCTACAATTATTCCTAGGATCTTCTTGTCCACATTGATTCAAAATGAAAAGGAAGTAAAAAAGTTGTGATTCTGTGATTTATCCAGAAGTACAACCACTGTATCCGCACTCAATGCAAATACTACAACCCTCTACGAATACAAGATTGTTTTTGCATGTTGGGCATAGACGATCTTCTGAAACCTCTTCTTGTTTTTGAGGTTCAATCTTGATTTCTTCGTCATGAATCTTTAATGCAAGTGCGGCATTTACTTGAGACTTGATGTATGGATTTGTGATGTTTTCTTTCACAAAAGCAGTCATGTAATCACTTGGTGGTACATCAAATATCTTCTGAGCATTTTCACTAGTCATATGAAGAACTTGTTTGTGTCTAGAGCCATCACGATAAACTGTCATTCCTTTTAGTCCAAGTTCATGTGCTAGAAGATATGCACACTTTACGTCTTCTGCAGTCACGTCATATGGCATGTTGATTGTTTTTGCAATTGCATTTCCAATCCAGTCTTGCCATACACCTTGAGCCATAAGATGATCAGCCCAATGAATATCCATTGCTGTAACATAGACATCCTGCATCCATTGTGGAATTTCAGGAATTCCTTTCAATGAACCGTAATTGTCTGCAATCTTTTCAAGGATTTCATCATTGTAAAGGCCATGTTCTTTGAGTGCTTCTTCAACTATCTTATTGGTATAGAAGAATCTTCCAACAGTTACTCTTTTCTCAAATACAAGAGCAAATGCAGGTTCCATTCCATTAGAACAGTCTGCAATCATGGAGAGTGTGCCAGTTGGAGCTACTGTAGTAGTCAAGACATTTCTGATACCATGTTTTTTGATTTTATCAATTAGTGGATCCCAATCACAAGAGTGAGATTCTTTTGGTCTCTCATAATATCCTGAAATAGGAATCTTTCCTTCTGGATATTCTGTTTTAGAACAGAGTGGGAACTCACCACGAGATTTAGCAAGTGCAACACTTTCTTCCATTGAATAGTATGACAGGGCTTCAGATAGTTTTGATTGTAGTTCATATCCTTCTCGAGAATTGTATGGGATTTTTAGTTTGTACAACAGATCAGCTACGCCCATCACTCCAAGTCCAATACGTCTAGACTCTTTTGATGCTACACTAATTTCCGGTACCGGATATGTATTGACATCAATGATGTTATCCAAGAATCTTGTTGTCTTTCTGATTGTTTCCTCATATCTTTGCCAATCAAATTCATAAGTTCCATCTGCTTGTCTCTTTACAAGATTTACTAAATTGATAGAACCTAGATTACATGATTCGTATGGATAAAGACTTTGTTCACCACACGGATTTGTTGCTCTAAGTGGTGCTTTTCTTGCTTTTGCAAATACATTGTATTTGTTAATTTGATCAAAGAAGATCAATCCAGGTTCTGCGCTCTTCCATGCAGAAAGTGCAATCAGATCAATTAGTTGATGCGCATTGATTTCTTTAACTGGTTTTTTATCACGTGGACTACGTAAGATATAGTTACCATCAGAAGTATTTACCAAGGCATGCCAAAAGTCCTCCCAGATACCAACGCTTACGTTAAAGTTTTCTAAAACTCCTGGTTCTGTTTTGTTTGTGATGAATTTTTCAACATCAGGATGCCATGCTTCAATAATACCCATGTTTGCACCACGCCTTTTTCCTCCTTGTTTGACTACTTCAGTGACGGTATTGATAATATTCATGAAAGATACAGGTCCAGATGCAACGCCTGAAGTGGATGCTACAATATCACCTTCTTCACGAAGATCAGAATAGTTGATTCCAACACCACCACCAGACTTGAAGATTAATGCTGCATCAGAGGTAGATTTCATGATTTGTTCCATTCCATCTTCCATTCCAAGTACAAAGCATGCAGATAGTTGTCCCAATCTTCCACCTGCATTCATCATGGTTGGTGAATTTGGTAGAAAGTCTTGTGCAGTCATTAGTTCAAAGTATTCTGTGATTTTGTCTGCATAATTATCTAGTTTCTTTGCTGCAAGTAATGTTAAAAGATCTTTGAAGCTTATCTTCATTTGACCTTTGTTTGCAAGACTCACGTAGTGATTGATTAAGGATCTGAAATGCCATTTGTTGAAGAAATAATCTCCTACTTTGAATTTATAATCAAAGGCATCTAGTTTTTCAAGATATGATTTTGCTTCTTCTACATCTTGTTTGATATTTCCTGATTTGTCAAAGATTTGTGAATCATATAGAATATCTCCAATTCCTACCAGAATTGCTACACGCTCAAACATTTGAGTTGGAGATTCAATGATCTCGTTTTTAGAATTTCGGAAAAGATATCTTGATGCCAAGACTCTAAGACAATTCAGATCAAACTTTTTGGAAACTGGATCAAGAGCCTTTAGATTCAAGACCTTCATTTTCTCTTCTCTTAGTTTTCTTCTCTCATGTCTGTAAACGATGTATGCTTTGGCAATATCGCTATTTCCGCTATCAATTAGAGTTGATTCTACAATATCTTGAATATCCTCAACAGTCGGTGTTCTAGTACTTGTAAATCCTTGTTCAACTAGTTTGTTAACTACATTCTCTGCTAGTTGATCGGCCAGACCACGATCGGCTTTAGAGGTGGCGGCCAATGCCCGAAATATGGCATTTGAAATTTTATTTTGATTGAAAGCCGTGACTGCGCCACTGCGCTTACGGATCTCATTGATCGTATTTTCAATTTGTGAATTGTCCATTATAATCTCCCCTCCGTGGTTAGAATGGTAGATGGTATAAACTATTTGTCCGGTTTTCTCAAAATTTTGATTTAATAAAATTGACAACGGTACAATGCCCATTGGAGTGGGGTCAAAAGAAAGACATTCATAAATTCATGCGATGATCGTACAGAGTATTTATTATTATGCTTTAATTATTGAGAAAAATGATCATGCTAAACAAGAAAAACATAATTTGTGAATTTTAATCACGCAGATAAGGTTAAAGCAAGCTTATTTTAGATAACAATAGGAAGTAAGCAGTTCGTCTGTATGGATCGACTCTTACTTGCTAGCGATTTTAATTATCAATCATTTAAACACGTAACTACTTATTTTTCTTCCTGCAAGAGTTAGAACCAATGTGGATATAACTTATGTGCTCGAAAAGTTTTGATCTTGTCCCGTTAATGAGTCAATTTTTTTAACACCGCTACTATGAATTTCATACTGGCATAACTTTGATAGTAATGATGAAGATCGCTCATCTGATTCTGATCAAAAAATTTTAAAAAATGATCGTAACTAGTTTTTCACATACGAATATCAGACAACGTATGGGGATTTACACTTTGGACATTTGTCCTCAAAGGGTTCATCCTTAAATCCACACTCACCACAAATTGCAATTTTTCTCACAGGCTTGAAAGAAGTCGTAAGTTCCGATGCTTTTTCAAGTGATTTTTTGATTTCATTTACCTTTGCATTCTTGTCAATTTGTAATGTGACTAGTAATCCTCCAGTGAGGATTTTTGAGAGCTTGTTTGATTCTACTATAGGGTCACTTTTGTTAGTAAAACTGGCAATTTCAGAGGCGTTAATTACTATTCCCTGTGAATAAGAGTCACCCTCCATTGAATTTAAGGCAGAGTTTTTGCCATATTTTTCGCCATCCAGAGTAGCAAAACGAGCAGATGCCTCAGTTTCAGTCATACATATTGCAACCGTATCACCTAATTCTTTACCTTTTTTGGCTCCAACATCAACTGCTGTTTGAATTACCTTATGAAGAATATCGCGTCCTTCTTTATTGTCTTGGAATCCAAGTATGTTAAAGACAGATTCTTTGAGTCCTACCAAGTTTACAACAAGTGAAACAGAACTACGTTGCATGTATTGTGTGTTCTTGGCAAGAATTGGGTTTAGTCCTCGTCTAGTAAGATCTGAGATCTCTTTCTTTCTTAATGCCATAGATGACAATGCTGGTTTCATTAGTAATGCAAGTCTTGCTCTAAAGTAAGTTTCATCTTTGTTTGATTCAAATGCAAGTCTTGGAAGATTAATTGAAACAGATTCCAAATTTATTGAAAGGGGAGCTGTGGTTTTTGTAGATCCATTTGTAACACCAGAACTAGAAGTTTGACCTTTAGCAAACATTACGTGTCCGCCAATAGAAATTATTTCAGCTATTGATTCTGAAACATCAGTAATTTTTCCTTTGTCAACATCTATTATCAAACCAATTTTTGGAATTGGAGTAATCTTTGTGTAATTCTTGTATGCATTAATAATTGAATTAATTATCTTTGTATCAGTTCCTAATTGTAATCTAATTGATACCTTTGTACTTGTTTTGTTATATTTTGCAGTTGTAGATGCAGTTGCAAATGCATCAGTGAGTTTTTGTTCAAGTTCTGGAATGGACTTTGAATGTTTTGTAAATAATTGCACTAATCCATCAATTACAACTTCTTGTGAAGCCTCCTTTGACAAGAGTGCAATTACAATTGATAGTGAACTTGTAATGTCATCAAGTTGTTTTGATGCAGGAATTCTAGATACATCAAGATATTTTCCACCAAGATTAATTCCATCTTCGATTAATTCCTTGATATTAACAAATATGGTATCAGGAATCATAGACCAAATTCCAGGATTAGTAATATGCAAGTCTCCAGAAAGATGTGAATCTGCCACATCTTTTGGTAAGATGTTAGTTAATAGATGTTCAGCAAATACCCTCTGTCCTGTGTTAAAAAGAAGACCTTCAGCGCCATTATCTACATTGTCTAGATTGGAGATCATCTCCTGAACGTCATAAACAGGAAGGCCTAGGCGTGCAAGTTTATTCCTATATTCCTCATGACCATGCTCTAGAAGGACAGAGTTTACCATTTCTCTGATTAGTGAGCCAGTCAGATAGGTGGTCTGGTATTTGTAAATTCTATTTTCAACTTCTTCAGTAATTTTTTGTGCAAGTTCCAATGGAAGACTTCCTTCACGAACCAGAGATTGAATAATTTTATGTGAATTGAATTCCTCAATTGATTGGTGAGATGTTCTAACGTACATTTTTCCACTTTCAATAATTGATCTTTCTTCAATTTGTCTTGCCAAACTCAAAACTAGCTTTCCAAGATTTGTAATAGTGTATCGTCTTTCAGATTTGTTAAGTGCAACAAGAGATTGTCTAAGTAATTTTCTCAAGTGGTATGCAAATTTTCCACTTTCTTTTTTTGACTTGAATCCTGCAAGGGATTTTAATTCAGAATAAGTTAAAGGACCTTTAGAATTTAAGATTCTAAGGATATCGATTCTGTTTGGACTTGCCATAACAGAGAAAATCATTCTTACACGTTTTGATGTAGATTGTAAAATGCCACTTCTCTTGGGTGATGAATCAGAGTCTAACTCTAAATCGTCATCGTCATCTAGATCAGCATCCAAATCTAATTCTAGATCCTCATCACTCATTTTCATGTTTTTTTTCTTGACTAAGGAGTAAATAAGACTTGTGACTAGATCATTTTTGAACATTTTTGATCAGTTTGGGATCAACTTGGATCAGTTTTCCAATTTGCAGAGGAAATTTTTTAATAATCACTAACTGTTTTTTTAAAAAAATCTAAAAAATGATCCTTTTGGTGATCAGTTTTCTTGAACATCAAGTGAAAATTCTGAAGTGGAAAGTTTCTGTCCACAGGATGGGCATTTTCCATTTGTTGGATTCAAAACATCTTTTAGAGATTTTAGCATTTTCATATTTGTGATCTTTTCTCCACATTTACCACAAGTTATTTCTACAGACATAGAGATTATCACCTAGCAAAATTATTAAGAATCGATTTTGATTTTTTTTAATAATTCAAACAAATTATTTTACTGCTTTTTAATGATGATTCCACAGCCATCTTCAAAACCAGTTATATGTGCTCTAGTTCCAATCGGAAGATCCTCAGGAGTGGCAATTCCTGCCATAAATCCAGAAATTCTCAGATCAGTATTATCTAGTTGAAGTACAACAAAGGCATACGGTGTATATTTTTCAAAGCCCGCAGGGGCAACAGTAATGATGGTATAAGTTGCAATTGAGCCCACACCATCTAAAATAACATCTTCAAACCCTTGACTGCCGCATTTGAGACAGTAATAGGCAGTAGATAAATGAAGATATCCGCATTTAGTGCATTTATGAGTTAAGAGTTTACCCTGTTTTGCATATTCAATTAGTTGTTCTTCAATAGTCATTTTACACACTTTGGAATATGTGAACTGCACAACTTGCTCCAGTTGCGCCAAAGTTATGAGTTAAACCAATTTTTGCATCTTTAACAGTTCTTTCACCAGCTTTTCCAGTTAGTTGATCAAATACTTCTACTACTTGTCCAACACCTGTTGCTCCGATTGGATGTCCTTTTGATTTAAGACCGCCTGATGGATTAATTGAAATGTCAGAATTTAATTTTGTTCTACCTTCACGAACAGCTTGAATGCCTTGTCCTTTTTCAAAGAATCCCAAGTCTTCAGTGTCGACTACTTCTGCAATTGTAAAGCAGTCATGTACTTCTGCAAAGTCAATATCTTTTGTAGTAATTCCTGCCATTTTGTATGCATCTGCTGCTGCAATTTTTGTACTAGGAATTGTTGTCATATGTTCACGTCCTTGCAATGCAGCAGGAGAACCTCCCCTACCAGAACCAATTACTTCAATGTAATCACCACCGTGCTCTTTTGCAAACTTTTCAGAACAAAGAATAACAGAACTTGCACCATCAGAAAATGGACAGCAATCATAAAGTTTTAGAGGACTTGCAACTACGGCAGAGTTCATTACATCATCAATTGTAATCTTTTTTTGCATGTGAGCTTTAGGATTAAGGAAACCATTGTCGTGATTCTTTACTGCAACTGCTGCAAAGTCTTCTTCAGTTGCATTAAACTCTGTCAAGTAAGCTCTTGCCATAGACGCAAACAATCCAGGAAATGATGCACCAGCTTGACCTTCATAAAAAAAGTCAGAACAATATGCAAAGTAAGTTGTTGTCCATTCAGTTCCTGTGTGAGTTACTTTTTCAACACCAGTTACAACCAGACAATCATAAAATCCTGCCGCAACATTGGCGTATGCTTCTCTAAAAGATACAGAGCCACTTCCACATGCAGACTCTATTGTTAATGATGGTTTATCTGGAATTCCTAATCTGCTCATCAAGACAGGACCAATATGGACCTGTTTATCAGCAACACCAAAGACGTTTGAAATGTATGATGCTTTGATGTCTTTTGGAGAAATTCCTGCGCTTTCTATGGCTGCAACTGACGCCTGAGTAGTAATATCGGCTATGCTTTCAGATAACTTTCCATATTTGGTGCTACCAGCGCCAAGAACACAAACCTTTTCCACAAATGTCACTGACCCAAGTCCCTATAAAAATTGTTTTAGTAAATCCAACATTGAAGAAGCCAAAGAGTTCACTCAAAACTGTTCAGGTCAAAAAGACAATAGTAAGACATACAGCAAAAACTACAAAGTCAAAGACCAGTATATTCAAAAAAGAAATTATTCAGTATTTGGATGTAAATGGATATCTTTCATGGTCATCAAAAGAGAAGAAATACATAATTCTTGGAACAAATTCTCCAAAAAATGGACTTGTAGAGTGTCCTCAATGTAAGCTGGGTGAACTAATGGTAATTAGATCTAAAACTACAAGAAAGCGTTTCATGGGCTGTTCAAACTTTTACGGGGGATGTAAAGCATCATCTCCATTACTACAAAAAGCAAGACTGAGGGCAACAAAAAATCCGTGTGATGTTTGCAAATGGCCAATGATAATTTTTCGTTATTCAAGAAAACAAAAGTGGACCAAACAATGTTCAAACTTTAATTGTGAAAGCAGAATAATCAAGCCTTCAAAGTAGGATAAACATCTGTTCTTCTGTTTTTAAGTAATGGCAAAACTTTTCGTGTTTGTTTTACCATATCCAAATCAATATTTACAAAACCTATGCCTTGTTTCTTTTTCATATCAAGTAAAATTTTTCCATAAGGATCAACTACTAAGCTTCGTCCGCAGTAAATATTTCCAACTTGATCGGGTGCAATGATGTAACATCCATTTTCAATTGCACGTGTTTTGTTAATTGTGATCCAGTGTTCCTCCTTCATATTTCCTTTAACCCAAGCTGATGGTATAATTAGTACTTCAGAACCTGCAACAGCTAAAGATCTTGACATCTCTGGAAATCTTAAATCATAACAGATCATCATGCCAATTTTTCCAATAGATGTCTTTACAGGCTTTGCAATTTTAGAGCCTGAGACCATTTTATCTGATTCTTTAAATCCTAATGCATCATAGAGGTGAATTTTACGATATGTAGAGATTATCTTGCCTGATTTATCAATTACAAAAGAAGTGTCATATACACGATCTTTCTTTTTACTCTTTTCATAAAATGAGCCTACAACTTGGATTTGATTCTCTTTTGCAGCTTTTGCAATTGTTGTGACAAAAGTACCATTAATTGTTTCAGCTAAACTAGCTAATTGTTTTGAAGTCTGAGAAGAGTTTGTGTAAAACATCATGAATTCTGGAAATGCGCATAGTGTTGCATTTTTTGCAGCTGCCTTTGAAATGTACGAAACAATTTTTTTTAAATTATCTTCTTTTTTTGTTGATGCTTTGAATTGAATGACTGCTGCTTTCATAAAATTGATTAATTGAATCGCAATAAAAGGATAAACTCTTGGTACAAACATAAAATGTACCATTTTCTTATTATGCAAATTTGATTAATAGAAGTCAAACCGACCATAGTGTGTATGTCAATCCCTGACTGGGGGAATTTTTCCAGTCCATCATTTTTAAAAATATAAATAAATTATTTGTTATCAGATAAAAATAATCAGCATATATGGATTCATTTATGATAAAAACGAACTGCAAAAGTTTATCAAGTAAAATCGCAACAAGTAGAAAATTAACTTAAGAGACTTTGATTATACCTTGTTGTGCTAAAAATTGTATTCCTTTAACAAAATCAGCATCAGTTATTGATCCATCTGACCACCATGCTGCGTTGTTTCGAATCCATTGAGGTATCTCTTGAGACATGACAGATGATTCTGTTGTTTGTTCTATTTGAATAATTCCTTGTTGTGCTAAAAATTGTATTCCTTTAACAAAATCAGCATCAGTTATTGATCCATCTGACCACCACTTTGCGTTGTTTCGAATCCAGTCAGGAATTTGTGTGCTGTCAGAACTTTCTACTGTCTCAATTTGGGACGTCATCTCAAACTCTAGATTCTTTATAATCCCATACAAATGAATTGTGTGTATCCCTGTATTGGTAGGGATGAATTTGGCATGATACACGCCCAAATTTTCTTTATTCTCTTCTAGTAAAAGAAAGGTTTTTGATCCACCCGCAGATACACTTACTTCAATTTCATCTGCAAGTCCTGAAAGATGCTTCTCAGTTGCTTTGTCTGTAGAATCATCCATCTTATTAAAAAAAATCATATCATAGATCAGCTTATCAGATTCTTCTGCAAGTGACACTGTAATCTCTATTGCATTATCCATTCCCACCAAGGGCGGTTCATTCTTCCAACCTGTTTCAATTTTAAAATCCCCAACAACTTTTGCAGAATGTGCAAATGCTGTAGAGGTCATTCCAAATATGAAAAGCGTTATGGTAAAAATAAGAAGTAATTTAGAAGTCATGTTAAAAAAAATTATTGAGCTGGAATTGCCCAATTATTTTGAATCAGTACTGAAGCTTGATATTCATCAACACAAACTGGACTGTTATCTGACACACGTAATAATTGTACATGTTTTGTACTGCATTTGATGTCCTGATTTACTTTGTCAATTGGAGAATCGGATATTGTGAGTTCATTGGTGGTTTCCTCAGATATTTTTGCTTGCACAGAGTTCAGAGTATTTACCAAAACTGGTGCAGGTTCATTTGAGATTATGTCTAACACGTTATGGAAATAGTTCGTATTTGCATTTCTTTTTTGATCCCAGATCTTTGTGACAATTGTATTTGCGTCAAACTTTTGTACAGGCGTAAAATTAAACTTTACACCAATAATTGGACTGTTGTCAAGGACTTGAACGCTGACATCTTTGACTAGTTTTTGTTTGTCAAAAACAGTTGTGGTAGTTTTTCCATCAAATGTCTTACTCCATTCTATGGTAACTGGGCTATGTGGAACCATTACTCCAGACAAGAATTTTTCCTCGTGACCCAGATTCAGCTCGACATGTTTTAGTTCCGCATATCCTCTATTATCATATATTTTTAGTGTGATCTCCACAGGTTCCCCAATTTGGAGAATTTGAGAATTAAGATCTTGTTTGAACGCTTCTACATCAAACGTCTGACCGTTGATGGTTAATCCTCCAAAAACTTGTCTTTTCCCACTTGCATCAACACCCAATGTAGGTGGATTACAGTCTGAACATCCACCACCACCATGATTATGCCCTGCATGAGCATATGCTGCTGATGGAGTAAACAATAGAGTAATCGCACATAGAATTGGCAATATCATCAAGATAGTTTTTGTCGTCATCAAGTATGGCATCACATTTATCATAAAAAGAAAATTGGTACATTCTACGAATGTACTGACATAATTCTGAAATCAAATGTGTGATTTGACGATATGGCCCACAAGTGTCAGATGTGGAGGCTATCTATTTTAAAAATAATTAAAGTTGGTTTCCCGCTAGAAACCAATTTTCTTTAGGATTGTCTTCAAAAACAACAATAACATGATTCTCTTTTGTTTTTAGAATCTCTACTGCAGACTTTGTTATTGCTTTTGCATACTCGTCTTTTTGTTCCTGCGTTCTACCAGGATACATTGAAACTGTAATCAACGGCATAAAAATTTCAGATAGATTCGGAGATTTATGCGTTCAATAATCTGGTCTGTAACCATATCTTGTTCCATAAGTAAACTCTGAACTGTGAGTCTTTTTGTAGAGATATCCTGTTGCCAGACCTACAACAAATCCGCCAATGTGAGCAAGATATGCTACGCCTCCCCCAGCCACGCCGAATCCGCCAATAAAAAAAGGTAGCAGATTTTGGAAAACTAACCAAAATGGCAAGAACCATCTTGCTTGGATATGCATCATTCTCCAAAAGAACCCCATCATCAGAAATGTCTGGATTCTAGCTTTTGGGAAAATCACAAGATAAGCTCCTAGTACGCCAGAGATTGCACCTGATGCGCCAACTGCAGGAATTGGACTGCTAGCATCACCGTAAATATGAATTAGTCCTGCAAGAATTCCCCACAGCAAATAAATTCCAAGATATTTTATTTTTCCAAATTTGTGTTCAATGTTATCGCCGAAGATCCACAAAAACAACATGTTTCCTCCAAGATGCATCAAACCTCCATGCAAAAAGATTGAACTTAGTAACGAGAAATATGGTGCGTCAGGACAAGACACACGTAGTGGACCTGCACCAAAATCAACGTTTACAACAGTTCCACCAGTAACGCAACTTGGAACAGCACCCCAGTTGTAGAATAAATTAAATGCATTCTGATTTGTAAAGTCAAAGAATTGACCGGTAAATGTAACTTCAATAAAAAATACAATTACATTGATTATGATTAATGCATAAGTTACAGTTGGTTTGAATCCTGGTGGATGTGGATTTTCATCTCTTAATGGAAGCATTTGTGATTTTATTTGATTAAAATTTGTATAATAACATTATTCAGCTTGTTATTTGTAAAATTCCTTCTTTTATGAGAAACTGAATTCCTTGAATAAATGAGTCGTCATCAATTGTACCTTCAGACCACCATGCTGCGTTATTTTTAATCCATTCTGGAATTTGATTTGAGGTCGAACTGCTACCTTGTGTAGTATAAGGTATTTGCAAAATGCCTTCTTTTATGAGAAACTGAATTCCTTGAATAAATGAGTCGTCATCAATTGTACCTTCAGACCACCATGCTGCGTTATTTTTAATCCATTCTGGAATTGTTGATGAATCATTTTGAATATCACTAGGTGGTTGAATAACTAGAATAAAATTTCCTTTAGATAATGAATTTCCGCCTATGTTAGATAAAACAAAATTTGCAGTGCCAGATTGTTCATCACTAAATGTGATTTTGTGTGAATTTGGTTTTTCAGAATTTACATTTCCTGCTAGATGTTTTGAAAATATTTCGTTATTTTTTTGTATTATCGATAGATCATATTCTACGAGTTTTTTTGATTTATCTGAAAAAATCTCCTCAAAAGCAACAAAAAACGTAATTTCGTCTTCTGTGTGGATAATTTCAGGCTCCCATGACAAAAATACTTTGTATCTTAAATCAGGAGTTACAAATTCTAGGGGAAATTTGACAATTTCACTTGGTCGTAGGTGAAAATTCATTATTGTGTCAGATATCTGTATTGCCTCATTTTGGATTTGTTTGATTAATTCCTGATTTACAACTATGTGGATTGTCCTGTCTTCAAAAGAATAATCATCAATTGTTACAGATTCATCTGGTAGTAGAATTCCATTGACTGTTGAATCATATCTTGTTGAAAGAAAATCTCCAAAAGTATTTGGCACCCTAATTTCTTGATGAACCACACTTAGTTGTTCAAGATCTTGATTCCAATCAAATGGCATTGAAAATTCTATTGTATTTGATTCAAAATTAAAGTTGTTTATAGTATCAAAATAAGATATTACTTGGAGTGTTTTTTCTTCATTTAGGTAATCATTTACATTGAAATAATTTGTTTGAGCAATGCTAATTCCACCATCTAATATTATTTCTTCATTAATTATATTAGAATCAGAATTAATTGATAGAATTTTTACAGTATATTCATACAATCCACCAGAAGTAAAAGCTGGACCTCTAAGAGTTAATGGATTAGAATCACTTTTCATCCAACCTCCCAAAACTGGTTCTTTGATTCCCTCTATTGTAATATCGTTTGAATTATCTGTTAATACTTTGATGTTGAGATTTCCTAGTTCATCATGAAAAATATCTTTGAAAATTTGTTTCCCGTCTTTTTTTAATTCAAATTCAAATGTAACATGTTCAATTATTGCATCAGTGTTTGAATCAAAGAGTCTAAGTGAGATGTACTTTTCAGGATTTTCATCAAAAACTGATGGCGTTATACTAATTGAAAGTGAAGCTTGTTTATTGTCAATGATTATGGGTGGTAAAACTTCTCCACCTAATCCATGTCCAAACACATTTGGAATTATTGCAAATGAAAATATAATGCAAATTACAATTATTGAGGCTAAAATTTTCAAGATTTTATTGCTTGGAATTTCTGCTATTAAAATTTCATGAAATAAAAAAGGTAAGAAACTAATATACAATCTGTTTTATCGATTCTTCATTATCAACACTATATGGTCATGGTTAGGTGAGAAATGGAGGAGTCATTAGTTGTATTGGTGAAAACCAAAAAATTATTTTATGATTAATATATGCTTACATAATTTATGGTAGATATAAAATGATTATCTAATTTTCTTAAACTATGATTATTTTTCGCTTAACAAGATTTTCAATTGTATTTAGAAAGTCATCATCAGAGATTTTTTCTTCATACCACCATTCAGCAGAAATTTTTACCCATTCAGGAATCTTCCATTGAGATTCAGCAATTACCTCTCGTTCAGGAACAGAGATTATTTGTTTTTCAAACAAATAATCTATTCCTTCAAGAAATTCTAAATCAGATATTTGGTCTGTTATCCACCATTCTGCATTAACCTTAATCCATTGTGGGATTTTTGGTAGTTCAGGAGGCAATCCTTTCTCAAAACCAGAAATTTTCAAGACTCCCTGTGATCTAGGCTCTACTTTGAAAGCCACATGCCAAAAGCCCATCTCATCTACACTTTGAATAAATTCTATAGGCTCATCATTTAGCGTAACTGTAAATTTTTCATTTCCTGAAATTGGAGGAAACTCAAAGTTTGCATAAGTCTCTAATGGGTAGCTGTTGTATCCTTTAATGCTTAATGTAGTTCCCTTTTCGTCAAATTTTGCAGCATAATACCACGCTCCGGAATCATATCTGAAATCAAAATCGCCATTATTCTTTTTTGTAGTAAGAGGAATTACTGTAGTATCCACAGGTGCAAAACAAGAATAAAAGCGAACAGGTTCAGAAACAGATGGATCAGGATATATCGTAAAGTTTAGAATTTCTCCTGGTTCAATTTTTTCAATACGATCAATGTTTTGAGCCACATCTAAGATGTATTTTTCATAACCATGCACAATTGCAAAGATTTTGGGATTGTATACAGTTTGATTTCCAATGTTTTTGATTCTGCCGGTAACATGACCATCATCATAAGTTATCAAAGTTTTATCATAGATAATCTGGATGGGAATGGGGGGTTTTTCGGTCTTTACATATTTTAGTTCTGCTTTTAGTACAACAGGATTTTGACCATGAATTTCTGGGAATTTTAGTTTGAATGGAATGTCAACCATTGGAGGAATTGGAACATGGTTAAGTGTCTTGGTAATTTTTGTTTCATCGTCAATTACAGATATTGTGATTGTTGGAATTAATGCAAAATCATTTTGATTTTTAACATTACCAACAACAGTGTAAATTCCTTCAAAATCGTAATAACCATGATATTCATTATCAGGGATGAAAACATCAGCATGAGCAACTGGAGAAAATAAAACAAGACAAAAATATACAATTGCAGAAATATAAAGAGTTGAATTAGAAAGAGTTAATGATATCTTCAAATCCGGATGTTGGTTTTTCAAGTAAGCCTGGTCTATATTCTTCAACTAATTTATCTATGAGATCTCTTGCTTTAATATAATATCTCTTTTTGAGTTGAACTAGTTTTATTTCAACTAGTCCATCATCAACTATCTGGGAAAGATAAAGCGAAACAGTTGATGGTGATTTCCCAACTTCTTTTACTAGGTGACTAAATTCTAATCCATCTTCTTTGATTAGTGCAAGTAACAAATCACGTGGAGTTTCTTTTCTTAGAGCTTTGATAACAATAGATTCGTTTTCGGTTATTCTAGGTGGATAGAATCTGGCTTGCCGTGGACCACGAATAACTTTGATTATTCCACTTTTTTCTAATTTTCCTAGATAATGACTGAGTACACCATTTTTTAATCCAGATGAACGCATTATTTCACGGAATTGAATTCCAGGATTTTCTTCAATGATTTGCTGTAATTGTGAGTCTCTATCAGTCATTTCTAAACACTCCTAAAGCTAATAGTCCCAATGTAATAAAAGTCAACAAATGCCCAACTTCGGGAAATGACATTCCGCCTAGATTATAGATATTTGGCCATGTGGCATCAAATAGCAAAACAACTTCAGCTGCAATAAAATTAGTAAATGCTGCAGCACTTAGCAAAAGTCTTTTTGTTCTTAATCTGTAGTATGCAGCTCCTGCAAGTGTTGAAATGAAGACTGCAAGTGTAATTCCTCCAATATGCAGGAAAATGTGTACAAGATGATATCCATGTAAAAGATGTGGAATAATTATTGGCAAAGCAAGAATTGCAATAACACCAGTAACTACAATTGAAAATAGAGTTGATTTTCTCTCAACTATTCTTTCAGGCCTAAACAAAGTGATCAAAATTAAAATTTTTAAGATTTAAAGCGACTGGTTCATTTTTCGAACAAGAATCGATCAAACATGAATAATTCCTCTTTGAATTAAAAATTCCAATCCCTGAACAAATGTTTTATCATCAATTTGTCCTGCTGCCCACCAAGATGCATTATTTCGAATCCATGATGGAATTTCGTGGGAATCTGAGGATTCTTTTTGAGTTTCTGGAATAATTATGATTTTGTTTTTAATTAGATATTCAATTCCTTGAATGAATGTATTATCATCAATCTGTTCTTCAGACCACCATAATGCATTATTTCGAATCCAATCAGGAATGAATTCATCTTTTTGATCTGAAATTCTATCAATAACAATTGGAATTGTTGTTTTTGCAAGATTGTTATTGTCTAAATTTTTAAAATTTAGATTTACAACGCCTGTTATATCCTGAGGAATCAGAAATTCTGCAACATTGCGTTGTTCTTTTGAATCACTACTAATTCCACTTTGTTCAAAAATTATTTTGTCATTTTGTGTAACTGAAAATTCATAACTTGTAGCAACAGGTCTATTCTTTAAGAAAATATCTGTAATATCAAAAATTATTTTTGCATTAGAATTAGATTTTAGATTCTCAGGTTCCCAAGATACTAGAATTCTAAATTGTCCATTTTCAGTGACTGAGCTTAAATGAGAATAGTCACGGTCCGGTTTTATTATGAAATCCATTCCGTTTTGATTGGGATTAAAATGAAATACATTTTGTAGTTCCTTTTGATATATTATAAAATGAACTACACGTTGATCTGAAAAAAAATCATCAATGTTTACAACATCATCTGAGATCTTTACAAAATTAATATACATTGAAAATCCCGACACTAACAAATCACCAAAATTTTTTGGAATTACAAGTTCCTGATGAACAACAGATGTTTGATTAATGTTGGATTGGCTCCATTCAAAAGGCATCGAATAACTAATTTCTCTTAAATCAGGTTGATATTTGAAATTCGAAATTTTATCATAATATGATATTACTTGTATATATTGATCCCCAAAGTTTGGATCAATAAAATCAAATTGTGTAGTTTGTGCAATAGAGATTCCGGCATTAAAAACTAGAGGGGTTACTAGTTTTTTAGAATACCCATCTGCGGTAAGTATAGTAACATCAAATTTGTATAGTCCGCCTTCACTAAGTTTTGGTCCTTTTACATGAACCATTCTGCTATCAAGTCCAAGTAATGAACCAAATAGATTACCTCCATGATCTTCTTCAATAATTATAGAATTAGTTTGTTCAGATACAAAATTAAAAACTATGAATCCATTATCAGCTTTGAATTCTTGTTCAAATAGAAATTGTTCACCACGTTGTGATTTAATCAGAAAAGTAACATCTCGTAGAGTAACTTTTGAATCAAAATCAATTAATGAAATTGATATTTGTTGGTCATCAGTAGTGCCAGGATCACTTGTTGAAGATGAAACTTCCAATGTAACTAATCTTCCATCTAATTCTACAGGAGGAAAAGTTTCACTTCCAACTCCATGACCATACACATTATCAAATGCCAATACAAGAACAACTGATAGTATTAGAGTTAAAATCAGTAAAGAGTTTCTCAATCTAGGTCCACTTTTCGGGATCTTTTTTACGAATCTCTTTTCCGTCAATTGTAATAAGATCTTTTTCTTCAAAGACGGTATGCCATTTACCGTTACTTGGAAAAATTTTGTTCATCTCGTCAACCTTGTCATTAGTTGGTGGGGTATTCATCAAGGCGCCCCATTTCATGTTTGGAATTTTAGGCATAATGTCATTGATGTCTTTCATAATACTATCACTTGGTAGAATTTATTTAAAAACCTATGATTGAATCCTCATAATTCCTTCTTTAATCAAAAATTGAATTCCTTGAATGAATGAATCATCATCTATTTGTCCTGCTGCCCACCACTCAGCATTGTTTTTGATCCAACTAGGAATTTCATTTGAGACTGAACTGGAGCCTTGTGTAGTTGGAGGAATTTTCAGGATATTTTCTTTAATCAAAAATTGAATTCCTTGAATGAATGAATCATCATCTATTTGTCCTGCTGCCCACCACTCAGCATTGTTTTTAATCCATGCTGGAATTACTGCTTTCTCAGGTACAGATGTAGAAACAGGAGCACCTGGACCTATTTCAATAATTGCCGAACCAATTCCGGCATACTTTGGATTGTAATCCAATCCTGTTCCTAAAACTTTAACGTCAACTCTAATTTGACCTTGAGATGGCACAAAAATTCTTTGAACGTCAATTCCTTCAGTAGAAGAAATTCCAAGACTTGATGTGTCATCACCAACATTACTAGCTATTTCTTGATCAAATTCATCAAAAACAAAGTATGCATATTTGATATCTTTTATGAGTTCCCTATTTTCATTGAAGAATGTAAACTCGAATGGAATTTCTTGATTTGCACCATATTTCCCATCCCATGAAATTTTCACAGTGGTTGGAACTTGCTCATAGTTTGTAGTATCAACTAGATAAAATTCTGTAGAGCTTTTTGAAGCTTCAGATAATGGAACTAGTTTTAAATCCATTTTTGGATTATTGTAATTGTCGGCGCCTAATTTTTCATTGATTTTTTGCAATTCATTTTTTGTAATTAGAAAATGTATAATGTTGGTATCTTCATATGAATAGGGATCATTTAGTAATGCTCTCTGATCAATTTCTACACCATTAACATATCCTTTGAATTGTTTTCCCTCTGCATAAGGAGTAAATGTTTTTGGAACTCTAACTTCTTCATGTACAACCTGCACTAAATCAACATAAGATGGACTCCAATCAAAGGGCATATCAAAAGAAATTGAATTATCAGATGTATCAAATTTAAAATTATCAACATCATCATAGTATGTTTTTACAACAACTGGAACTTCTTCAGCATTAGCAGTTTTGATAAAAAAGTCTTGTTCTTGTGCAACACTGACAAAAGTTTCATAACTCAGCAAATTAGCCAATACAGTTTTTGGACTGGTAGCTGCTTCAATGTCAACTCTAATCTTGTATAATCCGCCCTTTACAAAAATTGGGCCTGTAATTGAGGGTCTTGCACAAATATCTAAATTATCATCAGTACATTCAGCTCCCTGAACAAACAGTGCACCTGGTGCGCTGACATGTTCTGAACCACCGTAAATGGAGCATTCTTCAAGATGTTCTTCATTGCAATTAGGTTGTGGTTTGATTTTAACATCTAGTCGACCATCCAAGTCATAAAATAGATTTCTAGCTAAAAGTTCTCCACTTTGCCAAATCTCAACTCTGTAAGTAACTTTGTCAAGATTCTTATCAGTTAGCGTATCAAAAAAGCGTACTTGCATGTTAGCTGAATCAATGTCACCAACAGTAATGTCTGATGGACTTAGTTGTGTACGTACAGTGACCTCCATACCACCAAAGCTAATTGGTGGAGCTTGATCTCCTCCAAGTCCATGTGCAAAGACATTAGGAAGAATAGCAGGAATTGCGAAAACACCAATAATTATCATCGATAACGCAAGTTTATGGTACAACATTAGAATTCAATTAAATCCATATTTAAAGATGGTATAGGATTGTTACCTATGAGAATTTTTTTGTAAAAAATAGAGTACAACTTTTATTTATGATTATTAGAAAATAGGTATGAAAATTCTATTTGTATTACTAATTCCATTATTAATAATTCCAGCATTTGCAGAATCACAAATACTCCCAACTGAGAAAGGAACACTAGATGTTAAATTAACATATGATGAGATAGTTCCAAATATTCAAACAAAAATAAATATTGATTTTATCAATCCTCAAACACAAAAAATCCAAGAGCATATTGATTATACAGTATCAGTTTCAAAAGATGGTGAGACTGTATTTGGTCCAATTCCATTAACACATACGTCATTAGGTTCTGTAAAGATTCCAATTGAATTCAATCTTGGTGAAGGAGTATACACTATGAATTTTAATATTGAAGGAATTTTATTCCAACCAATTCCAGCAGAAGCTGTCTCTTTTGATATTGTAGTAGGTGAAGCTCAAGCTCAACCTACAACTCCTCCTGAAAACACAGTTAATGGAGAAAATGGTGGTTGTCTAATTGCTACTGCAACATATGGCTCTGAGCTTTCATTACAAGTCCAACAATTAAGAGAACTCAGAGATAATACTATTTTAGCAACTAAATCTGGAACTGCATTTATGACAGGTTTCAATCAATTCTATTACTCATTTTCACCAGCAGTTGCAGACTTTGAGAGAGAACAACCAATTTTTAAAGAAATTATGAAGATATCACTTACTCCAATGTTGACATCATTATCTTTATTGAATCACGCAAGCATTAATTCAGAAGAAGAGATGTTAGGATATGGGATCTCTATAGTTCTACTAAACATTGTAATGTATGCAGGAATTCCAGTATTTGGAATTCTAAAGTTGTACCAGCTTAGAAAAGACTAGTTCTAGTTCTGGAAATTCCAGTGAGGTTTTTATGTATCCGGACTAGTATTCAATCTAATGAAGACTAAAGCAATTTGCTCTTTCTTCGTACTATTTGCTATTGTAGCTGGCATAGTTGCAACAACACCAGCTGCTTTTGCAGATCACTCAGAAGTCACAATTGAGACAGCACTAGGTTCTGGAGCTCCAGGATGTGAAGACACTGCAGAGGGATGTTACATTCCAAGTACTGCAACCGTTGATGTAGGTGGAAAAGTAATCATGTCAAATACTGATACAGCAGCACATACATTCACAGCAGGAACTCCTGAAGATGGTCCAAGTGGCGAATTTGATACCGGATTGTTAATGGCAGGAAATTCATTTGAATGGTCTCCTGACACAATTGGTGAAGTTCCTTACTTCTGTATGGTTCATCCTTGGATGCAAGGATTGATTGTAGTACAAGAAGTCGAAGCAGAAGAAGCTATGGATGAACATACTGACGAACATGATGACGAAATGATGGACATGGAAGGTGCAGCAACTGCAACTGGAATGTTATCTGACGGCACAATGGTTTCTATTTGGACTTCAACACCAACTGCAGGCGAAGCAATGGAGATTTCCATTGAATTTGAAGATGCAGAACATGTTAATCACGATATGATGGTAACACAAAACGGTGTAGAAGTTTTGATGGATGAAGGCGCACATCATCATGAAGGTACAGGTATGCATACAACAGCACCATTAAGTTCTTCTGATCCAGTAGACATCACTATTACCTTCCAAGGTTATGGTGTTGAAGATCCTAAAACAGGACCAATTGGTGAAGAAGTAGTATTCTCAAATGTTGTACCAGAATTTGGTACAATTGCAATGATGGTACTAGCTGTTGCAATCATAAGCATTGTTGCAGTAACTGCAAAATCTAGAGTCATTCCAAGATTTTAGGAATCCTCTTTTCTATTTTCTTTTTACTAAAGCAATAATTGCCAAGACAATAGCTGCTGCTGCAATTGATAATCCAAATATTGCAAAGTCATAAGCTGCTCCACCATCAGAAGATACAGAAGTCTCGCCAGACTTTAGTTTAGAAACATCTTGCTGAAGTGAGGATAATGCATTTTTTAGTGCAGTAATGTCTGCAGTGCCTTCACTACTTGTAGGAGGAAAATCCAAGATTGCAGTAGATTCTACATCCTCAATTGGAATTTTGATATCAATAATAGTACCACGAATATCTCCTTGCAGATTCATAATGTAACTTCCAGTTTTAGTTGGAATTATGGGTGAGAAATAATATCCAGGTCTTGGATCAGAATTAATATCGATTTTTTTGGCGGCTCCGCCATACATTACTGTAGCCACTACATTTTTGAATACATTGGTGACTCCCTTGTAGGAACCCTCAGTTTCTCCAGGTTCAGTGATTTTAAAGACAATGTCGTTTCTAATTCCTACAACTGGTGGTTCAATTCCCCATCCTACTTCGATATGGTATTGTTCTACTTCTACAGAGGTATGTGCAAATGAAGCACTAATCATTCCAATGCTAAACAACAATCCAATAAATCCAAAGATTACTAGCTTCACAGATATCATAGGACATTTACAAGTTATTATCTTTACGTGAATTGGTACAAATGACGAACACATGAAAACTGTTTAAATTATGAATAATGATCTTAAGAGTAAATGAAAAAAATTGCAATTATTTTACTAATTTTATCATCAGCATCTATTCCATTTGTGTATGCACACCCATTCACAGAAGAAACAATTCCTAGTTTAGTATCAAGTTCGCCTGCAGGAACTACAAAAGTAATTGTATATTTTTCAGAACCAGTTGATATTGATTTTAGTGAAATCAAAGTATTTGATAGCGAAGGGAATCAAATTGACAATAAGGATACCAGTTACCATGAAGGAGAATTGTCTTTAATTGTTACAACTCCACCTCTGGAAGATGGGATTTACACTGCATCTACCAAAGTTCTATCCAAAGTTGACGGACATCTTGTTCCGAATGCATTTTTGTTTGCAGTAGGAGATGTTGAAATTGATCCTTCTTTGTTTGATCAAGAAAGACCATCAGAGCTTATATTTTTACCAGAAGCAGGTGCAAGATTTCCAGGAATTCTAGGTCAAACTATTGTTTTAGGTGCAGTTATTGCATCACTAATGATTTGGGGAACACAAAACAAACAACTAATCAAAGAAGAATTAGAAAAAATAGAAAACTTTCATCATGGAAAATTCATGTTTATTACCGGAATTGGATTAATGCTTGTTTTCATTTCAGATATTCTCATGTTAGCAATTCAAACTATCAGACTAGAGATATCACCAATAGTTGTGATAGAAACGGATTTTGGAACAACATGGCTAGCTAGAATGATCATTACAATAATTTTACTTGGTATTTGGTTTGGAATGGATAAAAGAAAAACTCTATCAAAGAAAAATCAAATTCCAATGCTAATAGTTTCTTTGGGATTAATTTCAACGACAAGTTTGATTGGTCATGGTGCAGCAACTGGCCAAATGGCACCGCTGGTATTAGATTACATTCACAATCTGGTTGCAGCAGTGTGGATAGGAGGAATTTTCTATTTTGTATTTGCGCTGCTTCCAACATTTTCTCAGTTACAAGAAAAAAATCGAGAGAAGATGAGTCTTTTGTTAATTCCTAGATTTTCAATAGCATTCATAATTTCAGTAGGAATTGTCATAATAACAGGACCAACTTTGATGTGGTTCTTAGAAAGTGATGTAGGATTAATCACAGAATCAGTATATGGTCAATTGATCATTCTTAAAATTACAATTGCTGCAATGATGATTGGATTGGGAGGGTTTTTCCAGTTTAAAGTTCAAAAAAATGCGGAAAAGAATTTTCAGTCAGGAAAGATTTCAGTTCACAGAAAACTAAAAAGATCACTTAAGGTTGATATGACCTTGGGAATTGTTCTTCTTGGAGTAGTTGCACTTTTAGCTAATGGAACATTACCTGCTGGTGAAATTCAAAAAGTTGACGCTCAAGAGGCAGTATATGGATTTAAGACAATCGAATTTACTGAAAATGCAAAATTTGATATTGATATTTCTCCATTTTCAAGTGGAGTAAACACAATTCTAGTTAAAGTTAGTGACTTTGAAGGAAACCAACTATATGACTCAAATCAACTCAAAGTAAAGGTTTCAAATCCGTCTAAGGCTATTTCCCCAATTGAAGTTCCTATGGAATTAATAAAACAAAATGAAGGTAAATCATTAGAATTCCAGGGAGAATTAACATTTGGATTTTCAGGAGAATGGCTAGTAGAGATTGAAGCTCAAAGAACAGAGAATGCAAGTGAATCAAAGCTTTTGAATTTACTTGTAAAACCAAGACTTGGAGACATTCAAACACAAATTATTGAATATCCGCTACCAGAAAATGCAAAGCCATTATTCCCAATCTATGATGGTCATAATTCAATTTGGGTTAGTGATGCTTCTGCCCCCCGTTTATGGGAGTTTTCACTTGAAACTAATGAATTTTCATCATATTCATTTGATGGACTTGTTACAACATTCCTCACACAAGATAATAAAGGAAGAATTTGGTTTGTAGATCCGCCTAGAAATCAAATTGGATTCATAGATCCTCAAACCAAACAAATCACAACAAAAACAATTCCAAAACTTGATCCTGTAATTTCAGATAATACACCACTATTTATCAAGGGAGATTTTGACGGAAACATCTGGATTACTATAATTAACAAAGACAGAATTGTAAAATATTCCCCAGAAACTGATGAGTTTGAAGAAATTGTCTTATCTCAAAGAGAATCATTGCCGTTTGCATTGACAATTGATAATGATGGGAAAATATGGTATTCAACAACAGGTGCAGGAAAAATTGGATATATTGAGCCTAAAACTAATAAAATAACAGAATTCTCAGCTGAACCCCCATTACAGGGTCCTGAGGCTTTGCTCTTTGATGATGATGGAAATCTCTGGATAGCAGAGCATACAGGATTAGGCATTGCCAGATTTAATCCAGTTTTGGAAACATTTGATAGAATTTCAGTTCCTGATGAAGAAGCATTACCATTTGGAATGACATTGGATAAATATGGAAATATTTGGTTTGCACAGCATACAGTAGACAAGATTGGAGTATATGATCCAGACAACAATAATTTGATTGAAGTTCCAATACCAACTGAAACAACATTTGTTCAATTCATGACATCAGATGGAGATGATAATGTGTGGTTTGTTGAACAACAAGCAAACAAAATAGGGACAGTGAAAACTACAGAAATTCCTATTATTGCATCACAAATACAAACAACAGGTGGATTAGAATTAAAATACACAGAAATTGCATCACCGCTTATTGCATTAGGAATTATCGCAACGTCATTATTTTATGTAAAAAGCATACAAGATAAAAGAAGATTAAATTCTTTGATCAATTCTTAGATAACAATCCAGAAGATTTTATTCCCATAGTTCCTGCAAGTAAACTAATTGCCAATAAAACAATAGTTCCTGCAGGAGTTATATCAAATATGTAAGACAATAAAATTCCTACAACTACAGAAAATATAGAAAAACTCATAGAAATTATTGCAGTCTGTTTGAATCCTTTGCCATACATAATTGCAGTAACATTTGGAATTACAAATAGAGCTGAAATTAGCAGTACACCTACAAGTTGTATTGATGTAACTACAGTAATTCCTGCCATAAAGACAATGAGATAGTTTATTTTCTCAACTGGAATTCCGCTTACTTTGGCCTGTTCTTCATCAAATGTTGAATAAAGAATTTGACGATAAAGTAATAAAATTACAATTAAAATTCCTCCAGTTAATGCCAGAATTAGAACAGTATCATCTACACTAACTAGCAAAATGCTTCCAAACAGGAAACTAAAGATATCAATTGTAAAACCACCTGACAATCCAATAATTACAAGACCAACTGCAATGCCTGATGATAAAAGAACTGCAATTGATGCATCACCCGAAATATTGTATCGATTTTTAATTTTTGTAATAACTAATGCGCTCGCAATTGAAACTCCATATGCTGTCCATAATGGATAAATGCCAGCTAGCAATCCTAGTGCAATTCCACCAAATGACGAATGAGCTATGGCATCCCCAAATAATGAATAACGTCTCAAAACTAGGAACAATCCAACAACTGAGCAAAGAATTGCTATTGCAATCCCAGAAATTAGTGCTCTGTGCATAAAACTAAAGGTTAGGATTTCTAAAGACATGATTAATGGTGATGCATGTGTTCCTGCATCGATGCTTCAGAATATTGTTTGATTAGTTCATCATTTGAAAAGAATTTCTCTGATTCTCCATGGTAAAATAGAGTTCTGTTTAGGCATGCTACATGATTTGCTAGTTGATTTACTGCATCCAAATCATGTGATGACCAAATTATAGTAATTTTCTGTTTAGAGTTTAATTCTCGAAGAATACTGTAAAACAAATCAATGTTTTGTTGATCAATTCCTGTAACAGGTTCATCTAATATCAGAATTTTTGGATTTGTAATCAAAGCTTTTGCAATGAAAACTCGTTGTTGTTGACCTTCAGATAGCTCACCAATTCTTCTATTTCTTAATTCATGAATCCATAATTGCTGTAAAACTTCATCAATCTTATTTTCATCTGTTTCATTTCTTAGTCCCATTCTTACAACATCAGTTACTGTAACTGGAAAATTTTTTTCAAAAATTGGTTTTTGTGGAACATATCCAATTTCTTTAAGATATTCTTTTGATTTTCTAATATCTTCACCAAAAAATTTGATGGTTCCTTTGTATTTTGTATTTAATCCTAGCATAGCATCAAAAAGCGTGGATTTTCCTGCCCCGTTAGGACCAATTATGCCTAGAAAATCTCCCTGATTTACCTCAAAGCTAACATCATCTAATGCTTTAACATCGGGATATTGAACAGTTAGATTTTCAATCTCAACTATTTTCAACATAATGCCTCCTTTAGATTTTCAAGATTTTCAGTCATACGAGAAATGTAAGTCCCATCAGTTACAACTTCAAGGGGAGACAGAACTAAAACTTTGCCACCTATCTCATTTGCAATTATTGTGGATGTTCTAGTGTCTACACGTTCTTCTGCAAAAATTACGTTAATGTTAAGGTTTTTAGCGGTGGAAATAATATTTTCTAATGTTTTTGCAGTAGCTTCTCCATGTGAATCATTGGATGAAATTATTGTGTGTTGATTTAGATTGTATTCATCTGCAAAATATGAAAATGCATCATGAAAAGCTATAAAGTTATTATTACAATCAGATAATTCATTTCGAATTTTTGAGTCAAGTAGATCTAATTCTTCGATGTATTTTGCAGCATTTGATTGATAATATTGTTCATTGGTAGGATCAGAACTAGAAAACGCATTTGCAATATTCTGTACTTGAATTTTTGCATAAACAGGATTTAACCAAATATGTGGGTCTCCAGAGACTGAAGAAATTTCATTAGTTTTGATTAAAATCCCATTACTTGTATCAATGATCTCACCAGAGTAACCTGCCTCTTCCAAATTATCAACCCAGTTTTCAAATCCAATTCCATTGATAATGATTAGATCTGCATTTTGCATTCTTTGAACATCTTTAACGGTTGGTTCCCAATCATGTGGCTCAACTCCTACTGGAATGAGTAATGTAACATCAACTTTTTCTTGCCCTACATTTTGTGAAAATTCGTAAAGTGGGTTAAATGATGAAATTAC
Source organism: Nitrosopumilus sp. (assembly GCF_025699125.1). Lineage (NCBI taxonomy): Archaea > Thermoproteati > Nitrososphaerota > Nitrososphaeria > Nitrosopumilales > Nitrosopumilaceae > Nitrosopumilus > Candidatus Nitrosopumilus sp. The sequence continues at coordinate 172,298 of NZ_JAILWC010000003.1, read as the reverse complement.
TTGCAGTTTTGAATTATTGGTATTTGATAATTGCAGTTTTGAATCAGTTCCATACACTACAAGTGAGCTTAATGGAATTATTATTGCAATTGCAATTATTGCCATTTTTATCTGAATATTCACGCAGTAATTCTTTATGGATTATTAATAAATCTATAAAATATTAATAAGATTAATTGCTAAACTTATAAGATAATTAATAACATTATACATATGCCAATAGTTTCAATCTCCCTAAACGATGAAATTCTCTCAGAACTAGACAAGCTACAAACAACTATGGGGTTTTCCGGAAGATCAGAGGCAATCAGAGCTGGAATCAGATCATTTGTTTCTGAAGAAAAACAAAAAGCCGATTTATCTGGAAACATTCACGCAATTCTTTTGGTTGTACATAATGATGAATTTGATCATGTGGTTTCAGGAATAACACATAATTTTGAAGATTTAATCACAACACATCTTCATAGTAAAATTGAGAAAGAAAAATGTATGGAACTCTTTTTGATCAATGGTGATGCAGAAAAGGTCTCTACAATTACAAAAGATTTTCAGACTAACAAAAACATGGATACTGTAAAACTAGTAGCACTTTAGATTGTTAATGGATTTCTTCTACTAACAAAAACAATACTCATTATTGAAATTACTAATATCAATAATGTAATAGTTCCAAATTCTGGTACGACAACTAGTGCAAATTCAGTTTCTTGTCCCGTATTTCTAATGTTTTCAAATTTAATTATTGTAGGACCTGTTTGATCTTCAGCAAACATAAATTTTTCAAATTCTCCACCTATTTGAGCAGTTCCAGATACACGATGAATCTCTTTACCATTTTGAATTAGGACAAATGTATAATCAGAACTTCGTAAAGGATCATTTGTTCTACCGTCCCTAATAGTGAAAATAAAATTTGTGTCAATTCCAGGTTCTACTTTTAACGGATCCCACGAAAGATTTACCTTAAAGTCCTCACTTTTTGTATACGCTTCTAACGGAAATGCAGTATTCTCACTAGCAGATATTCTAAATGCCATATTTTCTGTTATTGGTTCATCTAATTTTTTCATTTCATTTTTCAAATATCTTAAATGATCTTGTAATAAAACAAGATGAATTATTCTTTCATCATCCTCTGTATAATCATCAACAGATATTGAGGACTTGAATAGTTCGACACCATTTACATATGCAGAATAGCTGGGAGAAAGAAATTCTACAAAATCTTTTGGTAGATGAGTTTCTACATGAACTACAGGTATGTGAGATATTTGTTTTTCACTCCAATCAAATGGCATTTCAAATGTAACCTCTTTAGCCACAAAATCATACTTGAAATTAGAAACTGTATCAAAATATGACTTTGAACGAAATTCTACATCATTGTTTTCAGAATCCTTTTGAATAAAAGAGATAATCTCAATTAAACTCAAATCAGCATTATAGATACCAGAATTCTCTATGATGTTTGTGGGTTCATCAATAGTTCTAACCTCAATTTCAAAATTGTATAGACCTCCTGAATCAAATAATGGACCAGTGATTTCTATAGGATTAGATTCAGTTCCATGCCAAGCTCCAAGTAAAGAGTCTTGTTCTCCATGAATTGTAATTTTTTCTTCTTGTGTTGGCGTTACCTTAATTTGTAAAATTCCATTATCAGCAAAAAAATAATTTCTAAAAATCATTTCATTCTCATGAAACAACCCAATTAGAAATGTTACATTTTTTGCATTTTCTTTTGTTTCTTTTTCAGTTGCAGTGATTGTAATTTGTTCCTGTGTATTTTCAAAATACATTGGCATTTCTACAGAAATCGATAATTCTTTTCCCTGAATATCTATGGATGAAATTGTATCAATCCCGAACCCATGTCCATAGACATTACTTGCTGGAAATACTAAATATGCTAAAAAGACTAAGATGCCGTATTTTCTAATAGACATTATTATTTTAATTCATAAGGGGTTATTTCACTGTAAGTAATTCTTCAACTTTTTGAATCAAGTCACTCATGGTTGTTGCTTCTAAAATTGGTTGAAGCTCATTTGGATCTTTTGCACCAAGTGCAGATAATGAGTAGATGTAATCAATTGTCGGAGTATCAGTAGTTAGATAGTATTGCTCTAAAACATGATCCAAAGCGTGTGGTTCTACAACTTGAGGTAATGCCTGTTTAACAATTTTCTTTTTCCATAATTCAACTAACCTCTCCCATTTTTCTAATGAAATGTTTTCATCAATTTCCGGAATCATTTCAACTTCTGCTTGAATGTACATTTTCTCTTCCGTTCCAATCTTTTCATGAATATCAGATATTTCCTTATGTCCTTCAACTGATAATGGATCATAGTTTTCAGGTTGTGAAATTGATGGCGGAATAATTTTTTTTATTTTAAATGAATTTCTTCCTATAGTTTCAATGTGTAGTTGCAATCCATCAAGTTCAATGTCTTCACATTTTGTAATCTTGGCAATTGTTCCAACTAATTTAGGAGAATTCCAACCTTTTACAGTATTATTTTCATCAAGCAAGCAAACACCAAATTGGCCATCACCTATCATACAATCGTCAACTAACTGTTTGTAACGTGGCTCAAAAATTCGTAGAGGTAGTTCTTGCCGTGGAAATAATACTAAATCTAATGGAAAGATAGGGATCACTTTTGTTTGTGTCAACAGTTGTATTGAAATGTCTCTAGATATATGGAATACGAATTTTAAAATGATTTAAAATCCATTGTCATTTAGAATCAAGCCTAAAATTGCTGCGCGTGTGTATTTTCCATATTCTGCTTGCTCAAAGTACTTTGCATTTTTTGTCTTATCAACATCCGCTGAGATTTCATCTATTCTTGGAAGTGGATGTAAAATTATTGCATCATCTTTCATCTGTTTTATCAAGTCTAATCCAACTACATAGCTTCCTTTAACTTTGAGATATTCCTCTTCATCAGGAAATCTTTCTTTTTGAATTCTTGTAACATAAAGAACATCAAATTCATCTATTGTCTCTGTAATGTCAGTTGATTCAGTAAAGTCTAACCTCTTTTTAATTTCATAGACAGAGTCAGATCTAATTTTTAATGACTCAGGAGAAATTAGGTGGACATCAACATTATAGTTTCCAAGTCCATAAAGCAAAGAGTAAACGGTTCTACCATACTTTAGATCACCAACAATTCCTATCTTGAGACCATCAATCTTTCTCTTTTCTTTTTTTATTGTAAACAAGTCTTGAATTGCTTGAGTAGGATGCTCTTCTGTTCCGCTACCAGCATTGATTACAGGTTTCTCAGAAACTTCGGCTGCAAATCTGCTTGAACCATCAAGAGTATGTCTCAATACAAGAACATCAGAATAAATCGACATTACTCGTACAGTATCAGCTAGGCTTTCACCTTTTTGAGTAGAAGATGAGGACATATTTGAGATGCCCAATGAATTTCCACCAACAGATGCCATAGCAGCATCAAAACTGAGACGAGTTCGAGTACTAGGTTCATAAAACAAATATCCCAAAGTCTTTCCCTTGCAAATTTCTCGTCTGTCAGATGGATCTAGCTGCATGATTTTGTCAGTTGCTGAAAATATTGTTTCTAGTGAATTTTTGTCAAAATCCTTAATCGAGATTATATCTTTTTGATAGAATTGGTTCATTCTTTCAATAATATATACAGGTGACTATACAAAGTATTCTGATGGAACAGTCCGAACTTATGGTTCGACGAATCAAAGAAGGCACTGTAATTGACCATATTGATGGAGGTAAGGGCCTTCAGGTACTCAGCGCTTTAAGAATTGATGGTAGAGATGGGGAATTAATTACCATAGCACTTAATGTTCCAAGTGGCAAATTTAAGAAAAAAGACATCATAAAAATAGAAAACAAATTCCTAAAAGATGACGATACAAACAAGCTAGCCGTTATTGCTCCAAAAGCTACCATCAACATGATAAAAGATTTCAAGCTTGTTGAGAAAAGAAGAGTTTCACTTCCAAATGAAATAGATAGAATATTTCGTTGTTCCAATCCTGATTGCATTACAAATAGTACAGAGCACATTGAATCAATTATGGATGTTATTGACAAAGAAGGCAGAGTACTCAAATGCAGATATTGTGCACGAGTTTTGGATGTAAACAAGCTAAAATACAATTAATTGAAAAATTTAAAAATTTGAAAAAGATGTTGTAGGACTATTGTCCTAAGATGATAAACATCATAACTATACCGTAGATTGCGATTGATTCGACCATACCTACGAAGATGAACACCTTAGATTGTAAAGCTGGGTTCTCACTAATGACTGCAAGACCTGCTGCACCTACTTGACCAAGACCTATTCCGGCTCCACCTGCTGCAATACCAAATGCTAAACCAGCACCGAGGAGTTTCATAGAGTCGCCATTAGACGCACCATCTTCTTGAGCAAATGCAACTCCAGTTGAACCTAGAATCGAAATTGCTGATGCTGCCAAAAGTAACATGACGATAGTTTTCATTTATGTTGTGGCTCCTTTAGGTCCATATTTAAATCATGATGAGATAATTTATTCAAATTCGATCTAGTGCTTTCTTTTTGAAAAAGTTCAGATCATCTTTGACAGATGTAACAAAATTATCATAATCTGCATCTAATTCTTTTTTTGAATTTTCAAGTAATTTTTTAATTTCTTCCTTCGCCATTATTTTCCACTTTCCATCTTTTCTTTCACTTTTTTTAACTTTGCGAATTCTTCTCTTTCTCTTTCCTCTAGAGTAGAGAGAATAAATCGGATATTTTCTTTGTATTGAGGAACAATGACGTTTTCAAGCGCATTTAATAATTTTTGAGTCTTTTCTAATGCTTTTGCAAGACTAAAAATTGAATTTTCATATTCTGCTGCTTTACAAATTTTTGGCATCAATTCTTTGATTTGTTTTGATGCTCTGTCAATTGAAGAATTGGTGTCTGCAAATCCATAAGGCATTGATTTTGTATCTTTTTCAGTAACTGTAAGTGCAGGAATTTTTACATCAACGACTCTTCTAACATGAAGTTCTACTTCCATTACCGGTGGTGTTGATTCTGCAACAGAATCAACAGTGTTAGTACCTAATGCCAGATATGCTTCGTTAACTGATTTGTAAATATCTTGTAATGGTTCCCAAATTCCACCCCTTGCTTTAGATGCCTCTTGAATCATCTCTTCAATATTTTTTAAGAGAACTTTACGTTTATCATCTAAAATTTGCTGAACCATTACAGCGATTTGAGTCGATTTTTTATATTTAAAAAGCTCAATTTTTGTTGCTGCAACGTTTTGTCCAAATGACATCCAGTTACTCTTCCTTGTAATATTGTTCTACGTACTTGTCTTTGATTTTAGTAATCTCATTCTTTGGTAATTTTGATACAATCTTCCACATAAGAGCAAGAGTTTCTTCAATTGTTCTGTTCTCATCAGTTGCTTGTGTAAGGAATTCTTTTTCAAAAGTATCTCCGACATCCATGTATTTGAGATCAATTTCAGTTAATCCTGCTTTGCCTACAATTCCTGCAAGTGCTCTTACTTCTTGTGCTCTAGAATATGCATCATAAACTTGGTTAGCAACTTCACTATGATCAGCTCTGGTACTGCCTTCACCAATTCCGTCTTTCATAAGTCTACTAAGACTCATCAAAATATTGATTGGCGGATAAACTCCTTGTCTGAACAAATCCCTACCAACTACTATTTGTCCTTCAGTAATGTAACCAGTAAGATCAGGTATCGGGTGAGTAATATCATCAGATGGCATTGATAAAATTGGAACTTGGGTAACACTTCCTTTTTTGCCATTGAGTTTTCCTGCTCTTTCATAAATTGTTGAAAGGTCAGTGTAAAGATAACCAGGATATCCTTTTCTTCCAGGGACTTCCTCTCTTGCTGCACTAATCTCTCTTAGTGCTTCTGCATAGTTTGTCATGTCTGTAATTACAACTAAAACGTGCATTCCTAATTCAAATGCAAGATATTCTGCAACAGTTAATGCTACACGAGGTGTAATGATTCTCTCAATTGCAGGATCATCTGCTGTATTTAGAAATAGAACACTTCTCTTTAGTGCACCAGATTCTTCAAGACTTCGTCTGAAATATTCTGCTTCACTGTATTGCACACCAATTGCTGCAAAGACTACGGCAAAGTCATCACTTGTACCAATAACACTTGCTTGTCTTGCGATTTGTGCTGCCAAAAGATTGTGAGACATACCAGAACCTGAGAAGATTGGAAGTTTTTGTCCTCTAACTAGAGTCATCAATCCATCAATTACAGATACACCAGTTTGAATGAAATCTTTTGGATATTCACGTTGCTCTGGATTCATTGGTTCACCATTAATGTCAATAAATTTATCAGCAATTGGATCTGGTAGTCCGTCTTTTGGTCTGCCTAATCCATCAAATACTCTACCCAGTACCTCTTTGGATACTGGCATTTCCATAACTTTACCTACAAATTTTGCATTAGTTCCTGAAATTGATAATCCAGTTGTTCCCTCAAAGACTTGGACGATTGCTTTACCATTTCCTACTTCGAGAACTTTGCCTAATCTTCGTTCTCCATCAGTAGTTTCAATTTCAACGAGTTCATCAAATGCTGCATTTTCAACATCATCTACAATAACTAATGGGCCTTTAATTTCTGCAATCTTACTGTATTGAACTCCGCCTTGTGTTGTCAATTTGTAACTTTAACTCCTGTAATTGATTTGAATTGATTTTGCATGTCTTTATCTAATTGATCAAGTTTTGGCATCTCATCATCTTTGATATCCATTCTTGCCTTGAGTATACTCGATACTACATCTAATGCTCGAATGTCAGATAATGTTGCACCTTCTTTGAGTGCTTGTTGTCCTTTTTTGTAAAAGTCAACTAATAATTTCATTAATTTGAATTGTTTTTCTGGACTGCAATAAGTATCAACGTCATCAAATGAGTTTTGTTGTAACAAAGCAATCTTTACCATTCTTGCAACTTCAAGAATTAATTTTTCTTCATCAGGTAGTGCTTCAGGACCTAAGAGTCTGACAATTTCTTTTAATGTGTCTTCTCTTTGTAAAATACCATAGGTTTCACTTCTAATGCTAAACCAATCTTCACTAATGTTTTGACTCCACCATTTTGCAATATCTGCAAGATAACCAGAATAGCTGTTCATCCAGTTAATTGATGGGTAATGTCTAGAGTATGCAAGTTTTGCATCCAAAGCCCAGAAAGTTTTGATAAATCTCATTGTGTGAGTTGTAACTGGTTCTGTAAAGTCACCGCCAGAGGGAGATACAGCGCCAATCAATGTTACTGAACCATCACGGTCAGGACTTCCGGTTGCTTTTACACGACCTGCTCTTTCATAAAATTCTGCTAATCTTGATGCAAGATATGATGGATATCCTTCTTCGGCTGGCATCTCTTCTAATCTACCGCTCATCTCTCTGAGTGCTTCAGCCCATCTACTTGTAGAATCTGCTACAAGTACAACATCTTTGCCCATATCTCTATAATATTCTGCAATTGTTACACCAGTGTAGATACTTGCTTCTCTTGCTGCTACTGGCATGTTACTAGTATTTGCAACAAGGACAGTTCTATCCATGAGTGGTTTTCCACTACGTGGATCTTTGAGGTGTGGAAATTCTACGAGAACTTCAGTCATTTCATTTCCTCTTTCACCACAACCAATGTAGACTACAACTTGGGAATCAGCCCATTTTGCAATTTGGTGTAATGTAACAGTCTTTCCTGTTCCAAATGCACCCGGAATTGAACCAGTTCCTCCTTTTGCGATTGGGAAGAATGTATCAATTACGCGTTGGCCAGTAAGTAACGGAACAGTAGGATCGTATCTTTTTTGATATGGACGTGGTTTTCTTACAGGCCATCTGTGATACATCTTGATAGGAGTATTTTGACCATCTTTCTCGGTAGAAGCTAACGGAGTTTCTAAATCATAATCTCCTTCAGACACTAAGTTTGAGATAACTCCACCCGGATGATCTGGTGGAACCATAATGGAGTGTTCAATAAGTTCAGTTTCTTGAACAGTACCAATTACAAATCCTGGATGAACTACATCGCCATTAGAAACAGTTGGAACGAAATGATATTTTTTTGTCATGTCTACTGGAGTTGTCGTAATGCCTCTGCCAATGAATGAACCAGAAGCTTTTGATAGTTCTCTTAATGGTCTTTGAATTCCATCATAAAGTTGTCCAATAATTCCAGGACCTAATAATACACTAAGGGGGTTTCCAGTACCTACAACAGGTTCGCCTGGTTTTAATCCACTTGTTGACTCATAAACTTGAATAAATGCTACATCCCCAGTTAAACGAATTACTTCTCCGACTAATTTTGAATTACCAACAGTTACTGTCTCATACATTTTTGCATCAGACATCCCGTCTGCTCTTACAGCCGGGCCACTTACCCAAACAATTCTACCTTGAGCTGCCATCTTAATTTCCTACTCCGAATTTTGATGCAATGTCTTTCCTTATTAAAGGCTTCAGGCGTTCAATTCTTGCATCAATTGTATTATCAAATGTCATTGCTCCATCTTTTGATTTTGCTACAATTCCACCAAGACAATCGATTGTATCAGATGCTAACTCAGCTCCTGAGAATTGTGATAATGTGGATTGAACTACATCTCTATCTTTTGCACTTGTAAAAACAGTAATTTCACTGGTACCTAAAACTTGAGTTGATTCGTCTATTAGAGTTTTAATCAAATTTGAATAATCACCACTTTTGTCAGTATTTGCAATTTGATCGAGTGCTTTTGAAAAGACCTTAGCAACTGCTTCCTCTAATAGCATAAGTTGCTTATTTCTAGCCTCAATATCTGAACTTCCAATGATCTGTTTTTCGATCTTATCTGCCTCTTTTTTGCCATCTGAAATAATTTTATCATATTCGCTCTCTAATTTTTGTACAGAATCATCTAATTTTTGTTGAGATTCAACAAGAGTAGATTTGATGTTTGAAAGAATATCTTTTTCAGTGTTGTTTAGAATTTTGTCAATCGTAGTTTCTAATGCTGAATTAGATGTCAATGGGTGCCGTTGACCCATAATGGATTTTAATGTTTGGGAGAGAAGCAATCAGAAAGATATTAAACTCAATGAAAATACCCAAAATTTGTCTTGGGAACAGCCGATCTAAAACTAGGAACAGTCATTTTACCAAGAAGTGAATCTCCTAAAGCAATTTCGAGGTTAACAGAATTTGAGTGGTATCACAAAATTGATTCCCCTAGTGATTTGGTCACTCCAGAAATTGATGATCTTCTACTAAAGGCTCAGCAAACGTACCAATCAATTGATGATGTCATCAAGGGAATGGGAATTCCTCTAGTCGTAGGAATTATGGAGATTTTATTCAAGGGAACTGTTATCAAGAAAAAAGATTATGAGATTAATGAAATTGAAGAGATGGTAGAGCAATTAAGTAAAGAAGCCCCTTCAATTATTGATGAGCCTGCAAAATTATTAGAAAATGCTGCAAATACTAGACTTTCAATTGAGGAATACAAGTCACTCAAAGATACATTAGAAGTTATCAGAAAGATGAAGATGGATCTTTCAGGATTTGGTTTAATGAAGTATTTTTTTACAAATCTTTTTGTTATCAATTCTGCCGATTTTGATGAGATAAGTCGCTCTCTTGAGGGAATTACAATTTACAAATATGATTTAGAAAACAAGGAAAAATCTGCAATTTTAGTAATTTCAGATACTGCAGATTCTGAGAAGGTTCTAAAAGTATTAAGAAGTTTCAATTCCAATACTTTTAAAATTCCAGAAGGATTTCCACAGATTCCTAGTGAAGCATATGAACTTGCAGAATCAAAAATTAAAGAATTAACTGCAAAACAAGCATCAATCAAAAAAGAATTAGCAGGATTAACAAAAAAGATTAGACGAGACATTCTAGCTTTACATGAAAAGGCTCTAGTTGCAAAAGATGTACTTGAGACTTTGAGAAAGCCTGGTGGAACAAAACATTTTGCAGTAATTCAGGGTTTTATTCCCCAAAAAATGGAATCAAAATTCATAGAGTCAACAAAACAATGGATGTCAGTTGTAGAAGACATTACAGATCCTAAACTAAAAGAAGAAATTCCAACTTTATTTGATAATAAAAAATTCGTTAAAACATTTGAAGTAATTACAAAAAGTCAAGGAATACCAAAAGCAGGAGAACCAGATCCAACTCCGATGATTGCTCTAATGTGGCCAATTTTCTATGGACTTATGTTTGCAGATATGGGTCACGGATTGTTACTTATGGCACTTGGTTTATTATTCAAATTCAAAGGACAAGGAGAACTTTCTAAATGGGGAATGCTTATTGCAATTTCTGGTGCTTCTGCAGCTATAGCAGGGGTTGGTGCAGGAGAAGCGTTTGGATATCATCTTGATCATATGGGTCCATTTGAAGGATTACTGGAAGAAGGTGGAGCGTTACATTCTGTTAGTTGGATAGTTGGAATTCTCAGTGTTGCAGAATTAACATTTGAACAAGTGATTAATATTCTCAAAGTATCATTATTCATCGGAATTGTTCATTTAGTTTGGGCAATGACTCTACGTGTAATCAGATTATTGAAAGACGGACACAAACTAGTAGTGTTTACTGAAGCAATTCCAAACATCACACTTTATGGAGGAATCGTAGTTATTATGATGTGTGCAATTGGCTCACAGTATGATGTAATGAATATGTATTCAAAAGTCCACACAGAAGCAGTCCCTTGGGTAACAATGTTTCTAGGTGATTGGGCACAAGTTTGGATTATTACAAGAATTGCAGTTGTTATTGTTATTGCATCAATGGTTATCATGATGGTTGGAGGTGTAATGCATGCAAAGAAGCATCCAGAAGATGGAGCAGATCCTGCAAGTGTCATAATGGAAGTTCTCTTAGGAAAAACAGTTGAAAGTTTAGCTCATACAATTAGTTACGCTCGACTTGGAATCATGTTACTGGTGCATGCAGCTTTGCTGTTGACAGTAAATAATGCATTTTCATCATTAGGCGGTGTAGAATCAGGTGGAGCAATGGCAATGATCATTGGCGGTAACTTGGGAATTATGATGATTGAAGGATTAATTGTATACATCCAGTCTCTCAGATTGCACTTGTACGAATTTTTTACAAAATGGTATGTTGGCGGTTCACAATCATTTAGACAAATTAGACCAGAATTGATTTACAATCAATTTATCTGGAAAAGAAAATAGAATCTTTAATCTATTTCATAAAGGTTTATTGTAACTTTTGTAGTCCATGGTTTGAGTTCATCAGGAAATACTAATAATAATCCACCATCTTTTTTTATGTTTTTACACGTTCCACTATAGCTTTGTTTGTTTTGTCCGAAGCATCCTGATTCTGTGTAAGAATCAAAGTCAGAACTTCCAAAGTTTTCACGCTGTTTAGATGATGAAACAAAATACACATCAAAACCTAAATCTTTGTTATCAATTTTGACACTATAATCATATGATGTAATTTCTTTAGATGTACAAATAGGGACAAATTGGATATAACCACTTTTGATTTTTGATTGTTGTTCTGAATTATCGTAGTTTCTATTCTCAATGTCAGGATACACAGAGATGCCTGGATCAGTACTTAGTTGCTTTCCTTGGATATATTCAATCTCATGTCTTACAGTATCTACTGCTTTTCTATAGAGCATCGGTTGCCATTCTTCATGGCACTCACTAAATTCATGTTTTAATTCAACATATGATTTGCCGTTGATTTCTTGAAGTTGATTTGTATTGTATTCTTTGGATTTAGCATTAAACACATGATCTTCATCATTGATTTGATCTGATTTATACCAAGAGTTTGTTACGTCAAAAATAATATTCTTTGAATCACTTTGCCATTCTGACAATAAATGAACATACACTGAATATTTGTTTATTACCTGTTGGGTTTCTGATGAAAAAATTAAATGGCCAAAAAATGTATTAGCAAATATTAGTAAAAATGCAAGTATTGGAAGTGCAATGTAAAGAATTTTTTTCATGATTTTTAATCAAAATAGGATTTGAGATTTATGTATATAGGAAAATTTAGGAATGATGCAAATTTAAGAGATTCAAGTTCCAAGAGGCTCGAATTATTTTTAGAGAAATTATTTTTCTACTGGAAGTTCTAGTTTATTTCCCCATTCTCCCCAAGACCCAAGATACACTTTGACATTTTTGAATCCTAATTTTTTTAAAACCAAAAAGGAATTTGCAGCTCGATATGCTCCTTGACAATAGGTAATGATTTCAGTATCTTTTGGATAATTGTACATTTGTAATAATTGCTTATCATTTTTGAAAGTACCATCTTCATTGAGATTTTGATTCCAGTCAATATTGATTGAATTTGGAATATGACCAGACTGAGCAGCACGGACTATACTTCCGTCAAATTCTCCAGGTGAGCGGGCGTCAAGGATTTTTACGTTTTTCAGATTATCTCTAATGTATTCAAACCCTGAAATAATTTCTGGATTAATTTTTCCTGAAAAATTAGATGGTTTGAATCCATTAGGTTTTGTTTCTAGTGGAAGATTTTCTTTTTTCCATTTTGTAATTCCGCCATCAAGCATGGATGTATTTTCATGTGAAAAATACATCAGCATCCAAACACCTCTTGCGGCAAGCATTCCAGAAACAGAATCATAAAAGATGATTTTTTTTTCTGGAGTAACTCCAAGGAATGAAAGAAGATTTTTGGTTTGATTATTGAAATTCTCAATTCCTTGTTTTGTTGTATCAATCCAATGAAATGCAAACAAGTCCAAATGTACAGATCCTGGAATATGTTCTTCAGAATATTCCTTGAAAGAACGAGTGTCAGCAATTATAACATTAGGATCATTGATAATTGAATTAAGATCGGCTGTGGTGATTAGCATAATTTGGATAAAATGATCAAATCTAAATTGATTTGGATTGAATAATAAAAAGAAGAAAAGAAAAGGGTTTTTCTTATTCGTTTACGTATGCTCTTTCTCCGTGCTGTGCTAAATCGAGGCCAATCTCCTCTTCTTTTGGAGTGACTCTGATTCCGCCAGGCCATACGGCATCCATTACTTTGAGGATTACAATTGTAACACCAAAGGCATAGCCTATTGATATTGCAGCACCAATGATGCTGATTGCTTGCTGTTCCATTCCTTCTGCAGTTCCAGTCCATGCACCGATACCGTCTCCAGTATCCCAAATGTGTGGGCTAGCCAATGTACCAGTCAAAATTGCACCTGTAAGACCACCCATTCCGTGTACTCCCCATACATCTAATGCGTCGTCCCATTTGCGTGCACTCTTGAATGCAATTGCTGCATAACAAATTGTACCAGCTGCAATACCGATTATAATCGCAGCCATTGGACCTACCCAACCAGAGGCTGGTGTGATTGCTACCAATCCTGCTACTGCTCCTGATGCAGCTCCTACGACACTTGGTTTTCCTGTATGTGCCCAAGACATGAGCACCCAAGTGACTGCAGCCATACCAGTTGCTGTATTTGTAACAGTCCATGCGCTGACGGTAATGCCGTCTACCATAACTTCACTTCCTGCGTTGAAGCCAAACCATCCAAACCATAGAATTCCTGCGCCGAGGACTACCATTGGGATGTTGTGTGGCTCCATTGGAACTTTGCCATATCCAAGTCGTCTACCAAGGACTAAGGCACCTGCCAATGCAGCGAATCCTGAAGATATGTGTACTACAGTACCACCAGCAAAGTCTAATGCATATGATGGAGATAAGTCTGGATCGAGGTCTAGTGAACCTCCTCCTATGTATCCTCCTCCCCAGACCCAGTGTGCTATTGGATCATAAACGAAGGTTCCCCATAAGAGTACGAATATTACTAATGCGCTGAATTTGATTCTGTCAATCAATCCACCAATAATTAGAACTGGTGTAATGATAGCGAATGTTGCTTGGAACATTGCAAATAGTTGGTGTGGTACTGTACCAGGCCAACCTTGACTACAAACATCACCTTCAACCATCGCATTCATTTGATAAGCTGCTGACCAAGTGTCTCCACAAGGACCTGCTTCACCTAATGGTGCATATGGTGAAACCATGTTAAATCCGGCGTAATCTAGATTTCCCATGAATAAGTTTGCATCTGAATCAATTCCGCCAAATGCTAGTGAGTATCCCCATAGAACCCATTGTACTGACATTAGACCCATTACAATTAAGGTCATACCAAGTACATTGACGATGTTCTTTGATCTGGCCAATCCGCCATAAAAGAAACCGACACCTGGGGACATGAAGAGTACTAATGAAGTTGCAGTTAGCATCCATGCTGTATCACCTGTATCAATTTTACAAGGTAGCATGCCGCCATCTTCTTCATACCAACATTCGTTAGGGTTACCTGTGTAAATTCCACTGGTTCCCTTTACATATCCGTCCATACCATCAGTAACTTGTTGTGCATATGCCTGTGACATTGCACCTGCTGCTGTGATGGATACTGCGGCTACAAGTAATAGAGCATACTTGTAGTTCCTAGAATTCATTAAATTTATCGAAATTGAAAATTATTTAAGCATTGGAGACTCGAAAGACTGTGAAAAAGTAAATTATTATATTTTAGTATATTCTGATAATAACATAAAATATGAAAATTATGTCAAGGTGTAATAAATGAAGATTAAATCAAACACTAAACTTGCAATTTTTGATACATTCAAGACTAAAGGAGATGATTTGACAGGAGAAGCAAATAGACAAAGATCAATTATTACAATACTTGGAAGTAATGCAAATGCTGCTGAAAGAACACGTACTGGTATTTCTCAGAGAATAGCAAAAAAACATGGGATATCTTGGAAGAATATCTATTCAGGGATATTTCGGGATCTTGATGAAATTTTGCTTCCTATGGAGATTGCAGAAGAAGATGGTAGATTACCCCTAAAAAGAGGTCCAAAAGCACTACAAGAAAAGGGAATTCCATATTATCATTTAACAAAAAAAGGTATTTTGATAGCACTATCATTAAGTGAAATTAAAAACAGAGAAGAATTACTAAAAGAGTTTTTCGCAAAGGCCGAATCCTCTGAAAAGGAATTTGAGAAAATTTTAACAAGTCTGTTAAAAATAAGTCCAAATTTTACTTATTCAATTTTTCAAAAATATGTCAAGGCGTTTTGTGAGAATAAAATTGAAGAGTTACTCCCCTTGGATCTATCAAAATTGAAGGATATTTCAGATGAATCATTAATAATTCAGAAAGAGATTCTACTAGCCTTTTTAAAACTCTCAAAGCAAGAAAAAGGTGAGGCCATAATATTCTTAGATAAAATTACCTAAGATTAGTTCTTAGGAATAGTTCGCCAAACATTAAAATCAGTTGTCTATAGAGATTGATCGAAATGGGCGGTTCAAAGAATGTCTATGCCTCAGTTAAAGCGTATAGTAAAAGAGGTAAATTATTGACAAAGGCTGATTTTCAAACACTTGCCGAATCAAGAGATTTAGAAGAATTAATGACCAGAATTAAGAATACAGTTTATGCTGATTCTGTAGCAGATGTTCAAAAACCATATACTTCACAAAATATCGAATCAGCCCTAAGAAGCAAACTGGCAGATATTCATTATTCCATTGCAAAGACATCAGGAAATTCGGGTGTATTAGACGCATATTACATGAAATTTATCATATCAAATCTAAAATTAATTCTTAAAGGCAAAGTACTAGGTAAATCTCAAGAAGAGATTGAAACTCACGTAAATCTTCATGCAGAAGAATTAATCAAACAAAGAGATATTGTAATCAAAGCTCTAGTTTCAAAAGATCTTGAAGAAGCAGTTGCAAGCTTAAATTCAGTTAAATTTGGAGAAGAGATTGCAAAGGCTGCAGCATTATACAATGAAAAAAAGAATGTGCAAATCTTTGATACATATTTTGATAAAATATTATATCAACATCTAGCAGGTGCAATGAAAAATTATTCTGATAAGGAAGCTACAAAACTAGTTTCGATGGATATTGATTTTTATAATATTTTGAGTGTAATCAGAGGAAAGTTTTGGGGATTGAAAGAAGAACAAATCCAAGATCTAGTTATTAGTACAAGTCCACCTGCAAGAGAATTGCTTGGAAGAATGATGGCAGCAGCAACAGCCAGAGATGCATTTAATGAATTATCCAGCACCAAATACAAGGATTTAGTTCCTCAAGTAGAAAATGAATTGGATGCTATTGCAGAATTTGAAAGAGCATTTGAGATGGCAATATACAGTGCATCACTGAGATCATTCACTAAGATGTTTAGTTTTGCAACCATTGTTGGAATTACTAAATTGACTTCATTTGAAATTAGAAATCTTGCAGCTATTGCTTTTGCAGTTGAACAAAAAATTCCAACTGACATTACAATGTCAAAGTTGATCCTAGAAGAAGAATAGGAATTATAACATGTTTAATTTTCCAAAGAAAAAAACAGAAATTTCTACAGAAGTTCTAATCAGATTCATTTGGGTGAGTTCATTCTTAGCAATGATTTTCACATTACCTCCGTTGGGATTATTTCTAGGAATTTACTATTTCACAGGCGAGCTTATCATGGGGGCGGTTATTGGTTTTGGTGTCCATTTTGTGATATTAGCATTTTCAGGAAGAATTTCGAAAATTATAACCAAAATCATGAGCTAAACTAAAAGGGATCATAAAAGAAGGTAAATTGTCATGATGGGAGATAGAGATTTTCGAAAAATTATTCAAAGTGCTGTTAAATCTATTGGAAAAGAGTTAGAGGTTCAAATAGATTCAAAGGATATTCAAACTATACATCTTCATGAAGTAGTTCAATGTCTTAGACGCTCTTACTATGATAGAGTAGATCCTCAAGAAATTGAAAGACGAGGATTCAATGAGCTTCTCTCAGGATTACTAAGAAAACTAGAGTATGGAAGTGAACCAAAAGAATTTGCCATAGATGACATTAGGCTAAAAGGCCAAGTCGATATGATAGTAGATGACACTATTCTTTTATTCAGACCAGCACCTGTTGAATTAGAAAGTCCTCAAGCAAATGATGTTTTGTATCTTAATGCATGTATGTGGATTTATGACAAAAATGATGGAGTTGTTGTATATATTTCAGGAGATAGAAAAGAGACAACATTCTCATTAACACGAAACAAAAAGATGTTTGAGGAAGTAATTAGAAGAGTAAGAGTTCTAAATGATCTTCTAAAAGAACAAAAAATTCCAATCTTAGAGCCATCAACTGAATGCTCTGAATGTCAATATTATGAAAGATGTTTTATGAAAAAGAAGAATTCCAAGCAGATATCTCTAGCAGAAATGTTAGGAATGGGCGACAATAATTAGATGAATTAAAAATATTGTAAAGGAAAAATTCCTTTTGGTTAATCGAGTGGTTCTGGGTGTCCTTTACCACGAAGAGCGAATGTCACTACTGCTAGTGCTATTGCGACTCCTGCTGCTGCGCCAAACGCGGCCATACCTGCTTCTGCCATTTGATAAAAACCCACTTTACGAGCTTTTATAACTTTGCCAATATTTTTTCTCTAAAAACAAAATATCATAATTTTTGAATTCTATGATACTATAGGAATTTACCTTGTAAATTCGAAATGAAGCTCATTTTCTTGGCCACTAGTCATTGAGCTGAGATTGTAAAAGACATCACCAGAAACTCGCCAAGTATTCGTACCATCCTCAAAGGCTTTCCACAAATCAGGAGTATTACCAGTGTTTCTCAACACAACTTTATCTCTTAGAATAATAGAATTTTCACCAAGAAGAGTATAGTAATTTGAGCCAAATTCCACCATTCCCTCTGGTCTACTGCCAATTTCACCACCTGAGATTTGCTCAAAATCTGAATAGCCTGTTTCAAATAATTGATAATCCATAGTTTGAACTATTACAGAACGTGGGTTAGGATTAGAAATTTTGAAGGCAATATCAATTGTTGCTGAACGTTCTGAAATTTTTGCCACTGAAATATCTTCTAATTCAATTTCTAAGGGTTTTACTTGCTGAACAATTGGGGTTGCAGCTAAAGAATCATCCTGAGATGAAATCACCATCGTTGGTCCTACTAAAAGAATCCCACCTAATATCAAAGCAAGTGCTGCAACTGCAACACCAACAAAAATTTTAGGATTCATTATTTTTTCATTTCCTCTTGATGTCTTAAATGTTAAGATAGTTATTATACCATTGGAGGTAGAAAAGAATTATGCAGTATTTTCAAGCAGTTCAACAAGGAAAATTACGAGCAAGTAAATCACAAATGAAGATGTTTGATGTAGCTGGATTTGCAATGTTAACGTTAACTACCAAAAAAATTGATGGGAAATTTCATCCAGTGGGAGAAGAAGAATTTACAGCAGTTATTAATTCTCCAGATGGATATGTAGCAGTTATTGTAGATAAAGATGGATTTACAAAGGCTCAATCAAAGGCTTTAAAAAAAGATGAAGCTATTTCAATTTTCAAAAAACTTCTAGATGCAGGAATGCAAGAATATCCAGAGAAGGAGATTCAAATTTGGTCTGAAACAAGACAGACAATTCAAAATGAAAAATCTGAATAATTATTTTGAACCAAGAACAATTTCTGTGCCTACATTAACACCTTTAATAGCACTTTCAATATTTTTTGGAGTAGCCTTTAGAATCCTGGTTTTAATTTTAGAACGTTCTATAATTTTTAGAGCCACAATATCCATCAGATCATAACCTCCAGCAACAGAATCTTCATGGATAAGCATATTTTTTAAATTCTTAAGTTCAATACGTCTAAATTTTTTTGCATTTTTGTATTTATTTGGATCCTTGTCATAAACGCCATCAACATCAGTTGCATTAAGAAATTGTTCTGCTTGTACTTTTTCTGCAATCAAAGCTGCAGTACCATTAGTGCTCTGTCCAGGATGTAAACCGCCAGCTACAACGATTAATCCATCATCAACTGCATGTCTAACTTCCTGTAATGTAGTTGGTGGATGTGAATATGCTTTATTTTTTAGAGCATAAATCAATAACTTTGCATTGAGTCTTGATATTTCAATACCTAATTCATCAAGAGTTGATTCATCAGCGCCTGAAGATCTTGCATGAGAAATGTAATGTCGTGCAATATTTCCACCCCCAGCAATAACTATTGGCTGACAAATATTACTAATTTTTACTAGAAATTCTGCATAATCTTTTAGTACTTTGACATTGTCCATTCCAAAAATTTTACCAGATAATTTTATGACAATTCTTTTTTTCATTTTAGATCACCAATAATCGATTTTGCGGCAATTTCAACTTTCTTTCTGTTCTTTTGATGAGTATAAATTCTAAGAATATTCATAAAGCCTGAAATTGCTGAAACGACTGGAATTTCAGAAATTGGCATTTCTTTTGCCGATGATTTTCCATTTTCATTTGAGATTAAAATTATAGATTTAGATTCATTTTTTGATGGTGCAAGAGGAATTGACGGAGTAACAGAACTATCAACAAAGATTTCGTTTTCTTCAACTTTAGATTTTTTAGAAATTGTTGATCTTAGTTCATCGGTTCTTGTTTTTTTCAGATCAATATGACTAGTCAATATTCTTTCAAATACACATTTTAGCAATTTTCGATTTTGGTAATCTTGAGCAAATTGTCTAGCACGTTTTAATTTCATAGATTTGGATGAGATTAAAGTAGATAAAATATATTCATCTGTAAGGTTAACAAATTCAGTTAGATTAAAAGTTGTAAAACCAAATTCATCATCAGATAATCTAAGGGCTTCAAGCAACATTACTTCTGCCGCTCGTACAGTTTTATGAAAATAAACGGCCTTAAACATTTGATATCTTGAATGCATCATTGATTCAAAAGAATACAATGCGGAGCGTTCTAAAGATAATTTTTTTTTATGAACATCAAGGGATTGAGTAATTCTTTTATGATCAATTTTTGCATGTTCTGCTCCCGTAAAATAACCATCTCTAAGTAAATAATCCATCATATCCGCACTAAGTGCACCTGAAACAATTTCATTTAGGTATTGAAATTTAGAATCCCCAAAAGCGATTTTTGTAACAAGTTTTTTGTCATATCCATTTTTTGATAAATTATCTCCAATTTCAGATTTTAGAATAATTTTTTTACCAAAGTCTTCATGTGAAAATTTTTTTTCTTGTATTATTTCCTCAAATAGATGAGAAAATGGACCATGCCCTATATCATGTAAGAGCCCAGACAATCTTAGAATTTCAATGTCATCAGATTTCAAAATCCCTTTTTCATTTAATGCATTACCTGCTTGACTTGCAATATGCATTACACCTAGTGAATGCTCAAATCTTGTATGTTGAGCTGCAGGATAAGTTAAATGAGCCCCTGAAAGTTGTCTTATTCGTCTTAATCTTTGAAAAATAGGATTATCAATTATTGATAATTCATGTTCATAAACACGGATAAAATCATGAATAGGATCAATTATATCGAGATAATTTTTTTTCATAATCCTATTTTCTTCGAAAATGTTTTTATTATTTCTTCATGTACTTCTTGTTTAGATTTTGATGCATCAATTATTTTCCAATTTTTTTTCTTTGCAATAGTTCTGTAGATTTTAGAAATTTTTCTTAAAAATTCTTCATTTTTTTCAAATTTGTCGCGATGAGTTTTTTGTCTATCAAAGGATTCTTTTTGTGATACATCAAGTAAAATTACAAGATCAGCCTTTGGTAGACCGGCATCAAGATTCTCAAGCCATTTTGGATTCAAACCATTTGCAATTCCATAAATTAGATTTGAATGATAATATCGGTTCATTATGAGAATTGAATTTTTTTCTTGTGCTGATATTATTTCATCGAGTTTTTCCCATCTATTTGCAGATAATAAACAGTGAATTACTTGTGGGGGGAATTTTCGTTTTCCATCCAAATACTTTCTTATTTCTTGTCCTATTGGGGTGTTGTAATCAGGAAAATGAAATAACTTAGTTTTGATCTTTCTTTTTTTTAGAGCTTTTTCCAAAAGAGTTGACTGAGTTAATTTTCCTGCTTGATCTCCACCTTCTATTACAATAATCATAAGTTATCAAAGATGTGAAATTAATTGATTAAAAATCTATCAAGGTTTATAACCAAAAATTGAGCATATATCTCAAAATGGGATTAGTAAAATCTATGGCAAATGAAATGATAAAAGAAATTGGAAATAAATCAAGAGAATTTTATGAGTTTGTTTTACCTCCAGTTGATATGTATCTTGATGAGGATAAATTAACATTATTAGTCGACATGCCAGGATTTGAAAAAAAAGATATCAAGTTATCTATCAATGGAAATATTTTATCAATTCAAGCATGCAAAGAAATTTCTGAACAAGACAAGCACAATATGATTTGTAATCAGAGACCAAACATAATTGATAAGAAAATAAGATTGCCTATTGAGTTAAAGGAGGGAGAAGAATCAGTTAATTCTGCAAAATACGAGCAAGGAGTTTTGACAATTATTGTTCCTGTCCAAAAACATGGGAAAGATATCAAAATAGAATAGTTATCGTTTTCTAAATATTGTAAAAATACTCATAATAACTAATGAACCAATCATTCCAGTAATTCCAATTAATTCATTTGTAGTATACAAAAATGAAGAGCCAATAAAAATTGCAGCAGAAAGAATACTGCCAGAAAGTAAAATATTAGATTTCGGTTTTGTATTTAAGAGATTCAATGATCTGTTGTCATCAAGATATTTTTTGAGTTCTGGTGCTATAGAAATTGTAGCATCAATTGATTTTGCAAATCGTTCAAATGAATGCTTTATTTCTTCAATGTATGCATCTTTGATTAGGCTCTCTTCTTCTAAAATTTCTCTTAGAATTTTTACAAACTTAAAATTTACTTTGTGTGTTTTGTAAATGCCTTCAATAATTGATGCCATTCTCATATACAGAGCCAAATTTTTTGGAAGAATAAAGGGAAATTTACTCATAGTTTTATTGGCAAGTTCCATCAAACTTTCAACTTCCATCTCATCTGGTTTTTTACCGTGCATTGCACGAACAGTTAGTTCAATTCCTTTCTCAATTACTGAGCGATTAAAATCGGGTGTAAGCATTCCAAGATCATACATTGCATTAACAGTTCTTGGAGGATCTTTTTCTACTAATGCAAGATATAGACGGATCAATCTTAGTCTAGTTTCGTCATCTAGTCTTCCAACCATCCCATAATCATACAAAATCAATTTTCCATCATCAGTAACTGAAATGTTTCCTGGATGAGGATCTGCGTGAAATATTGAGTGTTTGAGAAGCATAGTAAAGAAGACCTTATGAACGTCAATTACCAGTTTTTGTCTATCAATTCCCTTTTCATTTAGGGCTTCAATATTAGTAATTTTAATGCCCGGAAGGTATTCCATTGTGAGGACATTTTTTGATGAATATTCATCGTATACTGAAGGGACTACAACTTTGTTATTATTTTCTAAATCATGTTTAATTTTTTTGAGATTTTCTGATTCGTTGGTATAATCCATTTCTTCATGTATTGTTTCAATAAATTGAGAAAGCATCGCTCTTGCTGAATAACGTAAGTTTGGATCAACAAATCTTAATGCTAATGGAAGAATTTTTTTTAAAACCCTAATATCTTCTGCAACAATTTTTTCAATTCCAGGTCTTTTTACTTTAATGACTATTTGTTTACCAGAAATGGAACCTCTGTAAACTTGTCCTAATGATGCACCAGAAATAGAATTCGGATCTATTTGATCAAATGTTTCATTAATTGGACCAAGATCTTTTTCAATGACTGATTTTGCTTGATCAAAAGGTGCAGCTGGAACACTGTCCTGAAGTTTTGAAAGTTCTTCCAAATATGGTTGAGGTAAAATGTCTGCTCTTGAAGAAAGCCATTGTCCTAATTTAATATAGACAGGTCCTAATGAGATGAATGTATCAAGTGCTTTACGAGCATTTTTTCTAAATTGTTCTAAATCTATTTCATTTCCTTCATGGTAAATCCATTTTTTCCTATCTTTTCGTAATGCAAGAATTGATGGGAAAAGTTTGATGAGGACATAAATCGTTCTGGTCGTAGACATTATTCATTCCCAATAATTTTTAATTTTTTTAGTTGCAGAATATCCCAGATATCCAATAATAATTGATGAAAGTAAACCAGAAGCAAAAGATTTCTTTTTTGAGTTGTTATTAAGAATTTTTTTTGTGACTTGTGAACCACCAAAGATTGCACATGCAAGACCAACCAAAATTTCAGGGGCATCATGAACTAAATGTCCAATAGGATCTTTTCTTGGATCAATTTTATCAGTATGAAGAAGAAATTTCTCATCATATTCTCTAATGTGTAAATTACCATAACGATATTGTTTTTTTGCTCCATTTTTTTGTCCAAGGAATGTTTCTTCTGCTCCTTCAAGCATGAATTCTCTTAATTCCTTTGGGACTTCAATCTCATCCCCAGGCATAATCGCAAGATCTAGTAATTGCTTATAATCTTACGGTATTCAAAGTGCCTAAATCTAAGACCAGAAATGAATTATGCTTTGGTAACGATTAGACAAAAATTTTACAAATTAGTATTTAGATCTAATTAATAATTTCTACGAGAATATAATATTCAAATTTAACATGTTTGTATCAAATAGTAGGATAGAGAGGTTTTTCCCTAAAACGGTATTATTCAATCTATCAAAGGTAAAAATAATTTTAAGATTTTAATCGATCTTTTGTAAACATTACAAAACTAATTGAAAATGCAATTAACATTCCAATACCTGTGACATAAGCATAATTAATTTCATCATCAGGATGAACTTCCTGATGGTAATTATTTATCAGAAAAGTGAGAATCAACAAAACTACACCAATTATTGTTAATTTGTGATGAGTTTCCAATAAGAAAAAGAATGATAATAACTAATATGAATTTAGAAAAAATAAGAATATTCAAAGAAGAGGAGTTGTGATAAATCCAACTACACTACCTACTAGAAACAGAAATACACCCTTTGCCATACCCAGTTATAATTTTGTTAGATTTGATATAATTATGATGTAAATTTCCCAAAAATGGAATCAATAATAATTCATGGAGCAGATTCTGTTTGAGATAGCCTTTCAATTACTTTTTCGAGCTCTACTTTATTGTCGTTAATAACACGTTTCACTATATCAATTTCTTTACGAATTTGTTCTAAGGATGAATCATCAGAATTTTTGATTTGTTTTTCTAAATCTTCTAGAATTTGTTGATGGTATTGATTCATTTTTTCTAATTCATTTTTGTAATTTTCTAATTTTTCATATTGATTAGATATTTCAGAAATTTCTACATACTCTTGGTTTGTTAAAAATCCAAGAATTATCACTACACTTCCCACAACTACAACTGCAATTAAAATAACAATACTTGATCTCAATTTAACTAACCTTAAGTATACAATTCGGATTAAAAATTAATCTTTAATTAGTCTCAATTTTGGCTTTTTTACGCCTACGAACAATAAAGATTCCAGCACCAACTGCCAGAATAATTGGAATGACGATCAAAGTTGAATCAAGGTTACCACTATTATCATTTGATGGTTCTTTAACAAGGATGGTTGCATCATGTGTTAAAAATACTTCATCTCTAGTACTGTCTTTGTATCTTATAGTTATAGTAATGTCATGTTCTCCATATCTGGGCTCTCCATCAAATTCTATCGGAACATTAAATGGTACTGGTGCGTCAACTTCAATCTCATCAATGAATTGAGTACTTGATTTGATATTAGAATTACCACGAGGTTCAATTGTTACAAAACCAAATAATCCATCTTCATTTCCTTCATTAATTATTTCTCCAATAACCATTTGTTTACCAGACAAATCAATTACATCTATGTTGAAAATAGTAAGATCAATTAATCCTTTAATGTAAAAGTCTACAATTTTTGAAATGACTTTTTCATCTCCATGGGTATTAAAGTATGAGATAGACAAAGGAAGTCTTAGTGTATCTCCTCTAAGTGATTCTGGAACATAAACTGTTGCTGTAAGATATCTTACAGATTTCGGATCAATGTTTCCAATATCCCAGCTTGATTCTAAAATTACAACATTTTCTATATTGGTAATTGATGATGATGTAGAAGCCAATTCGGTTTGTGTGTTAGTTGCAGTTATATCTACACCAGAAATTGGTGCAGTTCCATTATTTGAAATTTCAATAACTACGTCATTGGTTCTTAATGAAGTAAGAAATGGCTCTATTGCTTTTACATTGATCACACTATCGCCAGTTACTTTGAAATCAAAATCTGCAAATGCTGTTCTAACTCCAGATTCTCTTAATCTAGAATAATCAACTTTTACAGTTCCAGGATACTGTTGAATTCTTATATTTTTATCAAGATTTACAAAAAATGTGAGATAGAAATTTTCTCCAGCCAAAGAATTAGAATCGCTATCAGCACGGATTATTGAGCCGGGACCATCAGATGCAGAGAAACCTAATGGTAATGACAACTGGCCTCTAATACCTGTAATATCCTGTGTGCCCACATTTGCAAATACTACTGTAAATGGAACGTTACTATCTCCTGAGTCTACTTCAATTTTCTCATTTATTGTTCCAAAATAAGCATCTAAAAATTTTACATCGCCAAAATCTCTTTCAAATGGAGAATCACCAAAACCGCCTGATTTTATTTGAGCATAAGAGTTTTCAAAAATAAATGGCACAAGTCCAATTACAAATAATGCAAACATAATCTTTAGAATCATTATGCAGTTACTTCCATTTTTGAGGGGTGATCACCTTCGAATGCTCTACCATCTTTGATAGTGATTACTTTGTCTACATCACCAAAATGCTGTCTATCGTGAGTGACTATAACAAATGTTTGATTTAGTTTTTTTGCCATTGATTTCATTAATTGAACTATGGTTTCTGAAGTTACAGAATCAAGGTTACCAGTTGGTTCATCTGCTAAAACAATTGAGGGTTTATTGATTAATCCTCTAGCAATTGCTACTCTTTGAGCTTGTCCACCAGAAATTTTGTTTGCTCGTTTATTCATTTGATCCTCTAGTCCCACGGCCTTTAGTAAATCTCTTGCATCTTTTTCTGATGTATGATTGGTTCCAGCAATTTGCCTTGGTAACAAAATGTTTTCTAAAACTGTAAGATCACTTAATAAATTTGAAAATTGGAAGATGAATCCTAATTTTTTATTTCTAAATGATGAAACGTTGTTGTCATCAAGGGTTGTAGTATCAATGTTATCAATGAAAATTTTTCCGTTTGTAGGACGATCTAATAATCCAATCATGTTAAGCAAAGTAGATTTACCAGAACCAGAACTTCCCACAATTAGAACAATTTCTCCTTTCTCAATTGAAAATGATACATCATCAAGAGCTTTTACTTTGTTTTCTCCTTCACCGTAAATCTTACTTAGATTACTTATTTCAAGTACTTTAGACAGTTCTCATCGCCTCCACTGGTAACAATTTTGTTGCTCTATATGAGGGATATAATGATGCAATAATTGCCAAAACAAATGACGTTAATGCTGTTTGTATAATTTTTTCCCAGTTATAGCTTACTTCAAGAGGTAGACTGTTATTAAAAGACATTTTTGTTTCCTTGGCATAAAATGTGTAGCCCAATCCTGCCGCAGTACCCACACCAGCTCCTATTGCTCCAATAATCATTCCTTGGAAAATAAAAATTATCAAAATATCTTTTCGTTTAGCTCCTATTGCTCTCATTACTCCAATTTCTCTTGTTTTACCATTTACTAACATCATTTGAATTGTAACAATTGCAAATGCTGATGACATCATTCCAAAATATCCAATCATGTTAATCATTGCAATACCTGATCTAAAACCAGCTAATTGTTGTTCAGCTGATTCTTCTATGGTTTCTGCAATAAAATCATCATTTGGGAATGATCTTAAGAAGAACTCTTTTACTTCAAATGCCTTTGATGGATCATTAAGTTTTACTATTAGAGATCCTGTGTCACCATGTCTATTCATCATATCACGTAAAGTATCAATATGTACTACAGCAGTATAATCAAATCCTTGGCCACCGGGTGATTGAGCAATTCCAGATACGGTAAATCTTCGAATTTGATCTTGTCCATATCTATCAACTATGAGAACTTTAACACTATCACCAACTTGAGCTCCACCAAGATCTCTTGCAACATTTGATCCTAATACTATAGAATTTCTAGAGAAAACATAGGAACCATCTGTAACAGTTTGGGCAACAGTTGATGCAAGAATATCCCTGAATGGATCAACACCTACAATAGGAACTCTGGTTTCTTCTACTAATTTTCCACTTTTAGTCATATTCATTTCTGCCGTCGATGAAAGCCGCGGAGTTGCAGCTTCAACATAGGGAATTCTTTCAAACCAATTCACAAGAGACAAATCAGATTTATCAATAAAATCTGCATCATCAGTGACAAGAATATCACCATTTCGATAATCACTGATATCCCTAACAATTGCATCAAAGAGTCCCTGAAAAATTACAAAGTTTACATGAATTACTAAAATTCCAATCGTTACTGCCAATACTGCTCCAATCAAACTGCCTTTTTTGTTGAACAGCATTCGTTTTGCTAATCGTAACCTATATTCCACAAAAATTATAAAATAGTCTGATATTTAATATATTTGATATATCTGCTAACAAAATAGACAGTTTTATATCATATTAGTTGGTTTTTTATTTTATTGAGTTGGTCTAGGTGATATAATGGACAATTTAGATATGAAAATTCTAAGCAGATTATTGAATAATTGTAGAGAGTCAGATAGACAAATTGGAATGGAATTAGGGATTTCTGGAGGAGCAGTGCGTGCAAGAATTCGAAAAATGGAAGAAATGAAAATTATTGAAGAATTTTTCATTAAAGTTGAACCTCCTGTTTTGGGATATGGTGTTTTGTATTTTGTAGTATCAGGTGAAGATATTAATGAAATTTTAGATCAGATAGTCCTTGTAGGGGAACCATTTTTTGTTGTTCCATGTGTAGGTGGAATTACTGTTTGTAGTATTGTTGTAAAAGATAACATGGAACAAAAAATTCAACTTGCAAATAAATTGATGAAAGATGTTAGAGTTTTGTCTATTTTTGAAGCAGAGAATCCTGGATTTAATTCAAATCTTACTAAAACAGATTTAGAGATACTAGATAAATTAATCAAAAACCCCATAGCGAAAATTGAAACAATTGCAGAAAAGACAAACATGTCCACAAAAACAATTACCAGATGCATTGAAAAACTACAAGAAAATGATGGAGTTCAGTTTACAGTGATTTATGATCCAAAAAAAATTGAAAGATATATTCCTCATGCCATATTAACTTGGATAGATGGAGATCTTAAAGAAACAATAGAAAATATGAACAGAATATTTTCAAAATCATATTTACAAATTCCATTTATTGCTAAAAATCAAATAGTTTTGTTTATGTATAGTGATAATATTTTCAAAATGGATGAAATAACACAAAAAGTTAGAACTGTTAAGAATGTAAAATCAGCAGACTTGTTTATTCCTAAGAAAATTTCATTTCATATCAAATGGTTAGAAAAAGCTATTAAAGATTTTAAGAAATCATCAAAATTACATCTAACTTATCAAACAAATTAAATAATAATAATTTCTAAGATTTTAGATGAAGAAAAAGAAGATCTATGAAGGAAAAATTTTAGGCCTTAGTGTTTATGATGGTAAAATAGAAGGAAGGAAAGTAAAACGTGAAATGATAGAACATAGAGGAGCTGCTGCAATGCTTGCCTTTGATGATGAAGAAAAGATCATTCTTGTAAAACAACATAGATTTCCTCATGGATACGTATTAGAAATCCCTGCAGGAACTTTAGAAAAAAAAGAAGAACCAATAAAATGTGCCCACAGAGAATTAGAAGAAGAGACTGGATATAGAGCAAAAAAGATGACGCCCCTCATTACATATTATCCATCTATAGGTTATAACACAGAGATAATTCATTGTTTTGTAGCCTCAGGATTAAAGAAAATTGCAGATTTGAAACTAGATGAAGATGAGATTTTGTCAGTTATAAAAATGGATTTGAAGAAACTATTGAAATTAATTAAATCTGGAAAAATTCAAGATTCAAAAACAATATGTGCGGTTTTGACTTATGCAGCCAAAAAGAAACTTTACTAATCATTCATTATAGATTGGTTTAACAAGATCTGCAACGTCGGCCCAAGATTGTGCAATTTTTTCATACATATAGACTAAATCAAGAAATTCAATTGGAATTTGTTTTTTATTTCCTAATGCAATTCTTAATTTACTTAAATTTTGTTCATATTTTTTATGTAATGATATTGCTTCAATTGCTAAAAGTCTATCAGGTTTTGTAAATGCATCAATTGATTTTTCTGCAAGTATGCTAAAATCTTTTACCATATCAAAAATCTTTTTTGAATGCTCTTGTGATAAAGTTGATTTGTAAATAAAATTTGAAAGTTCAACTATAGAATCACCAGCATTTTCAAGAAGATTTGCTGCAACCCTATAATCAAGTACATCAATATTTTCTAAATTAAATGCATTAGCTAATTTTTTATCAACAAGCGCACTTCGGATTAAACGAACTAACAAAAAATATTGTCGATTCACTTCGACATCACGTTTTGATAATGTTTCTAAATTAGATTTATCATCTGAAATTAATCCTTTTGATGCGTCATCATACATTCCAAGTGCAATTGAACTCATTCTCTTTAGAATTTTTTCTGGATCAAGTGTTGTTGCATCTAAAAGAAATTGCATATTGATATGAGATGCATCCTCTTCAATGATTTCCATACCTACTAATCTTCTCATTGAATTACGAATTTTTTCTCTATCTTCTCCTGGTATGCTGGATTTGGAATTTATTTTGAATACATCATATCCTAAAAGGTAAGCACCTGTAATGTCAGCTACTATGTTTTCCTCTTTTGGTAATGGATATGAAATAACTAGTTCTTTTGTTGTACGTGATTCTTTGTTTAGAGATATTGAAATGCTATCATGTCCAGTTTCAATCTCAACCTGACTGGATTTATCTAGATTGTTTGCATCAATCCATTCTTTTGGCAATGACACTAGGATGGTGCTTCCAATTTTTTGTAGGCGTCGAATAAATTTAGTCAATTTATACTAATTTAATTAATTTAAACCATATTCTTATATTTTGTGTAAAATTTAAACTGAGATCAATGGAAGCTAAGGCATTTTGTCCTGCCCACATTACAGGTTTTTTCAAGGCTCATTTAGAGGACTCTCAAAATAATTTAGAAAATTTAGGTTCGATGGGCGCTGGATTTTCAATTAAACATGGCGTAACTACAAAAGTAAAAATTAATACAAAAAATAATCAGCAATCAAATTTTCATATTACAACAAAAGGATATCAATCAGATAAAACCGATGTATCAGAATATGTTTTAAATGAATTTTTAAAGCTTGGAGAATTTTCAGATACATTTTTTGATATTGAACATGAAATTTTGATTCCAGTTGGGTATGGTTTAGGTTCTAGTAGTGCTGTTGCTTTATCGTTATCTTATGCACTAGATCAAGCTCTTGATACTAAATTGGATAAAACAAGAATTGGACAAATTGCACATAACGCAGAGGTAAATTGTAAAACAGGACTAGGAGATGTTTTAGCTTCATATCATGGAGGATTTGAAATTCGTGTTAAACCAGGTGCGCCTGGAATTGGGAGTGTTGAAAAAATTTTCACAGATAAAATTACTATATTGATGATATGTTTCTCTCCAATTTCTACAAATAAGTTCATCAGAGAACGTTTATCACAGATTAATGGCATAGGTGGGAAAATGGTAAAAAAGTTATTAGAATCAAAAAATTATGAACATTTTCAAGATATGTCTTTAGAATTTGCAAAATATGTAGATGTTATGACACCAAGAATGCAAAAATTGGTTGATGAGTTATCACAAAAGAATATCAAATGTGGAATTGCATTATTTGGTGAAACAGTTTTTACAATGATTCCAAAAGAGAAAGAAAATGATGTTTTAGAAATTTTACATAAATATTCTGATGGTTCAATAATAAAATCAGAATTAGATGATCAAGGAGCCAGAGTTCTTTTTAATTGATTGAAATTACATGTCACTAATTCCTAAATCACATCCAAGAGCTAAATCATTACTTATTAGAGAGAAACTTGTGAAAGGATTTGATAATGGTTTAGTTGCAAAAGAAGGGTTGCTAGCACAAGGCAGAGGTGAAGCTTTTGATTATCTATTAGGTGAGAAAACAACAAACTCTGCAAAAAAGGCAATAAGAGCTGCTGCAGCTCAGATTCTTTTAG
The DNA here is from genome assembly GCF_025699125.1 of Nitrosopumilus sp. NCBI lineage: Archaea > Thermoproteati > Nitrososphaerota > Nitrososphaeria > Nitrosopumilales > Nitrosopumilaceae > Nitrosopumilus > Candidatus Nitrosopumilus sp. The sequence continues at coordinate 140,818 of NZ_JAILWC010000003.1, read as the reverse complement.
CAGAAAGACCAGTAATATCTGTCAATGGAAATATAGCTGCGTTGTGCCCTAAAGAAATTGTAAAACTATCAAAGCAAACCAAGGCTAAACTTGAGGTAAATCTGTTTTATACTAACAAAAATAGAAAACAGGCAATCATCAAGACTCTCAAAAAATCAGGTGCAAAGATGATTTTAGGTTCAAATCTCAGTACATCTACAAAATTACCTGGAATTGATTCAGCAAGAAGAATAGTTGATAAAAATGGAATTTTTGCTGCAGATGTTGTAGTAGTACCATTAGAAGATGGAGATAGAACAATAGCTCTAAGAAAAGCAGGAAAAATAGTCATTACATTTGATCTAAATCCTCTTTCTAGAACTTCCCAAACTGCAAATATTACAATTGTAGATAATGTAACACGCGCAATTGATTTACTAATATATGACTCAAAGAAATTATCTAAAAAAAATCACAGTTCACTTAGAAAAATAGTTGATGATTTTGACAATAAAAAAAATCTTTCAGAAAACATACTTGAGATTAGAAAAAATCTAACAAGAGGTGCTAAGATTGCATAAATCAGTATTAGATATTTTAAAAATGAAAAAAGAAAAGAAAAAAATTTCTGTCATTACAAGTTATGATTACACTTTAGCATCACTTTGTGATAAAGCAGGAATTGATGTACTCTTAGTCGGAGACAGTGCAGGAATGGTAATGTTAGGATATGAAAATACAATTCCTGTGACAATGGATCAAATGTGTATGTTTACAGAAGCAGTCAGCAGAGCAAGAAAAAATGCACTCTTAATATCAGATTTACCATTTATGTCATACCAATCTAGTATAGAAGACGCGATTAATAATTCAGGAAAATTAATCAAAGCAGGAGCTGATGCAGTAAAGCTTGAAGGAGGTTCAATAATGACTGAAACAATTAGTGCCATAGTTGACATTGGAATTCCAGTAATGGGACACATTGGATTACAGCCACAAACAACAATGCTTTCAGAAGGATACAAAGTTCAAGGTAAAACAAAAGAATCTGCAATGAAGTTAATTGAAGATGCAAAAGAGCTTGAAGGAGCAGGTGTATTCAGTATTGTATTAGAAATGGTTAGCCATGAAGTTGCTGAGATAATATCTCAAACAGTTAGTGTTCCTACAATTGGAATTGGTTCAGGTATTGGTTGTGATGGACAAGTTCTAGTTGTTCAAGATTTACTTGGAATGTATGATAAAATTAAACCAAAATTTGCTAAAAGATACATGAATTTATCTGAAGATATTGTAAAATCCCTTGAAGATTACAAAAAAGATGTAAATTCAGGAGCGTTTCCTGCAGAAGAAAACTGGTTTTCTATGGATGATGAAGAGTTGAAAAAACTACGTGAGCAAATTGGCAGTTAAGAAAGCAAAGAAAAAAGATCATCCATCACTTGATATAGTTACTTCAAAAGGTGTTGAGATTATAGGGAAAAAAATAGTTCTTTGTGTGGCAGGTAGTGTTGCAGCATACAAAGCAATTGAATTAGCAAGATTACTAATGAGACATGGTGCTGATGTAACATGTGTTACAAGTAATGCGGTAACTAAATTGATACAACCAGATTATTTTAAATGGGCTACTGGAAATGAAGTAATAACAAAACTTACTGGTGAATTAGAACATATTAGATTAGCAGATTATAAACAATCAGATTTAGTGATTGTATATCCTGCAACAGCAAATACACTTGGTAAACTTGCAAATGGAATTGATGATACTCCAGTTTCAACAGTGCTTACTGTAGGATTTGGATCCAAAATTCCAATTCTGATGTGTTTAGCAATGCATGAATCAATGTATGATAACTTAGCAGTTAAGAAAAATATTGAATTTCTAAAAAATAAAATTCAATTCATTAGTCCCCAAATGATTGAAGGAAAAGCAAAAGCACCAGAACCAGAGGATGTTTTAGAGATTGTGTTGAAAAAATTTGGATTCTCGTCAATTTTAAAAAATAAAAAAGTACTGATTACTGCAGGTCCTACATTAGAATACATTGATCCTGTAAGAGTAATTACAAATATTAGTTCAGGAAAAACTGGAATTCTTTTAGCATCTGAATTGATTTCTGCTGGAGCAAAAGTCACTATTATTTACGGACCAGGAAATGAAAAACCTTCTAAAGGTGCAAAAGTTATCAACGTTACAACAAGTAAAGAGATGTTAGATATAACTAAAAAAGAATTAAAGAAAAAATTTGATGTTGTTATTATGGCAGCAGCTGTATCAGACTATACTCCAGAAAGTGTATCAAAATCCAAAATTAAAAGTGATAAAAAATTCCTTACAATTAGGCTCAAAAAAGTGCCTAAAATAATTGAACAAGTAAAAAAATTGCAAAAAGATACACTGTTGGTTGGATTCAAAGCAGAATCCAATATAACAAAAAGTGCATTAATCAAATCGGCTCAAAAAAAGATGAGAGATGCTAATGCCGACATTATGATTGCAAATGATATTGGTAGTAAATATCAAAAAAATCCTGATCGTAATCAGATCTTAATTATAGATAATAATAAAATAAAATCATCAGGTTGGAAGCAAAAAGAAAAGATTGCTAAATTAATTAGAAAAGAAATTGAACAGAAACTAAAATGAAAAATTCTGAGCTTAAAAAATTAATATCACAATATAAAGAACTTAAAGAAAAAAAGGAAAAGAAACATGCAAATAGTTTTAAAATTTCAGAAACTCTAAAGATAATTGAACATAGATATTTTCATGAGACAGGAAGAAAATTAAAATCAGATCTGGGGGAATTAATCTAAAGTTGTCTTTGTTAAAATCACTTGAGTACAAAAAAAGAAACATTACAGTATGGAATGAAGTAGCACCACGTTACCATAAAAGATGGGCAAGTGTTAGTAAAGGACCATTCCAAAGTACAACTAAATTAATAGAATTAGTTGAAATTAACAAAGGAGATTCAGTACTTGATATAGCATGTGGAACTGGTGTTGTTACAAAAGATATTAGAAAAAAAGTAGGAAATTCAGGATATGTAGTAGGTGCAGATACTTCAAGCACTGCAATCAAAATTGCAGAAAAATGGAGTGGAAAAAAATCAAATGTAGATTTTCTAAATATTGATGCGGAAAATTTTAACTTTTCAAAGAAATTTGATATCATTACATGTCAGTATGCATTGTTTTTCTTTCCAAATGCCGATAAAGCATTAAAAAATATGAAAAATAGCCTCAAAGAATCAGGGAAAATAGGAATATCCGTTCATGGTAGGGGAGATAAAGTTCCATTTTTTAGCAGTATTTTAGATTCAGTAAAAGAATTCATCCCTGAATATGTTCCACCAGGATCCCCAGATCTTGATAGATATGGCACAAAATCTGCATTAAGCACAGAAATTAGTAAGGCAGGGTTCTCAAAAATTTCAGTTAAAGAATTTATTTTTCATTACAGTCCTGGGAAATTTACAGATTATTGGAATAATTATATCAAATACATCGCAAAACCACTAAAAGAGAAGTTAAATGAATTAGATTATTCAAAAAGAAAAGAATTGAAACAGGTTGTAAAAGAGAAGACATTACAATATACAAAGAAAAATGGAGAAATTCTATTTCCTTGGCAAGTTTTAATTTTAACTGCAAAACACTAGAATTTAGGAAAAGTAATGGTAAAAAATAACAAGAAAAAAGAAGAAAAACCAAAAAAGAATGATTTCAAATCATTTCTTCGTAAAAGAGCACCAATTTATCTTGCAATTATTACAATCTTTGTAATCTTTGCTATTCCAGAATTAACAAAGAGTGATCTTCAAAGTAGATTTCCTGAACTCACATCGGAACAAAAACAGGTTGTTGATATATTGATGAACTACAACGGACCAAATGAATCAGGACTAACAGTAATGGAGGCAATAACAAACAAAATTAGTGAAGAATATCCAGATGAAAAAATTTTTGATAATAAAAAAACCATAGTTGAATTATCAGTCTCAAAAGTAAATGATGAAGAATATCATTTTATCTTAGATTTTGAATCATACAAAGGTGAATTAAATTATGATTGGAATGTAAATAAGATTTCAGGGAAAATTACATCTAACAATCAAGATTCAAAACATATTATTGATTTAGTAGATTTTTATGATTAGACTCAAATTTGTACTAAATCTTTAGTAAATTTATGCATTACAATTGGTTTTTCATTTACTATCAATGAATCTTCTATACGAATTCCGAATTTATTTTTAATATATATTCCAGGTTCAACAGTAATTGCCATATTCTTTTGTAATTTTGTTTCACTTCTGTAAGAAATTGTTGGAAGCTCATGAACTTCTAATCCAATTCCATGACCAGTAGAATGAATAAAGTATTGACCATAATTTTTTTCTTCAATGTATTTTCTACAAGCAAAATCAACATCTTTACAGTATGCATTAGGTTTTACAGCTTTAATGCCAAGTTTTTGTGATTCCTTGACAATTTCATATGCTTCATTTGCTTGTTGTGAAATTTTCCCAATTGCAAATGTTCTAGTCGCATCAGAAACATATCCTTTGTATCGTAAAGTAAGATCAGTCACTATCAAATCACCGTTTTTGAATTTTCTTTGTGTTACTTGTGCATGAGGAAGTGCACCATTTGGACCTCCAGCTATTATCAGAGGATTTAATGTAGATTTGTAACCAGTGTCAAACATTTCTTGTTCCATTGCATATGTCATCAGAATTGTTTGCAATTCGGATTCCTTTTGACCTACTTTCATCTTTTTTGAGCATAGATTGAACATTTCATCTATTATTTTAGATGCTTTTTTGAGAATTTGGATTTCTTTTTCGTCTTTGATTATACGTGAATCATAAAATGGTTCTGTAGATGATGTAATCTTTGGAATGGATTTTTTCAGAGACATCATAACAGAGTAATTTTGGCAATCAGTACAAACTTGATTTTTTTTGATTTTTTCAATTAAAGAGGATATCAAACCAGTGCCTCTTTCTGCTGTGATTACATCACAGTCTTCAGATTCTTCTTGTGCTCTACCTACTTCTAATTCTGGAGCAATTATCGTAGTTTTACCATTTTTCTCTAGCAACCCTATTGCTTCTCCCCAAAAGCCAGTCATATAGAACAGATTTTCAGGCTCAAATGTAACTAGTGTATCACAATCAATTTTTTGAGCGAATTTTAAAAGATTTTTTCTTCGTTGCTTCATACAAAAATATCACACATTCTCAATTTATGTATGATGTAAAGTTTGTATATGGAAAATTAAGTTTGATCGCTGTGACAGAAGAAAAAGAAAAGAAAAAAGTAGTTGCTTTGTTATCTGGAGGTCTAGATAGCCAGCTTGCAGTGCGTATGATGCAAGAGCAAGGATTTGATGTTTCAGCTGTTGCAATAAAGACTCCTTTTTGTGATTTTGATTGTGGAAGAGGGTGTGGTTTTGAAATTAGAGAAAGAGCTGATGATCTAAATGTTAATTTAAAGACGGTTTATCTTGGTGATGAATACATTGAGATGTTAAAACACCCAAAACATGGAATTGGTGCGGGTTTTAATCCATGTGTTGATTGTAGAACTATGATGTTTGATGCTGCAAAAAAACACATGGAGGAGATCGGTGCAGAATTTATCATATCCGGAGAAGTTTTAGGACAACGTCCAATGAGTCAACACGCACCTGCATTAAGAATTATTGAAAAAGAATCAGGATTGATTGGAAAAATAGTAAGACCACTTTCTGCGGGATTACTTCCAGAAACAGATCCTGAAAAAGAAGGATTGATCAAAAGAGAAAATCTTGGAATGATAAAAGGTAGAACAAGAAGAAATCAATTAGAAATGGCAAAAAAATATGGAATTGAAAATCCACCTAATGCAGGTGGAGGTTGTTTGTTAACAGAACCACAATTTGGAATTAAAGCTAAGGATTTGTTTGAACATGTTGAAACTCCAACAATCAACGATATTGATTTGTTGAAAATTGGAAGACATTTTAGATTAGATGAAGAAACAAAATTCGTTGTTGGAAGAAACAAAGATGAAAATGAAATGATCAAAGCAATTGCATTACCAGGAGATATTTTGCTTGAAGCCAAAGATCATCTAGGACCCATTTCAATTTTACGTGGCAAAAATGCAAAAGATCATGTAGAATTCGCAGCATCTGTAACACTAAGATATTCAGACGCGCCAAAAAATCAAGATTGTATTGTAACTGTGAAAAATGAGAATTTAACTGAGGAAATTAATTCCCAATGTGCAGAAGAGCAATCCTATATTAAATTCAGAATGTAGGCGTGAATTTTTTTAAAAATTAGTTAGAACTAAGGAAGAGTTTTTGAGGGAGTAGATCGCCATTTTCAATAAGGATGCAAAAGCAAGAAAGCCCCACATATCTAAAGGCTATAACCATTAGAGACATCAGTGATGTTCATTCCATAAAAGAAGACATCAAAAAAGAAATGATTTTGATTTTGAGAGTTACACCATTAGCTCAGAAAGATGTAGAGCAACTAAGAAAGGTTGTTGAAGAATTGTATTCTATTGCAAAAGCTGCTGATGCAGATATTGCAAGATTGGGAGAAGAAAGAATTATTGTTGCTCCATCTAACATAAAAATTTGGAAACCAGAATACGATTTAAAATAATTTAATTGCTTCTTGAATTTGAGGATAATGGGCAGGCACTCTGTACATTCGCCTAATATTCATTGCAAGATTTTCTGATTTCTTGCGTTCTCCGTGATTAACAAGGACTCTTCGAAGTTTTGGTCTCAACCTTTGTACAAATGACATTAATTGATTATAATCACTATGACCACTGAAACCATCTAGTTTTTCTACACCACAATTGATTGTAACAACTTCAACTTTACCTTCTTTTCCCAACATAGTTGCTTGTTTGGAGCCATCAAGAACTCTTCTTCCTAAAGTTCCATTAACTTGATATGAAACAAATAATACTTTATTTTTCTTGTCAGGTGCAATATTTTTGAAATATTCTAAAACAGGTCCACCTTCTAGCATTCCTGATGTTGCTAAAATAATACATGGTGAATTTTCTCTCATTGGTTCCTCTCTTGCATCTCCGTGTTCAATATTAGTGAAATATTCTGAATCAAATGGATTGTCATCAGTCTCTAAGATCTTTTGTTTTAGTTCTTTTGCAAGATATTCGGGATATGATTCATGAATTGCAGATGCCTCAGAGATCATTCCTTCTGTAAATACTGGAGCTTCAATCATTTCTCCTGATTTCATATAATGATCAATTACCATCATTATCTCTTGGGCACGTCCAACAGCAGGAATTGGAATTAGAACTTTGCCTCCATCAGCTAATGTATTGTTAACTGCATTAATGAAAGCGGATTCTACCTCTTGTCTGGTTGGTTGTATGTCTTCTTTTAGTCCGTATGTACTTTCAATCAATAATGTTTCTACTCTTGGGAAATTCCAACTAGCAGCTTCAAACAAAATACTTTTTCCAAATTTGATATCACCGGAATAAACAAAGTTATGATCACCATTTCCAATATGAAAATGACATAAAGCAGAACCAAGTATATGGCCTGCATTTGCCAGAACTAATTTGATATCAGGAGAAATATCAGTTACAGTTCCATAAGGTAGAGTGATAGTCTGTCTCATTATTTGTTTTACATCTCTTTCTGAATAAATTGGAGTTCTGCCTTGAGCAGAAGCTACTTTGATTGCATCTAATTGAATGAGATTCATCATAGGAAGAGTTGGTTCAGTACAATAGATTGGACCTTTATAGCCATATTTGCATAAAGCCGGTAAAAATCCTGTATGATCCAAGTGTGCATGTCCAATTACTATTGCATCAAGATCATCAAGGGTAATATCTAGAGAATCCAGTCTAGGAAAAGCATCCATTGGAGAGCGAGCACCAGGATTAATTCCACAATCAATTAAGATCTTACTTTCGGGAGTAGATAGTAATAAGGAGGATCTTCCAACTTGGCCAAATCCACCTAAAGTATAAAGTGAAACTTCAGTTCTTTGAGACAGCCTAGGTCTAAAAATTTCATCTCCTACTTGTTTGAGTTGTTTGCTTCTCTCAGCAGAAGATTGCTTCAGAGTTGCATTGATTGTTTGAATTGTTCTTGAAGGTATAGTAGTTGCTTTTCTAATACGCAATTTCCAGCCCATTTTTTCGGTGACTTCAGCATGATTGAACTCTTTTGCGTTTCTTTGTAGTAACCATGGTCTCTTTGCTTCAACTGAAACTTCGCCGGTTGCAGTATCAAAGATTGTTCCTTGTAGTTTTGCTTCTTCTGGAACACATTCTGCTATAATTCGTCTAGCTTCATCTTCAGGTTTTCTAATTGACTCATCAGTTCTTACAACAATCCTTTTTTTGATAATATTTACAAGGTTTGAAATTGTTTCATTATTTTCCATAAGATATCTAGGAGCATTTGTATAAAGAGCAATTCGTGGTCCTTCGTATTCGATTTTTGTTACACTTGCCTCTTTTGGTATACTTTGCAGTATGGTTGCCATTATATTCTGGCTACTAGGAGGTAATTCTTTTTGTTGTTGTTTTCTTTGCATTAAATCACTAAAGTTCGATAACTGCTTTCTTTTGTTCATCGGTCAAAAGACGGAATCCGTCTTTATCCATTATTGCGATGTTAATTCCATCGCCTGTTCCAATGTTTCTAACAATTGCGGCTTTAACAGCTCGTAGAGCTATTTTTTTAGCTTCTTCAACTGTGAGATCTTCTCTATATTCTTCTTCAAGCAAACCATAAGCTACTGGTGAGCCGCTACCAGTTGTAACATATGATTTTTCTTCAACTGAACCAAACATATCAATATTAAATAAAGCAGGACCATTTGCATCATAACCACCAACTAAAATGTCAGCCATAAATGGATAGCCTCTATTTTGATGAAATATCAATGAACAAAGTCTAGAAAGTGAATGAATAGAAATTGGGCCTTGTTTTTCAACTCTGTGAAGATTTGCATGATAACGTAAAATATCAACAATGTTTTGAGCATCTGCAACGCCACCAGCGAGAGTCAATCCTGCATGTAAGTCAATTTTTTGGATTTTCATGGTATTGTTATTTGCAATAAAATAGCCTGCACTGGCTCTCATATCAGCACATAAGACAACGCCGTCTTTAGCCTTGATACCTACAGTGGTAGTCCCGTGCAGAATTTTTTCTTCAACATTATTTGACAAAAATACACCTTTTAAGATAAAGTGAATGGCATCTCACCCTTTTAAATAACTTTTTGATCACTTGAAATCATAAATAATGACAAAAAATCAGGATCGCATGCAATCACATACTATGGAATTGCCAAGACAAATTGTTGTAGGTGAAAAAAATATCTCTGAATTTGGGGGTTTTCTCCATAACCTCACTAAACCAAAGAAAGTATCACTGATTTCAGGAAGTCATGTAAAAAAAATTCTTAAAGAAAAAATTGAAAAATCACTAAAATCAAAAAAAATTCAATTCGTATGGCATTTATCAAAAGATAATCAAATTTCTAGTCTAAAAAAAATTGAAAAAGATGTCAAAAAAGATCATTCCGATATAGTTGCTGGAATTGGAGGAGGTCGCTCTGTAGATGCTGCAAAAATGGTTTCTTTTAATTTAGACATTCCATTTGTCAGCGTACCAACTGCAGCATCACATGACGGAATGGCAAGCCCATTTGTTTCAGTAAAAACAGATAAACCACATTCAATTGTTGCCAGCGCACCTTTGGGAGTTTTTGTAGATATTGATATTATAAAAAAAGCACCTACCAGATTGCTTTCAAGTGGATGCGGTGATTTGATTGCAAACATAATTGCAGTAAAGGATTGGCAATTAGGTCATGAAAAAACTGGTGAATATTATGGTAGATATTCAGCAGATTTAGCATTAATGAGTGCAAATATTGTGATAGAAAATTCAAGGAAATATGCCAAAAATGGATTAGATGCAAGAGTGATTGTAGAAGCTCTGATTAGTGCAGGAGTTGCATCATGTATTGCAGGTAGCAGTAGACCATGTTCTGGTGCAGAGCATCTTTTTTCTCATGCATTAGATAAGATTGCACCAGGAAAAGGATTACATGGCGAAAAATGTGGATTGGGTTCAATCATGATTTCAAAACTTCAAGGACAGGATTGGAGAAAAATTGCAAAGGCTCTCAAAGATCTTGGTGCTCCTACAACTGCAAGACAAATCGGTTTGAAAGAAGAACAAATCATTGATGCACTAATAATTGCACAAGAATTAAGACCTGAGAGATACACAATTCTCAAAGAGATTGAAATGACAGAAAGAAAAGCAATGAATCTTGCAAAGAGTACTAAAGTAATTTAAGCTGTTTTTTGTTCAGGTGTTTTTTCTATTTTTTCAGGAGTTTTTTCTGGATTCTTCGCCTGAGTTTGTTTGTTTATATGGGTTTCAATGAAGTTCACTTTTTCCAATGTTGGAACAAACTTGAAAATATCTAATTGAATGAAATGTTTCATGATTTGTAATCCATCAGCACGTAAAATTTCTTCAGGAATTGTGATGTTCACTTCTTTATCCTTTAAGACAAATGAAATTTTTGTATCTTCAACAGGTAATCTGTTTTTAAGAATTCCATCAATTTTGTCATTTGGAGAATCAAGAGACTTTATTACATTTACATCAAATAAGATAGTTTTTCCTGCGTATCTGTGGTTGTAGTCTATTTGCACTCTACCAGATCCAATAAAACGGATAATTCCTCTTTTATTATCAACTTCTATTGTATCACCAACGGAGACTTTCTCTGCATCTTCACCTAGTTTTCTAAGTGGAATCATTCTAACTTTTCCAGAATCTCTTTCACCGAAACCTTTGTCAGGTGTAACTTCAACTGTTAGTTTGTCACCAGCTGATGTTTTTGCAAGTGCTTCATCTAATCCTTTTAGAACAGGATAACTAACTTCTCCAATTGAAACCAATTTTGGTTGATATTTTACATTTTCTTCATAGATAGAATGTTTTTTTGCATCTTCTTCAATAGTGGTATCAAATATTTCTTCAGTGTCTTTTACTTTTGCAGTATAGTCTACTAAAATTAATGATCCTTTATCGAAAGTCAATGTGATCGGTCTCGAATTTCCTTATATTAAGTTAACAGGATTTAGAGAGCTTTCAGTTTTTCTTCCGCAGTTTTTAGTCCTGCTTGAGCATCTACATCATATCCCATCATTGCTAATGTAGATGAAATTGCAGAGATGGTTCTCATTACATGATATGGACTAACTTCTCCCATACATCCAACTCGAAACACTTTACCTTTAAGATTACCAAATCCGCCTGCAACTAACACTTTGAATTTATCAGCTAGTGTATTTCTGAAAGTTTTGTCTTCAAGTCCTTCCAAGTAATTTAATGCAACAATTGAAATTGAACGGTCTTCTTCTTTTGCAAATGGAGTAAGACCCATTGCACTTAATCCAGAGTATAATGCATCTGAACAAATTTTATGGCGATTAAAGACATTTTGTAATCCCTCTTCTAGCATTATTGACAATGCTTCTCTATATGCATAAAGTAAGGGAAGTGCAGGTGTGAAAGGAGTATGTTTCTCTTCATCATAATATTTGAAATATCTAGCTAGATTGAAATACATTGTAGATGGTGGATTTTCTATCATGTATTTTTTGGCTTTAGCACTAACAGATATTGGTGAAATACCTGGCGGAGCTGCAATTGCTTTTTGTGCACCAGTCATACATACATCAATATTCCATTTATCCACTGGTAATTGAGCACCACCAAGCAATGAAACAGAATCTACAACATAGAATGCATCATTTCTAGATGTCAAATCAGATACTTTATCAAGATAATTTACCATTGTACCAGTAGAAGTTTCATTGTGAACAACATAGAATGCTTTAACATCTTTATTATTATCAAATGCTTCTTTTACTTGATCAAAAGTTGCATTTTCTCCAGGCGGAGTTTGTAGTTTAACAACATTAGCTCCTTGTCCTTCAATTAGTTGTGCTAATCTATTACTAAATTCTCCATTTACAGGAATTATGATTTTATCATCTTTTTTAACCAAATTTACAACACCAGCTTCAACAGCACCAGTTCCAGATGCAGATAAAGCAACAATATCATTTTGTGTTTCAAATACTTGTTGAGTTTTTCCTACTACATCAGTGTATAATTCAACAAAATCATCACTTCTGTGATTAATAATAGGTGCAAGCATTGCTCTCATTACTCTATTAGGTACATTTGTTGGACCTGGGAGCATTGAAAGATATTCCATATGTTATCTATCACAGTGTGTTATGGGGTTTATTTATAATTAGAGATTTTTTAAACGATCATTGGCACTAGTGTTTATCAAAAAATTTTTTGTCCCTTCAGGAACAAGATGATCCCATTTTTGATCGCTAATTATCAAATCTCTAATATTGGTTCCAGATAATTCATTTCTTTTCAAAAATGGAATTGGAACTACTTTGACGGTTCTTTTAGAATACAGATGATTTGTTAATTCATCATTAGAAAAAACTATATCAAATTTAGGTACAATAGTATCTATTTTCTCAATCCATTTAACATGATTATCCAAATCAGGAATAAAATAAATTGAAATTCTCTTTTTCATAGAATCATTAATTGATGAAAGAATCATTTCTTTTCGTTCTTCGGCAGAAAATGGATTGCTTTTTTCTGTAGGCTTGTTTGAGCTACCCAAACCTATCCATAATCTATCCACTTTAGATAATGCAAATCGTAATGCCTCAAGATGACCCAAATGGAAAGGTTGGAAACGTCCTATTAACAATCCATTCATACAGAAATATAGAAAATTTCTTTGTAAAAAAAGTATCATAAAGAGTACTTGGTGAAAAAAACTATGAGTTTTTTGAAAATTAATGGAGAATTTGGTGAAGGAGGAGGCCAAATAATACGTTCTGCAATTACACTTGCATGCATTACAAAACAATCAATTCATTTAGAAAATATAAGAAAAAACAGAAAAGTTCCTGGATTAAGACCACAACATCTAACAGCTGTTAAAATTCTTCAAAAAATTTCAAATGCAAAAGTAATTGGAGCAGAAATAGGTTCTACAGAATTAAAATTCATTCCAAGAGATCTTGATAATTTAGAATTAAGTGAAGATATAGGTACTGCTGGAAGTATTACTTTAATTTTACAAGTACTAATTCCGGTAGTTGCAATATCCCAAAAAAAATTAAGTTTAACAATTAAGGGAGGCACAGATGTTCCGTGGAGCCCTTCTTTTGAGTATACACAGCATATTCTAAAAGAAGCATATTCAAGAATGGGTATAGAATTTTCTCTTCAATTAATTAAACGAGGTTATTATCCCAAAGGAGGTGGAGAAGTAAAATTACAAGTATATCCTTCTCGTTTGAAATCAATATTATTTTCAAAAAGAAAAACAAATAATGTAAAATTAATTTGTACATTCTCAAAAATCCCGATTGAAATAATTAGAAATGAAATTAAACGAATCAAAAAAAAGTTATCAGATGAAAATTTTAATGTAGAAACAGAAACTAAAAATGAAGATGCAATAGATTCGGGTGCATCATTATTAATTTACAGTATTGATGAAAATTCCATTATTGGAGTAGATTCATTATTTAATAAAAAAACACAAAGTTTTGATTTGGATTTTGATAAATTTATTAATAATTTACAAAGCGTGGATGAAAATTTAGCAGATATGCTTGTAGTTCCTGCAAGCCTAGGTCCTAGAAAAACTACATTTTTGATAAAAGACATTACAAAACATTTGGAGACAAATTTGTTTGTGACGTCAAAAATTACAGGTTGTAAATATGGGGTCGGGAAGTTAACTAATGGTTTTGAAGTAATTATCGAGGGAATATCAAACTCCAGCATCAAGTAAAGATGCAAAAAATAAAATTGCCACTGACAACACTACAGTAATTTCTCCAAGAATAATAATTTTTTTTCTTAATTTTTGAATTTGAGATTCAGGCATTTGGTTTGACATTATTTTTTCTTCAATGTCTTTACGAATTACTCTAACATGTATTGCATATGTAATTATTAACGCAATAACAAGAATTATTTTAATAACAAGAAATGTTCCATAGCTTGTTGCAGCAAGTAAATCAGGTTTACCAAGTAACATATGCGAACTGTATAATCCAGTAGCCATCAAAATAATTAATGAGGGAACAGCAATTTTGTTAAATCGTCTTCCTACACGAATCATAATTTGCATTCTTTCTTCAAGAGAACTAGTCATAGTTTTTAGAAGTGGAGAAAAAACAATTCCAATGAAAAGTGAACCACCTACCCATATTGCAGCTGAAACAAGATGTATCCATGTAAGAATTGCTTGTTCTAAGGCAGTCATAGATAATGATATTTCTGATTAAATATTATGTATTTGGATCTTGATAACGTTTTTTAGTTATCTATAATCTGAGACAGTGGAATGGCTCTTCAAAGCAAGATGACAGTTTATGCAGCAGTAGTTGGAGTTTTAGGATTAATGGGAGGAATTGTTTATTACGCTAGTCTTGATAATGTAGATCTTGATCAAGTTGAGATTGAATTAACAAATGTAGAATTGATAGATGTTAGTTCAATAAATAATCAAGCAAAATTTGAAGTGACATTTCTAGTAAAAAATCCAAGTGATAAAACATTTACAGTTTCAGTAATAGAATACAATCTTTATGGGGATGAAACATTATTAGGTTCTGGAATTTATTCTACGGCAGATATTGCATTGCCTGGAAGGGCGCTGTTTAGTTCAGGTGCCGAAATTCCTTTGAAAAATACATTTGTTTTAAGTAAGGACGATGTTAATACAGAAATTTATGAAGCAATAATAGATAATAAAATCACTAGTTTTAGTGCTGAAGGAAGTATCACTACTCAATCTTCTTGGAGCGAAGCACAGAAAGAATTCAAAACTGGTTATTAAAATGGGCCGAGTGAGATTCGAACTCACGATCACCGCCGTGTCGAGGCGGTATCCTAACCAGCTAGACTACCGGCCCAATGAAGTACAAAACTAAAGATTGACATTATTAACGTTTAACAAAAGAAGAATAAAGGAGAAATATATTGACAGATGATTTTACCGAAGATGAAAAACGAGGCTTCTATAAGGCAATTTATTCAAGACGAGATGTAAGATCTCATTTTACCTCCAAACCTATAGAAGATGAGATTTTATCAAAAATTCTTCATGCTGCACATCATGCTCCATCAGTTGGGTTTTCACAACCATGGAATTTTATTTTAATTAAAGATGATCAAACAAAAAAGAAAATAAAAGAATCTTTTCAGGATGAAAAAAAACGTTCATCACAATTGATTGAAGAGCCGAAAAGATCAAAATATCTTTCATTCAAGTTAGAGGGAATTTCAGAATCTCCCGTAAATTTGTGTGTAACATATGATCCCACAAAATTTGGACCATTTGTTATTGGTAGATCAAGTATTCCTGAGGCAGGTCTTTACAGTGTGTGCTGTGCAATTCAGAATTTATGGTTATCAGCAAGAACTGAAGGAGTAGGCCTTGGTTGGGTAAGCATACTATCAAATGAAACTCTAAAAGAAGTTTTAGAGTTGCCCGAACATGTAATTCCTGTTGCATACTTGTGTTTAGGTTATGTTGATGATTTTGCAGAAAAACCAGATCTTGAAACTGCTGGATGGTTACCAAGACTAGAATTGAAAGATGTTGTATATTTTGAAAAATGGAATGATAAAGAAAATAACAATTGGAAAAATATTCAAAAAATGATCAAGGATAATCTTGATTACGCTTAAATAATTAAGAGTATTTTTTTTGCTGGGCTTGTGGCGCAGAGTCAATTTGACGCGCAACATGGATAGCGCAGTAGCCTCCTAAGTTACAGGTCGAGGGATCGAAGCCCTCCAAGCCCGCTTAATTAAAAATTAATGGAAACTTAAATACAGAAACAAATTTCTTGATACATGAAGGTTGTAGTTATTTCTGGCAGTCCAAGAAAGAATGCTAATACACAAATTGTTATGAAATATGTTTATGATTATACAAAATCAAAAAATCAAGAAACAAAATTAATTAATTTATCAGAAGGTCAGATTGAATGTTACAGAGGACCAGATGAAGAATATAATGAAGCTACAAAGACCGCAGCAAATGACATAATGGATGCAGATGTGTGGTTAATTGGATCACCAATCTATAATTCATTTTTTAGTTCGTCATTGAAAAATTTATTTGAATATATCAATTATAAAAAAACGGCTGGAAAAGTTGCAGGAATGACAATTTTAGCTTCTGGAAGTATTGGTTTTATAGACGTTCAGACATCGATAACTCAGTTATTATCATATTTTAGAGTAATAACGAATCCAAAGGCGGTATTTTTAACTACAGATTCAGTTAAGGAAAATAACATGCTAGATGCAGATGCACAAAATAGACTAAAAGAGATGGTGGATGAAACTTTAGAGATGGGATCTAAATTACGATAGGATTAGATTTTATAGAATAGTTATTATCAAAAAATGATTTTATAATATAATTTTTAATTGCGAATTTTTCTACAATATTTCAATAAGTTTTGACAAAATTGGTGTACAAATATTTTAAATTACAAATAAAATATTCAAAAAATTTGAATTTTGAAAAATTATCAAAATGAAAGTGTATTTTCTATTAGTGATTATTTTGTAACTAATTATTTTAGGATATATGAATTTGAAGTTAGAGATTTTGAAAAATTATAATTTATTTCTCTTGAATTGTTCATTTGTTTCTAAAAATTGATTCATATCAGAAATAAATGATTAACATATGGAATGTAATATTTGTAAAATAGGTTTTCAGAGATTTAATAATTTGAATTAGAGATTTTTAATTGATTTGTCTTAAAAACAGAAGAATCAAATAATAACATCATCATATGTATATTGCTAAGTTTGAAAAAGGATCCTACTGAATTGTGTTCTTGTAAATGTCATTATGGAGGAGCTGTTAGTTGCCCTGGTTGTAAGGAAAATCACGGTATAGAATGCTCTCATTGTAAAAATTAGATCTTGGAATTTTATTTTCTTTTAGACGCTAGCATTTTCAAATTGGCCAATTCGGTTTTTAATGATTCAATTTGAACAAGTGTTTGTAAATTAGAAATTTCTTGGTTTAATCTTTCAATTTCACCATCTTTTAGTTTTACAGATTCTTTTAGGTTGTTAAGTTCTGTAGATAATTCTGATTGAATTTGTTTAATTTCTGAAAGAGTAACTTGATTACCACTGGTTGTTGTTTGAATTGTTTGTGAGCTACTCAAGCTTTTTTTTTCAGTTTGAGCATGAGATGATGCGTGTTTATGCATATAATCAGTACTTTTTTGTGATATCCAACATGTAAATGTCAAAAACCATGTAATGGGCACTGCCATGATGAACACGAAGTTAAGAATTGGTGCAAAGTCTATAAAGTATGGCCAAAGTCCTGTCAATACCGCAGCAAAAATTCCAGTGGTAATTGTGGCCAAATGATTGCCCAAATATCCCATGATGATTTAAAAAATTCATTATTTATAACAGTAATGCTGAATACCACAAAATGGTATTATAATTAAAAAGAAAAAGGAGCCGAATTTATTCGTCTTCTTCAGAGGTTGTAGATACTTTGGGCATATCAGATTGTAAGATTTGGATTTTTTGCAATAGTTCAGTTCGTAGATCTCTTGCAACTCTTCTTACAGTTGGTCTTGGAACACCAAGTTCATCAACTACTTTGGTGTAGATATCTTGTTTGTCCGTTACCCCTTTGTCAAGATAAGAATTAATTGCTTCTTTAATTATCGTGCTTTGGTTTGTACGATTCAACAGATTCTAAACTTTAATTGTTCTATATAAGACTATAACTTTTCAAATTCTAAAAAGTAACATATAAGAAATTCTGATTTTCTGTTTTGAAAAAATTATTATTTTTTTCAAAGTCCACACCTAAAAAAATTATCAACGAAAAACGTACTGATTGATATGAATTTTCCAACATACTTAAAATATTAAATTAATTTTTTAAATCAGAATTCACAAAAGACTCTTATGATAAGACGATAAAAGAGTCCATATTGAGCAATGTAAATATTGAAACAAATTTTGGAAAGATTGCATTTAAACTTCTACCTGAATTAGCACCTGAGACAGTTAGAAATTTTGAAAAATTAGCTAAAGATGGATTCTATGATGGCACTCTATTTCATAGAGTCATTCCGGGATTTATGATACAAGGAGGAGATCCCAACACAAAAACGGATAACAAAGGATCATGGGGAATGGGAGGACCAGGATATAATATCAAGGCAGAATTTAATTCAAGATCGCATTTACGAGGCATAGTATCTATGGCTAGATCACAAGATCCAGATAGTGCGGGTTCTCAGTTTTTCATTGTTACCACTGATAGTGCATTTTTAGATAGGCAATATACTGTGTTTGGAGAAGTGACAGAAGGCATGGATGTTGCAGATAAAATCGTGAATCTTCAAAGAGACGGAAATGATTGTCCTTTGGAAAAAGCACAAATGGTTCATGTAACTGTGGAATAAATGAATAGCAAGATCTTTGGATTTTTAGTAATTTTATTAATAATTTCAATTATTCCTACAATTGACGCTCAAATTTCGTTTGGTGAAAAAGCCTCACAAAAATCTGTTGAAATAGTAATAAATTCAGTAGGAGATGTGCATGTGAAGCATGTTGTCAGTAAAACCGATTTGCCAAAACAAGTTGAGTTAATTTACGGAACAGTTTCAAATTTATCAGTAACAAATGAAAAAGGAGAAGAAAAACAATTCTCTGTCATTGGTAATAATGCAGGAATATTGATTTTTCCATCTGATAATAATTCTATTGTAGAGTATGATCTTGATCATGCAATTTCTAAAAAAGATAATGTATGGACATGGAGTTTTAGATATCTTGAAACAACTTCTTTTATTTTACCTGAAGAAGCTGACTTGATATTTGCAAATGAAAGACCAGTATATCTTGATGAAAAAAAAGGGATAACATGTCATGGATGTCAAATGATTTTGGAATATTCCATTAATGAACCAAAAATTTATCAAAACATAAAATGGGAAGATAAAGAATTTCTTGTAGAGATTAGAAGTCATTCAAATATAGACGAATTTGTTTTTGATCAACCAACAAAGAGCATTACATTTGATGTTTCTGAAAAGAATAGGTTTGTTACTACAATAATCCCATTAGAATTGTTATGGGGACCATATGCAGTATTTCTTGATGATGAAAAAATTTACTTTAATCAATATATCAACAATGGAACTCATGTATGGCTTAACATAAGACCTGAAACTACAGGAGAAGTGACAATTATTGGAACTACTGTGGTTCCTGAATTTCCAATAATAGCTCCATTGGCAATAGGATTCTTGATAATTGTTATTGCTCCATTAATTAGAAAAGTTAATCTCCGCTAGAACCACATGAACAAAAACCATATTCATCGATTCTAACCTCACAAACCGGGCATTTTTCACCGTAATCTACTTCCCACGGTTCTTTTCCAAAAAGCTTGAAATGATCATCAATTTCTATAGGAATTTCTCTTTTCTTTTCCAATGATTTGTATAGGTATTTCATATATACATGAATATCGGATGAAAATCGAATGTGGCTGTCATTGCATAAAATGTAATGGTACTGATCTTGAATCTAACAGAATAGGTGAAACTGAGAAGGATGGGTATTTTGATATGCATCATACATGCAATCAGTGTAATACACATTTTGATCACTTAGATGGCGAAACTTTTTCAATTTGTGAAAAATGTGATTATTCTAGTTAGCAACTAATGTTTCTTCAACAAAGTAATGAGTTCTATTTTCATAAGAATTTTTCATAATTTCTTTGTTTGATGCCATCTTGGCCAAGGCTTTTGAGACATCCAAAGGACTAGCAGACCAACCATATTCTCTAAGTTGTTGAACAGTTTCGGTCACTGTTCTTGGGGAATCAAAAAATCGACTTGTTTCTAAAATTCTTAATTTTGATTTGATTTCATTAGAAGTAATGTATTGTGGTTCATCAAATTCTGGTTCACTTACTTCAGCATTATCCAAATATTCTAAACCATATTGACTATCTTGTTTGATTTCAGATGATTTTGGAATTGGTTCTGTTTCGTAAACAATTTTTGCCTGGTTTTCTGGTAAATGATTTGAAATACTGTTAATTATTTCACCTAAAGTTTGATTATCAACATAAAAATCTCTAGAATCGACTTCAATTTCGTTTTCACCTATCTTTACTTTAATTCTAGCCAACAAAAAATTATCGTTTAATTTTGATTTATTCTGTTAGCTCTAAGGAGCTTAAAGATTAGATCAAAACTTTTACACAATTTATTGGTATTTTTTCCCTTTTTAGTTAAAATGCAATTTTGTAATTACTAGTCATGAAATCATCCAAAAAAGGCGGTTTATTTGTGCTCTTTGTATTAGGAATGAGTATTTTTGGATATTCACAGTATGCTTCTGCATCACAAATAGGAGTAAGTGTTTCTCAGAGTGAATTATTACACCAAAATGATGAGACTTCAAACTATAACATAGAATTAGAATTTAAGAATCCATCATTATTAATTATGACTGCAGGTGAAACAGAATTCTTTGTTATTTCAAATGAAGAAATGATAGGAAAAGGTAAACTAGAGTCATTCACATTGTATCCATTAGATAGTAGTCATGTAAAAGGCACATTCCATACAGATTCAAATGATAATGCAGAATCTGAATCAGTAAAAATTACTGGCATTACAAAATATGATTTATGGATAACATCTATTGATGTCCCATTTGTTTATTATCCAACAGAAGAACAAGCAAGAGAATTTATACATCAAAATTAATTTCTTTGTTAATGCTTACTGTTTTTGGTTCTACAGCATTAGATACAATTAGAACTCCAAAAAAAACGTTGAAAAATGTTTTAGGTGGTGCAGCAACTTTTGCTGCAATCTCAGCTAGTAATTTTGTAAAGACAGGATTGATTGCAGTAGTTGGTAAAGATTTTCCAAAACGACACCACGATATTTTATCCAAACGTTTGGATTTACAAGGATTTACTATCAAAGAAGGTAAAACGTTTCGCTATGATGGAAGTTATGATAACACACTAAGTACTAGATCAACTTTAAAAACAGAATTAAATGTATTAGCTGACTTTAAACCAGCTGTACCTGAAGATTATAGAAAATCTCAATTTGTATATCTAGCAAATAATGATCCTGAACAAAATACATCACTAATCAAAGAATTTGATAAAGTAAAATTTTCAATGTGTGATACTATAGATTTTTGGATTTCGACCAAGCGAGATGCAGTCATCAAAATGATAAAAGCTGTTGATGCAGTAGTAATTAATGATGAAGAGGCTAAACTCCTTACTAAAGAATTCAACTTGATTAAATGTGCAAAAAAAATGATGAGTTGGGGAGCAAAATACGTAATTATCAAAAAAGGTGAGCATGGATCCTTGATGTTTTATGATGATGTGATTTTTCCAACAGCAGGTTTTTCATTAGAAGATGTAGTAGATCCTACAGGAGCAGGAGATTCATTTGCAGGGGCAATGATAGGATATCTTGCAAGCAAGAAATCAACTAGCATGTCTGAAATAAAAAAAGCAGTTGTTTATGGAAATGTATTAGGATCTTTTGCAGTTGAAAAATATGGTTTAGATGGATTACTTAAGATCAAAAATGAGGATATTTCAAAACGAGTCAAAATTTATGAAAAAATGATCCGCTTCTAAAAAGACTTAAGTTCAATAATTTCTCAAATTAATTTATCCTTGACACAAGAAATGTCTGAAGACAGATTAGATACAATATTCAAACTTCAAAAAGGGCTATCTGAAATGATGAATTTAGATAGATATCCAAAAGATTCCGAAGGAAGAGTTTCTGTATTATGTACTGCAATTATGCATGAAGCAGTAGAGCTGCAAAGAACTACAAATTGGAAATGGTGGAAAACACCAACACAATTTAACGAAGCTGAAGCTAGAGAAGAATTAATTGACATATGGCATTTTGTTGTTCAAGCATCACTTGAACTCAATCTTACACCAGACGATATTGTGGATGAATACAAAAAGAAAAATGAAATCAATAGAGAAAGGCAGAGGAATGGTTACTAGAAGAATCTGATTTTGGCTAGAATTGTTTCATAATCAGTTTCGTTAATTAAATTTACAAGTTTAACATTATTTTGAAAATATTTTATTTTAGATTCAGAAACTGTAAGATATGGATCAGGACTAGAAGAATTAATTATCTTAAAATTTTTATCAATTCCATTTTTATGTAATTGAAATAATGAATCTCCAGATTTATGACCCCAAACTTCTTTTCCACAAACTATAATGGTTTTAATTTTTTGATTATTATTTACATATTCAATGATTGAATCAATTCCTTTATTTTCAGATAACAGACGTCCTACTATAGCAACATCATCTAGTATTTCAGAATTGGAAAATTTTTTGAGTAAATCTATGCTAGAAAGAGTGCAAATTGCTATAGATGAGTTAGGATTTCCAGTGAAATATTCTTCAGGTATAGGCAAAATAGCCTTGCAGAGTTCTCCGATTATTTCGCCTATAGCATTCATAGTATTTCATGCAGTGTTTTTGCAATGAATTCAATATTTTTTTGAGTTACGCCCGGATGAATAGGTAAAGAAAGCACATGTGAGGCAGCCCAATCTGTAACAGGAAGTTTAGTTTTTAGCTTGTAAAATGGAGTTTTGTGAACTGGTATTGGATAATAAGATGCAGCGCCAATTCCTTTTTCATTGAGTTTTTTCAAAATTTCATCACGTTTTTCAATAGCAATTGTATAAAGATACCAATTTACATTTTCATTTTTTCTTTGCTTAGGAAGTACAAGTTTTAGATCAGAGATCAATTTTGATAATAGTTCTGCATTTTTTTTTCTGGATTTTAAAAAGTTTGGAAGTTTTTTCATTTGAACAGTTGCAATTGCGGCATTAATTTCAGGTAATCGTAAGTTTAGTCCAAAGATTCTAGTATCATATCCATGAACCATTCCATGATTTCTAATCATCAATAACTTATCTCGAAGTTTTTTATTATTAGTGACAACAAATCCACCTTCGCCTGAAGTCATTACCTTTGCAGGATACATGCTATAACAACCCATTTCAAAGAAAGTACCGGTATGTTTTCCCTTGTAAGTTGTTCCTAATGATTGTGCAGAATCTTCAATGATTGGAAGATTATGCTTTTTAGAAATTTCAGAAAGTCTTTCCACATGTGCTGCATTTCCATATAGATGCACCGGGATAATAGCACGAGTTTTTTTGTTAATCTTTTTTTCTAAATCATCTGGATTAATTGTATAATTTTCTTTTAAAATATCAACAAAAACAGGTTTAGCTCCAGTTGAAATAACAGCATTTGCGGTAGCAACAAAGGTAAATGACGGAACTAAAACTTCGTCTCCTTTTTTAATATCTAATGCGTGTAAAGCGGCTTGTAGTGCAGCTGTTCCTGAATTTACTGCTATAGCATATTTTGATTTAACAAAAGAAGCCGCAGTTCTTTCAAAGTCTTGAACATGTTTTCCACCCTGACTAGCAGAGGAGGTTAAAGCACCATTTTTCAGAATATTAGTAACAGCAGATATCTCTTCTTTGCCTACGATTGGGATGTTAATTGCAATCTTCAACAGTAATGCTGTTTATAACTAGTCTATAAATCTCATCGATGAAACATGAATTTTTATATTTCAAAATTTTGCAAACGGCATTATGAAACCACGTCATCTTGAAAAAACAGATTCAGGCTACAAAGTTTATCTGTATATTTTCTATATTTGTGGATTCATAATGTTGTCATCTCTTGCTTTTGGCGTATATGTTACTATGATAGAATGGATAGAAAATGGAACCTATGTGATGGGAGAAGCTATTCACAATACGACAATTCCATTTGAAAATTTTGCAAGAGTATCTACATGGATATTTTTTTCTACAATTATTGGATGGTATTGTGTTTCAAGAATAGGTTGGAGGAGAACTGCAGGAAATAAAATTGTTGGAATAAAGATGGCGTTGCTTCAGTTAATGTTACTAGGTTTTTCAATCATTACACTTTATGAGGTAATATACAATTTTACAGTATTAAATGC
This sequence comes from Nitrosopumilus sp., assembly GCF_025699125.1. NCBI lineage: Archaea > Thermoproteati > Nitrososphaerota > Nitrososphaeria > Nitrosopumilales > Nitrosopumilaceae > Nitrosopumilus > Candidatus Nitrosopumilus sp. The sequence goes on along the minus strand of NZ_JAILWC010000003.1, from coordinate 116,572 downwards.
ACAAATGACAGCAGGAATTATCGATGGGATGGTTCCAGATATAGATAGATTATCAGTTGCATATCCAGATCCTGACAGACCGTGGAATTTGGTTTTTGCAACTAAGGTATTTCTTGCAGCGTTTATTATCAGTACCCATGCATTTTATCTTAGTACAAAGCCTAGAAAAAGCCTGGATGTATCTGAAGTAGAGTAGACAATTCAACATTATTCAAAAAAACTATTTCTAGTATGCGTGAATACTTTCTACATGGGGTTATTTGGATCTAGTAGTAATGAATTAAAATGTAAAAAGTGTGGAACAGTTCTTTCTGATTCTGAAAGATTAAAGAAACATCATGAAAAGGCACACAATAAGAAAAAAGAAAAATGCAGAATATGTGGAACTGAATTTGATACTCAAGAGGAATTAAGAAAACACAAAAAGAATTGCAAATAAAATTTTGAAAATTATTCTGATAAACCAGATTCGTATTGTGGTGGTTTTTTTAATGCTTTTTCAATAGCGTCCAAGTTTTTCATTTCATTTTTAGAATTCATTGTAAGAGTTTGGATCATTTCTGAGCCTAATTGGACAGATTGTTCAGGTAATGTATCTAGAAATTTTTGAAGTGCTTTCTTGTAATTTTCTATCAAATTTAATCCATCTTCAAGAGTCATAAAGAGAATAGACATTGCCCCATATTCAAAGTTTCTAAATTCATCTAGAATTTTTGAATAACTTTATACGTTTAGATCATAAAAGTTGTTTTGATTTGGATATTACAGAAAAAGTAGATCTGATTGAACGACCACCAACCGAAGAGGTAGTAACTCATGATGAGTTAATTGAATTATTCAAATCAAATTCATCACCAAAACATTACATTGGCCTTGAAATATCTGGTTTCTTACACCTTGGTAGTTTAATCAGTACAGGTTTCAAAATTAATGACTTTGTTAAAGCAGGTGTTAAATGCACAGTATTTCTTGCAGATTGGCACACGTTGATTAATGATAAGTTAGGTGGAGATTGGGAAACAATATCAAAAGTTTCAAAATATTATCAAGATGCATTCAAGTTAGTTTGTCCAGAAGCAGAAATTGTTTTAGGTTCAAAATTGTATGAAGAAAAAGCTGAATACTGGTCTGAACTTGTGAAATTTACAAAACATATGTCAATTGCAAGAACTATGAGAACTCTTACAATTATGGGACGTTCAGAAGATGATAAAAAAATTGACTTGGCCAAATTACTATACCCTGCAATGCAAGCAGTAGATATTCACTCATTGGATGTAGACATTGCTCATGCCGGAATGGATCAAAGAAAAATCCACATGTTAGTTCGAGAGATTTTTCCTAAAATGAAATGGAAAGTTCCTGTCGCAATACATCATAAGCTATTGCCTGGACTTTCAAAACCTGCAGATACAAGTGATTCTCAAATATTAGGCAAAATGAGCAAATCTGATCCAAATTCAGGTATCTTTATTCATAATACAGATGATGAAATTATGAAAAAGATTAGCAAGGCATGGTGTGAAGAAGCAAATATTGAAAATAACCCATTGCTAGAGATTGCAAGAACTGTAATCTTTCATGATTTTGATGAAATAAAAGTAGAGAGACCTGAAAAATTCGGTGGAAATGTATCATATACTGATTATGAACAACTAGAAACAGATTTTGCTGAAAAGAAACTTCATCCAGGAGATTTGAAACAAACAGTTGGAAATTATTTGGTTAAAGTGATTTCTCCTATTAGAGAAAAGCTAAATCTAAGCGAAGAAGTTAATGATGCTATACGAAAAAGTTTCTAAACTTTAAGATCAGGATTTGTTTGTTCTTCTAAATTGTATTTTGATTTGTATCCTCTTGGATTTATCATCAAATCTTTGTAAGTGTATGTAGATGAATTTCCAATAATTACAGTGCTAATCATTCCTAATTTGTCCGAATGATTAGGTAAGTTTTCCAAATCAGTCATAACAATTGTTTCTGATTCTCTAAACGCGCCTTTAATTATTGCAACAGGGGTTGTGGGTTTTCTATATTTTAAAAGAATTTTCCTTGTATCTTGTAATTGATGAATTCTTTTCTTACTTGCTGGATTGTAAATGACAATTACGAAATCACCTTGTGCTGCTGCTTCAACTCTTTTTTCAATAATTTCCCATGGAACTAGTAAGTCACTCATACTAACTACTGCAAAATCAGTCATTAATGGTGAGCCAATAATTGATGCACACGAATTAAGTGCAGATACGCCTGGAATAATTTCTACTTGTAGACCATCTTTTGGATTCCAATTTGATTCTGCAAGTGTTTCATAAATTAATCCAGCCATTCCATAAATTCCAGGATCACCACTTGATACTAGTGAAACAATTTTTCCAGATTTTGCAAGGTCAATGCATTGATGAGCTCTCTCAACTTCTTGTGTCATTGCATAACGATAAACGGTTTTTCCTTCAATTAGATCTTGAACTAAATTTACATATGTTTCATAACCAACGATTGTATCACTTTCTTCAATTACTTCTTTGGCTCTAAATGTCATGTGATCATGATGTCCAGGACCAACACCAACAATGTAGAGTTTACCAGACAATTTCAAAATAATTTTTTTACCAAGTAATTTATCCCTTTAGTGATAATTCTATTGGAATGGATCGATGAATGGACAATTAACTATATGATCGCTGTTTAGCGGTCTTGCAATACTAACAGAGAGTAAACCATCAGCACGAAATGAATCAATATCGGCTTTTGTCTCCAAAATTTTAGCGGATTCTGGATCATTCCATTCAACTAGATAAATTCGCCACATAGGACTGTAATTTTTATCATCAAGTGCAGCGCCTGCAATTCCTGCTTGATATCCTAATGGACCAGATCCTTTAATTCCATTTTTAAATTGGAAAAGATCAACCGCACCAGAATGCGCAATAAGATTTGCAGAAGTTGGTGATGAAACCACACCCATTGTCTCTGCAGGTCCTAGAGGAGTAGCATCAGTAACAATATAGTAAATTGTTCTTCCATCAGGTCCCCAACCTCTATGTGCAACAAAAGTCACAGTCATTTCTTCTTCATTAATTTCAATTATTTGTCCTCCACCATACTGCATATCATCAGAAATTTCTTTTTCAGAACGTACCTTCATAGTTCCATCTGGCCAAGTAATTTGAGGAGTGTTAAGGACAATTCCTGTTTCATCAAACTCTATACGCCCGTTTTCTTGAGCAGCGATAATGTCAGTTGCAGATTCAAATACTATTTCTTTTTGTCCTTTTTTCCATGTAACTTCAATTACAGAATTTAATGCACTGTATTGAGATTCTTGTGAAGGAGTACTAGAAAAAACTTCATTTTGAAATCCATATATTCCATCACCTTTTACGCCATTTTTAAAAACAAATATTTTTTGCAGAGTATTTTCTGGTATGTTTGAAATAGATGGGGCAACTTCAACATTCCATCCTTGCTTTTCTGAAATAGTTTTTGCAAAATCTTCATCACTACCATCAGTTATGATGTATAGAACTTGATTTCCGTTGTAGATTCCTTTATGCATTGGAATTGTAGCTGGAACATTAGCTCTTGAAAGAAATAATGATGGATCTTCTTTTTCTAATTCAATTTTTTGCATTATCACTTCAGTAGGCTGTCCTCGTATCCAACCATCTACACTTACTGTTGAAGTGAATTCTTTTGAATTTGGAGAATGTAATGCAAGTGCAGCGCCTGTAAATTCAAAAGAACCTGATTTTTCCTGCAAATCAATTAAAGATAATCCATAAACTGTTTTTCCATCAACTGTCCATGTTGGTTGGCCTTTTGCATCCTGTGAAGTGATTTCATGTAAAACAACTATCTGAACGGGATCACTTGAGGTGAATGTCATAGAACCATCATACAAGGTACCTTCATTTGGAGAAAGAATTAGTGCTAACTGATGATTCTCATGTCCTTGTCCTGGATCTTGAGAAGACGTTATAGTTTGAGTAAAGTGAACTTTTTTTGTAGAACCTGCGTTTGCAAATTGATCAGATATGGTAGATATAGAAATTATACCAATCGTAAAAATTCCAATTACTAGAAAAGCAATTAATTTATTCAACAAGTATGATTGTGTTTATGCCCTTAAATGATTTTATCCTAATTGATTTTATCAAGTTCAAATGCATCATGTAATGCACGTACTGCAGCATTTGTATCAGAATTTTTTACTACGAATGCCAGATTGAGTTCTGATGATCCCTGGGTTATCATTGATATGTTGATTTTATTTTTCTCTATTGCGCCAAATACTTTTGAAGCAACTCCTACTGTTCCTCTCATTCCTGAACCAATTAATGCAATAATTGCGACATTAGTAGTAATTTCTAATTTTTTGATAATTTTTCCTAATAATTCCATCTCTAATGCACTTACTGCTTTATCAAGATCAGTGTTCTTGACTACAATAGTAATGCTGGATTCTGAGGGATTTTGAGATATCATCATCACATTGATTCCCGATTTTGCCAAAGTTTCAAATATTTTAGCTGCAGTTCCAGGTGTTCCAACCATACTGCCTCCTCGGATATCTATTAGTCCATTATTTTGGACATTGCTTACACATTTTACAGTATTTTTTGAAGACTCTGATGGGGATACGGTTACCAACGTTCCTTCATTTTTTGTATTAAAGGAATTTCTGATCTTCATTGGAATTTTCTTTGAAAGTAGTGGCTCAAATGTTCTTGGATGAATCTGTTTTGCACCAAACATTGCCATTTCTATTGCTTCAATGTACGATACCTCTTTGAGTAATTTTGCATTCTTTACAATTTTTGGATCAGCAGTCATTAATCCGTCTACATCACTCATCAACCAAATCTCATCTGCCTTTATGCAAGAACCAATAGTTGTTGCAGAATAATCAGAACCTCCCCTACCAAATGTAGTTACGTGTCCATGTTGATCTGCACCAGCAAATCCTCCAACTACAGGAATTGTTTTCTTTGAAAACAGATCATCTACTGTTTTTGAAACTCTAAGTCTAGTTGTATCCATTAATGGTTTTGATTCACCAAAATTAGAATCAGTAATTATTCCAACTTCTTTCCCAGTAAGAGGAATTGATTTTTTTCCTGAGTCATTTATTGCTGATGAAACTAATTTAATTGATAGTCTTTCACCAAATGAAATTAGATAGTCCATTGATCTGGATGTAACCTCACCAAGTAAAACCATTCCATCAATTAATGAAAGAAGTTCTGTAAAATCTTCATCTAATTTTCTTAATAATTTTTTTTGCAGATCAGATTTTTTGATTGTTTGTTTTGCTAGTTGTTTATGTCTATTAGTAATCTTTGATGCAAGCTGTTCAGCTTTTGATTTATTTTCTTTTTTTATGGATTCGGATATCTCTATTAGATCATCTGTTGTTCCACTTGTTGCAGAACAAACAACCACAATTTGATGCTTCTTTGATAATGAGTTAATGTGTTTGGCAATAGCTTGGATATCTTTGGAAGCAGAAATTGATGTTCCACCATATTTTATTACAAGTCTCAATTCAAAGTACCTGAATTAGTTAATCTTTAAATGCTTTAACTTTCTACGCGTGGTGCCAAATAGAAGTGAATTCTGCCAATATTTGCTACTTTGAATTCAATTCTAAGTGGTTTTGCGCTTGAAAACTCACATGTGATAAAGCCTGCAGTCGTACCTACTGCCTTGACTACAGGATTAAGATATTCAAGGCTGTAAGTTCCAATGCTGTCCTCTTTTGAAGAAATTTCTTCAATCTCTTCATCTTCTTTTTCCAGATCAATTACTACCTCTCCAGAATCACCTTTGCCTGAAAAGTCACCTTTTGAATCAGTAGTATGGATTGTCAAATAGTCTGAGACTACTTGTACGTCTCCTAGAATTTTATCAAACTTTGAAGAAGATAATATAATTTTAGAATCATATGGAATTTTTGGTAAAGGAGTATCTGTTGCAGAACTTTCAATTAATCGCATTTTGTATTTTTTATTTTTTCCAACTGTAACAAGTAACATGTTTTGTTCAGATATACTAATTTCTATGCTATCTTTTTTGTCTGCTCTTTTGATAAGTTTTGAGAACTCATCTATTCTTACTCCAAATTTAATATCACTATCGCATTCATATTTTTCAAATGCAGAATTTGGCCAGGATATATCAATTAGTGCAACGTGTGATGGATCCATACCTCTAAAAGTGATTCCTTCTGCTGTTGCAACAAATGTAGCTTCTTCAACAAGTGTAGATATTGCAGAAATAATTGCCTTTAGATCATCTGAACCATTTGTTTTTGCTCCAAAAGTCAAATCAATTTTCTTGTCTTAAAGTTCCAGTTAAACGTTATGCGTAATCACGCCAAGTGTATTTACATTTCTGACAACGATAAAATCTAGTTGTGGGTTCGTCTGCACTTCTAGTTTGAAACATCCACCAAACTGCCTCATCATGACCGCATTTTTCACATTCTAATTTGATCGTTGGATTAGTGTCTTCGCCTTCATTTCCTTCAAAAGCTAAAAGTGAAAAATCGGGTTCATCCTCACCAATAATTTTTTTTGTTTCTTTAGCTTTTTGTCCTTCTATATAACCACATTTTGAGCATTCAAGGCCTAAAGTACCCTTTTTTAATTTGACCTCACATTTGGGGCAAAATTTCAATCTAATTTACCTTAATCTTAGAATTAAATAATTGTTTGAGCTCTTCTGCCATTTTTATTGCGGAATCTGTTGCTTTTTTAATTTCTCCTAGCGGTTTTGTACTGGAACTAATTCTCATCCAGCATTCATTAGTGAGCGGATGTTTTACTATAACCCCTGCAAAATCAATATTTGATCCTTTTAGGAGTTCGTGTTGAATAATGTATAAAATTCCTATGTCAGTTTCAGTGATTGAAAGGCTGATTTCTTTGGGTTCAGAACTGATCACTTGTGCGTTCATGTATTCAGAAAAAGCACTTATTGCGGATATAAATCATCCCCCAACTGACCCACTCCGTATACCCCTTCCCGTTTTATAGATTGGAATGGGATTATTTTCATGACATTTCAAATATCTAAAGAAAATTATGAAAAATCCTATTTGGATTCAATGTATGTAATATCACACAGTCAAAATACTGTAAAATCATACAGAACAAGAATACGCCTCTTTAGAGGATTTCTCAAAGAGAATTACAATATTGATGAGTATGACCTACTTGACCACCTAAAAACTGGGGGACTAGATATTTTCAAGATTCTCAAAGAGTTTGTAATATTTTTGGACAAGTCAGGAAAAAGTGCAAGAACAATACATCTTGCATTGTCAGTTAATAGAGGATATCTCAGACATATGGGAATAAAGATTGATTCTGACGATCTCAAACAACTAGTCAAGGTACCCAAGGTAGTCAAGATTAGAGAAATTCCACTTGATAAGGAAATCATTGTAAGACTGTTACGCAATGCAAAACCCAAGCTACAGTTGGCAATACTAGTTGCAGTATCAACTGGAATGCGTATTGGGGAGATTGTCAATCTAAAGATTTCAGATATTGACTTTAGTCAAAACCCAGTCAAAGTGTACCTTAGGGCAAACACCACAAAGACAAGACAATCAAGGGAGACTTTTCTTACAGCTGAAGCTGCCAACGCACTCAAGGACTATCTGAAAAGATATCACAAATGGAGTGAAGGAACAAGGGATCCACAGATTCAAGACAAGCAAATCTTTGCAACAGTGTACAGACATAGAGGGCCATTTGTTGCAGAGTCAATCATTGCAACTTTGCAGACAGAGTTAAGATATCTTGTAAGGGCAATCCCAGACCTTAATGTTAAAGATGAGAATGGCAGACAGTCAATTCATCTTCATTCCTTTAGGAAATATTTCAGAACTACAGTTGGAAATGTAGTGGGTAGAGACTTTGCCGAAGCCATAATTGGGCATGGATTCTACATGGACACTTACTACCAGTTATCAGATGAGAAGAAAAGAGAGATGTATTTGGAGGTAGAGCCATATCTGACAATTTCTGATTTCCAGAAAGTGGAGAGTAACATCAAGCAGATGAATGAGAAATATCAGGATCTTGAAAATAAAATGACATCTCTGATGAATTACTTGAGATTAAACAAGATTGAAGTTCCTCAGAATCCAATTTAAAATCCAAATTGTTTTTTGGCTTTTGTTCTAATATCACGTAATTCTGATATCACTAATTCAAATTCTTTACCATTTTGTGGATTCATAATTTCCTGAATATCTTCAAATGGTTTGTATTTTGAATGCATTTGATCATATTCATCAATTACATACCTGTTCTGATGACTAGTAGGATCTGATGGTTTCTTCCCAAATATAGCCTCAAATCTTTCTTCAAATTCCACATATTTGTCAGCAGTTAAGATAAGTATTTCATTTTGATTCTTTGCAATGCCATAACATCCTATAACATCCAAACTTTCTAAAGTTCTAATTGCTTCATAACCAAGTTCATCTGTTTCTAAGACTTTGTTTGATAAATTAAAAATTAAATTAATTCCTAATTTTGCAGTTTCCAAATAATTATTTTTTAGACAATACAGAATTACCTCAACAATTCTTTTTACAATATCTCTTCCATAAGTTGTATGAATTTCAGGATCATATCGATGAAGATTACTTAATCTATAGATTATTTGTTTTAATTCCTCTTCAGGATGTTTTTTTTCTGTTACAAATTTTTCTGAAGCAATTAAGGATGCTATAGAAACTAGAGAATCAGCACATGAAGATCCTATGGAATTATCATGAACTTTTTTTGCAGAATATCCTGTTTTTCCAACCAAATCAATAATTTCAGATACCACATCTATTGTAATTTCTTCTCTAAACTTTGTTTGGATTTTTGGGTAATTGGCATTTTTCAGATTTACGCATTCAAGGATACATGGTATAGGACCAGATTCTGCAATTTCAGAAACAGTTCCACTTAACCAAAGGTTTTGAATTTTTGTCTCAATAAAACTTTGTAACATTTTTGAAATATCTTCAATTTCATTTGTTATAGTATAACGATTTAATTTGTTTTTAATCATATTTCTAATTACAATGAAGGAGTAGTAAGTTGCAATTTGAGGAACGTAAAAATCTTTTAATTTTATTCCTGTATTTCCAATATTAACAATATAGTATACAGCTAAATGATCATGATTGTATTTTTCTGATGCTTCTAATCCTAAAGCACTGATAGTTTTGATAGAATCTGAGGCTAGATCAAACAATTGTTTTGTAAGTCCAGTTATTGCAATATCATAAGCAATTTTCATACAAAGGCTCAATGGTTGATTTGATTCCATATGACCACCAATCAATTCAATTTTTTCTGCAAATACCACTCCACATTTTTGTAAAGTAGAAATTATATCTTCTAATAAGATAATATTTGTTGTCTGAAAACCATCTATCGAATATGTTTTAATTTTTTCAAGAATTTTTGTGATAAATTGATCACCATGCCATGAATAATTTGGAATTATGTTCAAATAATTTGCAAGCACAACTGAATATACATTCAATCCAGCTCTACTAGTATCATAGTCTCCTTTCTTTACAGATTCAAGAATGATTTGCCGCAATGTTAGCTCATAAGTAATGATGTTTGGAAGTAATGTTGGATTATTAGTTAGTACTGAATGACTAGTAATTTCTGGAAATAATTGATTAGCACGTCCATATTTACCAGTTGTGTCTTTTTTTGAATATTCTGTTTTTAGTTCATCTATTTTTTTATGAACATTAGTAAATTCATTTACTATTTTATCTTGAATTTCATTTACAATAGATATTGGATTAATTTTTTTGAATGTATAAATGAAAAATACTGCAAGTAAACCAATATTGTTTAGAAATAAAAATAAGTTTAGAAGTAAAATTTTCCATTCAAACACTAAGCTTGTACTTAAGATCATTATAGTAAAAATACCATAGGATAAGGTAAACCAAAAAATTTTGTCATTTTTAAAATTATTAAGTACAGTCGGAGTATAGTTTGAAGCTGCATGTTGTATTACCAAAATTGAAATTGCAAAAACAATTGCAACAAGAGCAGATGTTGCCTCAATTGCGGAAGGTAAGAAACTTTCATTGTCATAATTGTTTAAAGTTTGAAAATGAAATAGAATAGGAACCAAAACAATACTGTAAACAATAAAACTAATGTAAAATTTAGAAAAATTAGATGATTTCAATTATCACATTTTATGAGTTGTTTGATAAAAATTGATCATTTCATTACAACTAATTTTTTAGAAATTGCTTATTTTTTATCAATTGAGTCAGGTTTGAAGATTTTGGCAAAATCTTGTGTTCTGTAAACTGAAAATCCAGTAATTATGCCTATGATTATGTTTAGCCATAAGGGACCAACAAAACTATCAAGTACAAAAATTGAGGCTAAACTGGTAAAGATGGCAGTTCCAGAAAAATAGGCCCATTTACTTTTGTTTATATTTTTTTTATTAATTTCTTGTCGAAGTTTAATAATCTTGTATTCTCTCTCTGCAGGAGTTTCATTAGATAATTTTTCAGCAAAGTCTAATTTTTCTTTTTGTTTAGTTTTTTCAAAATCTTTTAGAAACCCTACAAATTTTTGTCCTTCTATTTCATCTTGAGTCTCTTTAGAAAATCCTTCTTTGTTTGTATGTTCTTTAAAAGAAACAGAAAACATTGGAAATTTCTTTTCAATTAATTCAAAAAATTCATCAATGTTCAATAGTTTAATTGATCTATTACTACCAACAATTCCTTCTCCATCACAACAATTTATAATTAATCCATTATGTATTTTTTCAAACCATTTAACATTTTCATTTTCCTTGTTTAGTTTTACTTCTTGCATTTTTAATTTAATTGCATCAATATGTTTTTGGGCAATCTTTGTAATATCTCTCCATTTCATACTATCAATATTTTGTTTTATTGTGTTAAGTTCAAAAATTATTTTATTTACATGAAGTACAGTATCTAATGAATCTAAATATTCTTTATTTATTCTACGTTTGGCCTCTTTTTCAGAATACCACATTCCAAGACATATTGCAATTAAAATCCCTATCATTGTCATTAGTACCATGAACCATGGTGAAACAACATAGCTGACATTGATATTAGTTGAAATTGGTTTGAAATTGGTTCCATTAACAATTAAAATTCCTGTATATGTTCCCTCATCATATTTTTTTTCATATAGAATCCATTGAATATTTTCTGTTCCCCCAAATGCATCAATTGAGACAGGCACTGTTGAGATTGCAATTTTGGATTTATCAATTGTAGTTGATAGTTGGGAAAAGCTTACCTCTTGTTTTAGTGTTAAATCAGATTGAATTGTGTTTGTAATGTACGCTGAGCCATTCCCCAAATTAATTAATCCAAGATTAATCTCTTGAGTATCCCAATATGGAATAAAGGAGATGATGGAAATATTTTCCTTAGTTTTAGTGAGATTAGGCACGTTTTCTGCATAAATTTCATGTGTAAAAATTAGTAAAAAGAGCAAACTGAATAATATCATATATTCATATTTCACATAGTTTCTAGAAAATTATATTTAAAAAAGATTTTTGTTTGAATTGAAAATAAGATTCAAAATATAATTTTAAGATCAAATATGATGTTAGAAAAAATATGATGAAGTTTTAATTAGAATAATTTTTCTTGTATAGTTATCTCCTCCACATAAAAATTATGTTTCTATCTGCAAGATATTCGTGTAAAGATTTTGCCATTCTTGGACCAGTATCAAATAATTGAGGCTCACAACTATATTCCCCATCTTCATTCTCAACTATTTTATCTCCAAATGGACATTCAATAGGAGGCACCATACATCTTCCATCAGAATTCAAGTAGCTCCAAGGAGAATAACATCCTGTACAAGTGTTTTGTGATATATCTCTAGTATGAGATGTGAATCCAGTACAACCAAGAATTTCTTTTGCTTGACATAATCCTTCATTGCTATCTCTACCTTCAGCACCAATACTAGTATCACAATACAACACAACATTTGGATCTTCAGTGGCATATGATAAACAAGAGCCTAATCTAGTAGTACAAGGTTCACCAAAATCTGAATTAATTGGAGAAAGTGTGGTATCAGCATCATCATCAAAACAACCTTGTAAAAATGGTTCTAATGCACATCTTGCTGCTTTTCCCAAACCACCCCAAAATCCAATTGTTTGTTGAGTGGTTTCAGATACACACGCAAATTTTCCATTCGATCTTTCTATTTTAACATGTTCTGGATTTTTACAATCAATGGAATGTACAGGAATTCCAAGTTTCAATTTTTGATAGAAACTAATTTTTTCTAATTTATCAGTCTTTATGATTTTTTTCATTGATTTTACATCTAATGTCTCAGCAGCATCAATCATTTGAGGGGAAAATACTACAAAAATTCCTAAAGTAAGAATTGATAATAAAAATAAATAATTTTTCATGATTTCATATGTTCATAAGTTGTATTTAGCCTTTAATTGTAAAAAATTATAATCTATTAAAATATGATAATAATTATTTAGTAATAATGGATATTTAGGCACCAATTTGTCATAATTATGGCTAAATATTCACAAATATTCCCTGATAGTAAAAATATAGCAAATCTCATCTTTCAGATATTTACAAAATCTAAAAATTCATTCCTAAACTAAGTAATAATATTTAGCAAGTTTTTCTGCATAAAAATAACATTATCACGTTGACCACATGTATAACACAACTTAATAATTAATAATAAAATTAAATTAATTATCATATTATTTTAAAAAAGATGTCAAGGTAGTCATAGTCAACACTATAACTACCCTGTAATACTAAATATTGTATTTTGTTTTTAGAGTTTCAATTGTTTTCTCATCAAAACAATAAACAGTTGTTTTTCTTTGTTTACCATCAACTGTTTTTACTCTAGACATCTTTGTGCCCTGAAACTTATCTTCCAACAAGTTTGATAGTGAATTTGGAGATAAAGTCACATCAAACTCATCAGGATAAAACTTTCTAGAACTCCAAGTATCTAATCGTCCTGGAAGATGAATATTGTCTGTTGTAAGAATAATCCAAAAGGCTTTGGATTCGATTTCCTTTTTTTCATTAATATTCTCAATGAGAATTTTGAAAATCGTTGCCTCTAGACTGTTCTTTATGGAATCATGTCTCTGATTGACATAATGTTTGACAACATTTTCTGCTTGTCCATAGAACTTTGTATTCTGAAAAACACTGAGAAAGTCCTCCCATAGTTCTTGGTTTCTTCCTGTAAGATCTGTTTTGAAGGAATCTTGGTTCTTTCCAACTCTTTGAATCTTCCAAATCAACAACATATTGCGTAGTTTTTGTAGTTGGGAAATTTCCCTAGATTTTAACCTCTTTATGTTACTCTTAGGATTTCCTTTAACCATGTTGACTATGGCCAATCTTTCCATGAATCCCTTGTCTCGGGGAAGTTTTTCTCCAGCAAACCACTTGGCACAATACGTCTTGTAGTAGACTTGGAACTTTCTGCTTTGGAGAGTAACAACTCTAGGTTTTGATGAACCACTAGAGTATGAGCTCTTGTAGGTTCGAATCTTATCCCCATCTTTGTCTAAAAATTGGGCCTCATCCTCACAAATTGTGCCTGTAGCCTCTTCATCTTCTCCCAAAAAGTTGTAGATGTTTGCATGAGGCAAATCCTCACTCATCATACATCTGTAATTGAGATATCTTCCCAGATGAAGGACAGAACTCTTGCCAGACTCATTATCACCAACAAAAAACGGATAATGCAGTGTGGATACCCATTCAAGCGAATAAGTCAAGAGGATATCGCCTAGAATCAGAATCTTTTCTCTTTTTGGCAAGTCTATGAACTTGTCAATCTGCTTTAGAATTTCATCTAGTGCCTCTTCAGTTGTAATTTCAGATGAAATCAATTCATCCAGTATTTTTCTGTCATACGAATATGGAATGTATCCACACTCTCCTTTTGTCAAAGGTCGTAATGTACAACAATCTTGCTCTATTGTATATTTGATCTCAATCTTTTCTGTGCTGAGATTTTTTACAATAAATGCAGGTTTGTTATCAACCAAAACTGATTCTACATACAGTTTTGTTCCAACCTTTCCCTTGACTTTAGAGATTATCGGTTTGCTATTTTCTCTTGTCAAGGTTTATCGCCTCATCTGAGATTAGATGAAGTCTTTGACTATCGTCAATAAACATACTAAAACTTGGTATCTGATTGAATAGTTTTATCCATTCAGAATCAAGTGATAGTATTAGATATCCCTCCAGTAAGTAGGGAGTTATTTTTTGGTTTTTAAACAATTAAATCACCTCGTGATTATTTTATTTTCCCTGTAGAGAATAAACTCCGTAGAGTATATTTTCTAAGATTACTTAGAATAAGCTACATTGATTATAATTGCTTAAAAATATAATGTCTACAACAGCTGTTAGCATATCTCACACATATCAGACTCATCAAGGTTATAATGCATATCAGATGATAAACACTACAAAAACTTAGAAAAATTTTCTAATGAAGTTATCAAATCCAAAACATTTGAAAACCTGGATCCATATCGAAATTACCGTAGCTCTATTTCAGAACAAATGCTCAAATCTCGTTAGAGGGAATAAGGTTTTCCGGTCTTTTCTGAAATTTCTTAATGTCTCTCTCTGAAGTTTGCAGATTTGATATGGTTTATCCACAAATTTAGGGCTCAATGGTTCATCTAGGCTCAATTTGTAATAATATTATGAGTAAATCAGGCATGGTTTCCCTTATATTTTGGATAGTCTCAATAGTCCTTTTGTTCCAAGAGTCCCCTTATTGGTTATGGTCAATCCTGACTATTTGTTTGGCGTTATTCATTCCAATGATTAAGATGATGTGGGATATGTCAGGATGGATATTAGATCAAACTAATGAATTATTTTCAAAGGAAAAAATCACTATGGAATTTAAAATTTAGTTAAAAAGAGATTCTAACATAGATAAAATGAATCTTGCAACACCATAGATTGCAACAATAATTATTCCAAGTATCATTATTGCAAATGCAATTCCAATTAGATTAACAGAGTTAGTAGCAGTAGTACATCCTTGAGAAGGGCCATTTTTACATGCTGAATCAACTGCTAGTTTGCCTGTCTGATCTATTGCTTGTCCTCCTGCATCAATGACAACATCAGTGGCAACATTTTGCTTTGCATTCTTTATTGCAGAATTTGTATCAGTTACTGTCTCATCAGGAGTGCTTCCAAGAGCAAAAAACAAGATCATGACTACAACAATAGTTGTAATTCCTATCTTTTTGCTCATAGTTTATAATAATACATTAACTTCTATTTAAAATAAAATTTTTTATGAATTTTTATTCAAATGTATTAACTGCATTTATGAGATCTTTTGCTCCTTGATTTTGAGGAATTATCTCATTTGTATCCATATCAACATTCCACAAGTATGTAAATTCCTCTTTTGGAGAGCTAAAATAATAACTCACTTCATATATTGAATCTTCATCATTTGGTGATGATTTTATAACATCCCAATAGTTTACTATTTCTTCTTTTTCTACTTGCTCAATTGCATCAGGATATGAAATTAGCATTAAAGTGTAAATGACATTTTCAATAGAATCTCCTTGGTTGTCAATGCCTTGATAATTTCTAACTAGTTTTTCTGCTTGATTTTTTTCTTCTATTTTTCTATAGTCTTGTTTGTATTCAGGATCAGTCATATCATATACAGTCCAAATAACTGCCCCAATTATTGAAATTAGAAAAATTACACCTATCCCAATTACACCCATTTTGAGATTGCCCATTATGTAAAATATTGTAAATAAATCGTATATAACCTGTAATATTGCCTAAAACTAGAGTTACAGATTAGCTACTAGATAGCTACTTGACTAATGATTCTTACCTACTTGGCTTTGTTTTGGCCTCAGAATATCGCAAAAAAGTGATGCTTTCCTTACAGGATAAAGCATTAACTCCTTCAATGATTTCGGAGAAGACCAAACTTTATCCAAGTCATGTATCCAATACACTAAACGAGTTAGTTGAAAAGAAGTTGGTTGTTTGTCTTACTCCAAAGTTGAAGAAAGGAAGACTGTATGAACTAACAAAAGAAGGACATAAAATTTTAGAAAAATTATTTTAAATTAATTATCAAAACCACTTGTATTTTTTTCCTGCGACTTCAATTACTGCAGCAACAAAACCCATTGGACCAAAAATCATACCATAGTCTGTTATGCTTGATAAAGGAAAACTAACAATGCCAAAACCTCCTAATATTCCTGGAATTGAAATCATATGAAAGCCATGTGCAAAAATTCTTTTTCCATGTTTACCGGATCTCTTAATTGATTTTGAACGTGCCATAGTTACAATTGGCATTTTTCTGAAATACTATATAACGTATTTCATACTTACTCCCGTGTGGAATTTAGGAAGTAGGCATGGTTTACTTAGATATCAAAATTGATCTATTAGATCGCAGAAGTGTATTGGACAATACATAAAATATTTTGGAGAAAATTAGTCTTGTAAGTTAGAGATTAGAATATGTTCATTATTAAAATCAAATCAATACATTACAATCCTAAATTGTTTCTACAATTAGGACATGCTCTTGCCCACTTTCCAATTTGTGTATTACAGTAAGGACATACTGTAATTTGTTGATTATTTTCAGAAAGCTTTGCTAAAAATGATATTGCTAAAACTCCCAATCCTAATTTGAATAGATCATTCATCCAATCATCATTTTTTCTTTTTCTTCCCATCTTCTTCCTCCCTTGTTTTTGTTTCATGAATAAAATTAGTAAATCGAATATGATCTTCAATGATCTTTTCTAATGCCTCACATCTTTTGATTCTTTTACGCTTGGCATATTCTGAAACCCATGCCCAACAAACTTGGTTGATATCTGAACAGTTTACTCGAACCAAGATGAAAGAAGATCCATAGTGATCTATTATAAATATACCCCAGATTTATAAATCTGCAGGCAGATTTTTATATTATAATAAATTATACAAACTAATGAAAAAAGCACCAATAAGAGATTTGAGTGAATTGGTTAGAACAAAACTGAATTCATTACCTGAAAAAGACTCTCAAGGAAATAACAACAAATTAGCATGGCAAATAATTTCACTTCTTGTTTCAGACAAAGCACAATATTCTACAAATTCAAACATTAGACATGTAGCCAAATTAGTTAGGAGAGGTACTGAAGAATCAGTTGCTGATTATGCAGCATCAAAGATTAGAAGTTTTGTCTTAAACAATCTCAGAAAAGATCCATATTCACTATAATTTTAAGATCATACTGTTATTCAGGTTATTATGAAATAACCTCTAATCAAAATGATCGTAATTCAACGATCAGTTTAGTGGTAGAGTTCATAACAATATCTTTTTATGATAAAACTGTTTTAACATAGTGTGGTCATATCTATCAAAGCACCCACATTTCAAATAAAACCAATCAATCCGATATTCTTTGAAGATCTTTCTCAATCTCAAATTGTTGGTAGAGCTGTAAATGACTCTTCATACCATTATCAATTACAATCATCTTTTGATTCAATGGATAAGTGGATCACATTTTTTGGAAAATCTTATTTTCAGCAATTAGCTCGTCCTGATGTAGATTATTATCATGAACATAAAGCCAATACATCCGGTAAATTTAATTTCAAAAAGGAGTTAATTGATTATTTTTTACGTTCATTTGCTAGCAAAAAAGAATTTCTTGAAATTTATAATAAATTAAAACAGGTTTTTGCAACAATTGGAAAATTAATTCTCATTGAGCTTTACTTTTTTGTTTTTATAATTACTCTATTCAGCCAACAATTTGGTGGAAATAGAGACTTACCAGTTGCTTTTGCATAAATTCTAGAAGTTTTAGTGTAAACTAAAGACAAATCTAGAATTTTTTTCATAGGAATTCAAATTTAATCTAATTTAGGCACCAATTTTGGCCGCAATAAACTGGGAAGATTTCCACAGTAGGTACAAGATTGCTTGCAAGAACTGTAATTATTACGATATTAATTTGATTGATGTTAAAGATGTCATAGAGGATTCGTTTGAAGGGGGTTATTTCTCATTTATTCGAGGAAAACGTTCTCGTAAAATCCACAAAGGCTTCTATCATTGTCCAAAATGTAATGCAGTTTCTTCATTTTTGACAGATTAAGGGAGATCTTAGACTTCCAATCTTTCCAATGAAATCTATCAAAAAGGCAACACTTAGTGATAACTAGTAATGTTATCAAAATATCAAAAAGTTTTTTTGATTATTCTATTTTCTCTTTTCTTCCATTTTGCACTTTTGTTTTGGATTTTCTTATGGGCTAAAATCAATGAGTTAAAATCATCACCATGTTGAATTAAAAATTCCAATATTTGTTCAATGGATTGTAATCCATTTCTCAGAGTTGATTTTTTTCCTTTGTAAAATAGTTTCAAATTTTTGAATCGTGCAATTTCAATTGGATATCGTGAATAATTAGGAGCTAGTGCAATTGGTGCTAATGCAATTGCAAATACTAAAAACATTGTAGCATTCTTTACTCTTTTTTTAAATTCATTAGGTTTGTTAACATTTTTCTCAATTTTTTCTTCATATTTGATATAACCTTCATTAAATTTTTCATAAAATTTTTGAATTTCAAATCTATCTGATTGAATTTGATTTAAGAAATCTAGCCATAATTGATATCGTTCTTCGTTTGTTGTAGTATTGAAATTCCAATTTGTAGTTTTTCTACCAACGGTTTTGATATCTGCTAAAAATTGGATTAACTCTGTATATTTTGGTGCAATAGACATGTAACCAATTAAATCTACAAGATTTCCTATTGAAAATTTATTTTTAGTTAGGTTTTTAGCTAGTTTTTCATCTAAAATTTCTACAGTTTTCTTATAATTTTTCAATAATTTTGGTAGGATTGTTTGAATTAACTCTGCCTCTACCGTATGACTATGAGTGAGTTTAATTTTTTTATCTTTCAATAATTCATCAAAATCTCGATTAAATACTACACATTCACAATACACAAAAACGGATTTTAGGATCTTTTCATAACTTTGTTGAAATAAGAAAAGGATGTTTCCAAAATCATCAGTTTGTTCAAGTAATTTTTTTGCACTATTGTAATCAGTTTTTGCTCGTAAATCTAATTCTCGAGTATATGCCTGTCTCATCTACAAATATGAACAATTGCTTCAGTATAAGCAATCGTTTAATTTTGCTAAAAATTGAGTTTTGTTTTCATACAAACAAAATTCCTGTAAAATTATGATTAATTGCGATCAATTATTCAGAATAAATTGATCTATATTATTCCTAAATTTTAAAAATTATGTATAGATTTTTGATCCATACTTTTTTTACATTTTATCCATAGTTGATTTTCTGTTAACCAAGTTTTTTTATGTGAAATTATTCATGAAAAAATATGAAGTTAAAGAGTTTTGAAATTAAAAATTTTAGATCTATAAAACATCTCAAATGTCAATTATCTCCAAAAATAACTGTCCTTGCAGGAAAAAATGAATCTGGAAAGACATCCATTCTTTTAGCATTGAGTAGAATTAGAACAAGATTCAATGATGATGACATACCTCATTTTGCAGAAAAGGGCGATGTTTCTATAACTTGTACCTTTGAGCTAAGTAACTCTGAAGTTTCTATAGCTGCTGAAAAATTTGAAATACATTATGCAATTACATCATATGAAATAAAAGTAAAAACAACTCCATCAAAAGATTATGAGTTTTCAGGTGAGTTGTATGAAAAATTAAAAAATGCAATTATTGAAGAATCAAAGGACGCAAGAAGTTCTTTTAATGCAATAATTCATGAAATGAAAGAACTTGGTTCAGGAGATCTTCCAGTAAAAAAAATTGATAATTTTGAAATGGAGGTTATCAATCAAAACACAACACAATTAAGCAATATGCAAACTCAAATCCAACAAAATCCTGGTGTTTATGGTCCAAAAATCACAAGTCCTCAGATTGCTTCCGCATTAGAATTATTACCTAAATTAGCACATCCTGCAAAAGAATTATCCATATTAGAGGAAATATTTGAAAATCTAATTCCAAATACAATATACTTTAATTCATTTGAAGATAGATTACCTGCTGAAATTGATCTTACAGATGCAATAAACGAATGCAACGATGAGAATAAACTTAGTATTGTAAGAGATTTTGTCACTCTTTCTGAATTAGATTTAGAAGAGTTAAAGAATCCTGATAGACAACATCGTGCAAAAGTTACCAATAAGGCAACAAAGATTTCTAGCGATATCTTTGGAAAATTTTGGGATCAGGATCCAATTGAAATTGAAATAAGCTATGATGAGCCTAAATTGACGTTTTTTGTAAGAGATCAAGGTAAAGAATTTCCTTTCAAACCCTCTCAAAGAAGTAAAGGTATTCAATGGTTCATGTGCTTTCTAGCAAGATTATTTTCTGAAGGTGTACCAACACAAGACAATCTTATTCTAATCGATGAACCAGGATTATATCTTCATTCAACAGCTCAACAAAATGTTCTAAATAGATTAGAAGATCTTTCGGATGAGAACAATCAAATTATCTTTTCTACACATTCTCCTTATTTAATTGACCCTAGCAAATTAAATCGTGTTAGATTAGTTAACAAAAATTCTGACAAAATAACTACTCTAGAAAATCAATTCAATAAAGATGCAGATATAGAAACTATTGCTCCAATAATTGCATCAATTGGATTAGATTTATCACAAGGGATTGGATTTTCTAAGAAGAAAAATATCATCGTAGAAGGTGTAAGTGATTATTATTATTTAATAGGAATAAAAAAACTAATCGAAAAGATACTTTCTGAGTATAAATTTCCAGATGATATTGCATTGATCCCATGTGTTGGAGAATCTAAGGTATCATTATTAGCATCATTTTTCATAGGATATAATTTGGATTACAAAATATTATTGGATGAGAAAGGTACCAAACAAACTCGTAAAAAACTTGAAAATGATGGCCTAAAAGAGAAAATCATCATAGTTGGAGATAATGGGCAGTCTATTGAAGATATGTTTGAAAAATCAGATTTTGAGAAATTTTGTACTTCAAAAAATAACACTCTGAGTAAAACATTACTTTCAAAACAATTCTTAGAAAAAATTGAAACTGGCGAGATTACATCTCTGCAGGAGACTACCATAAACAATTTTCTTGCAATATTTGAACAATTGAAATCTAATTAAATTAAGATACAAATTCGGTTGTATTTATACAAAATATTTCATCGATCTGAATTATTTTAAAATTAATTTTAGGCGTGAACTTTGTATTTATTCATAAAAAAAACTCCCAACAAAGCCATTTTCATTGGTTTTAAGGATAGGTTTGAATCTCTTCAAAAATGTGGTATACATAAAATAATAGGGGTAGAGAAATCATTATGAGCGGTAAGAATGGGAGAAAGTAGGATTTCAGATATAAAACTAGTAAATTCCAAGGATGAGTACTCATCTGATGAAAATGTAGTGATTAATGTCCAATTTTCAGTTGAAGGAGACCTCAGAAATGCCTTCAATGAAGCAAATTGGACTAAAGCCTACAACAATAATGATGTTTCATTCAAGATGAAATATGGGGTAAAATTGACATCAGGTGGATTCAGAAAGAAGGAATTGGGGCGGACTATTGATACTTACAGAAAGGCATCTATATTTTGGACAAGAAATCCTAAACTTGTCAATCCAATGAAAGATAGAAGAATTTGGGTTCAAGTAGCCAAAAATTTTGAGCCATTTATCAGGCTAACTGAAGAAGAAGTAAGACAAGAGCTTTTTGACTTTGATGAAAAATTTGTTTTCAAAGCATCAGATTTGGGAAAAGGAAAGCATAAGATTAGTGCTGAAGCATTTGCGTCATGGCAAAAACATGACTATACAGAAACAGGCAGTATTAAGAACGGCTCCGGCGAAATTGAAATAATCATCAATTAGGGATATAAGGAACTTTTTTGGGTAATTAGTATGGCAAAATACGATGGTCTGTTAGGACAACCAGTTCTTGAAGTTGAAGAACCAGATAAAGAAGATGGAATTACCTTTATCTTAAAAGACAACAGGTTTTTGTTTATCAAGGCAGTTGATGGAAAAATTGAGACCGTATCAATTCCAGAATAGGTGGATATGAATGGAAAAATTTGATGCAATCAAAATGTTAGAACTTGTAAAAGTTGAAGATCCTGATTCAGATGGAGGTCTTACTTTGATTTTCCAAGAAAATAAAACTTTGAAAATTAAAGTTGTAGATGGAAAATTAGTTTCTGAATTTGTTTAAACTAGTTTCTCACATGTTTTTCATAAAAACCAATAGCTAGTTCTTGCACTTCAGATTGAATAGATCCAGGTCTTTCATCACGTATTTTTTTAATTGCATCGTTTGCTGTGAAATTTTTATATTTTACAAAATAACATGCAAGAATTGTCCCTGCTCTTCCCATTCCAGCAGCACAATGAACCATTACAGATTGATTGTTTTTAATTTGCTCATGAATAAAATCTACTGCCAGATCTATTTTATCCATATCAGGAGCAGTAAGATCGGGAGTTGGAACATGTAGATAACCAATATCTTGTATCCAATTATCAGGTAAAGCATTCTCAGTCATAGTAACAATTGATTTTACTCCTTGATCTAAAAGCCAATTAAATTCATCAAAACTAGTAGGAATTCCTGAACCGGCTAATTTTTCTTCAATTAACCAAGAAAAGTTTGTAGGTTTTTTTGTAATTCTGCCATGAACTTTTCTCCAAAGATTCCCAGGTTTACTCATACTATGCAATGTAATTTGCTGTATTTTTAGCATTGCGAAATTAAGAGAAAAGTTATGATGCTAATGCTCTAACAGGTGAGCCTGTTGCATCTTTAAGTTTTAATGGAAGAATTGTAAAGTTGAATTCTATAGAAGAAATTTTATTCAAATTTGTTAAATTTTCTACAATCAAAATATTGTTTTTTGAGAAAATATGGTGAACAGGAAATGATTCATCTTTTCCTAGATCTATACTTGGAGAATCTATACCAACTAAATTGATCTTCTTTGATATAAGATAATTTGCAGCTGATTTGTCTAGTCCAGGATTTTCAGTAAAATAATTCTCTTTTTGTAGATTTTTTTGCCATTGAGTAAAAAAGAAGACTGATGAACGATTTGGGATTATGCCATTGTTTTTTTCAAATATCATGATATCTTGTTTTGTTATTTGGGAATTTTTGAGTTTTTTGAGTTTAATTAGAATAGCTTTACCAATTAGCCTATCAAGTGGAATTTGATGGATTTTGATACCGTTTTTAACAAAATGATATGGTGCATCAATATGAGTTCCAGTGTGAGAACTTAGGAATAACAATTCAAGATTATATCCATCATCTTTGATGTCAGACCATAAAATGAATTGAGGTTTTGGGGAACCAGGAAAACTTGGAATGGATTTTGATATTGTAAGTGTAAGATCTATAGGTTTCATATCGATATTATCTGTTGGTAATTAATCAGTTTTTCAACTATGAAAAGTTAAATAGTGTTTGATGAAAATCAACCTGTGCCTACTGCATATGTTCTATTAAATTCTGATTTAGGATCAGATGAATCAATAATTGCCGAAGTCAAACAAATTCTTGCAGATGAGGATGTAAAATATGAGGTTCAAGGAGTCTATGGTGTATATGATATTGTTTTGAAATTAACTTCGGATGACTCTGAAAAATTACGTACAATTATCACCAACAAAGTCAGAAAAATTAGTAAAGTTCAATCAACATTAACCATGATGGTAATTGAAGAACAAGAAAATCTATAATTTCTTTATTGCATCAATTGTCTGAAGCATTTCAGATTCAGTATTAAAAAAGTGAGGGGATGCTCGGATAATTTTTTGGTTCATAATTTCCCTTACTGCTAAAACAATATTTTGTTTCTCAAGTTTGTCTACTATTTCTTGTGAGTCCTGTCCTTTGAGATTAAAAGACACAATACTAGTTCTATGATTTGGATCATCAGGTCCATACAAAATGATATTTGGAATTTTTGATAATTCCTCTCTGAATAGATTTGAAAGATATAGATTTTTTTCACGAATATTTTTCATTCCAAAATTCAGCAAATATCTTACAGATGATTCCAAACCAACTATTCCAACATAATTTCTAAAACCTGTTTGAAATTTGTCCGGCAGTTCTTTAAAAGCAAGATTAGTTTCATCGTAAATTATTGCTGATTCACCTCCAATAGTCATAGGTTTTAGTAATTCACTTGACTTTCTACTACAATAAAATAATCCAGTTCCCATTGGACCACAAAGCCATTTTGAACCATTGAAGGACATGAAATTACATCTAATTTTAGATACATCAATTTCACCAATACATCCTATAGTTTGTGCACTGTCAAGAAAAAATGGAATTTTATTATCAATAATTTTTCCGATTTTCTCAACAGGCAATATTGAACCGGTATTATAGAGTGCATGACTAAGTGCCACTAGTTTTGTATTATCATCAATGAAAGACTCTAAATCATGTAATTTGAAAAAACCATCTTTATCTATAGGCAGGTTTTTTATTGAGATTTTGTCTTTGAGTTGAAACCACGGATAATAGTTTGCATGATGTTCATGTCCCATACCACGAATGATGATGTTAGATTTATCATCAAAAGAAATACCATTTGCAACAAAATTTATTCCATCAGTTGTACTTTGAGTAAGAACTACTTCATCAGGCTGACATGATATGATTTTTGCAATTATCTTTCTAACATTCTGGAGTTTTTCAGCAACAAATGGTTCTGAATCCTTAGAGTCAGGACCTATAGAGTTGTATGATATTAGAAATTCTTTCATATCATCTATACTTTGAGAAGGCATCAAAGATACTGATGCATTATTTAGATAGATTTTGTTTGAATCTGGAAAATCATCTGAAATATCTTTTGATATGAAATTCATTATTATATCTGTAAAATTCTATAATGGTGTTGGATAAAAGTCCTGAGCTGATTTTAGATAATAGTTTTGAACATATTAAAAATGAATTTGAGTCAAATATTCCAAGTTTAGTTTTATGTTCTGAACCATTTCACAAGGCAGAATTTCTTTATAGATTAATGAATTCGATTGAAATCCCAACAATCTACGTAGATTTGGATTTACTGTATACTGGATATGTTGAATCTGGCATGATAAAGAAAAAAAATAATGTAATAATTTTTCATCCAGAAAAGGAAAACTGGGAAAAGAAGTTAGTTAAAATTATTTCCAAAGTTTCAAAAGAGAAGTTTTTAGTTGTAATTGATTCGTTTAATGGAGTATACAATATGTTTGATGATCTTGAATCTGCAAGATTTGTCAATTCATGTATTATGTTACTATCATCTCTTGCCAATCAAACAAATTCATCAGTAATAGTCACTGGAATGGCAAGAAAGAAAGAAAACCTAGGATGGGTTATATCACCAGGAGGAAAACAGATCATAAAATCAGAAAAAACAGGTGTTTATTTTATTAAAAAAAATCCAAATTATCTGATTTTTACTATGGAAGGATCTAATTCAAAAGCATTCAAAATTGAATAAGATTTGATCGCATTACGATCAGGTTTCAAACGCCGTTATAAAATATGAAACGCCGTTATAAG
This sequence comes from Nitrosopumilus sp., assembly GCF_025699125.1. Lineage (NCBI taxonomy): Archaea > Thermoproteati > Nitrososphaerota > Nitrososphaeria > Nitrosopumilales > Nitrosopumilaceae > Nitrosopumilus > Candidatus Nitrosopumilus sp. The sequence continues at coordinate 90,794 of NZ_JAILWC010000003.1, read as the reverse complement.
ACGAAATTTTTAGGTAAATTATATTAAGAGCAAAACAAGATTTTATTTTGTTATGCCAGTAGGAATTATTCCAGACATCAGCGAACAAATGTGTATCGGATGTGCACTATGTGTAGAAATCTGTACAACATTAGGTCCAGATGTCCTTAGAGTAAAACCAGTTGAAGGCTGGAAGAGAGGTAAAGCATTTGTTTTCTACCCAGAAAGATGTATTTCTGATGGTGCATGCATCGGTGTATGCCCAACAAAAGCAATCTTTTGGATGAGACCAATGGACTTTACTGTTGGACAACCAGTTCCACTCTACAAGAACTCAGTCTTCGTCAAAGGTTGGACTGAATTAATCGATTAGATTAATTCGACAATTTTTAATTTCTTTTTATTATTTTAGATTTTAACAGCACCAGAACTTTCTTGTCGAATATGTGGTTTTTTCTTTAACCAGATCATTGCTCCAATAAACAAAATCCCGGGAACTAAAATGATTACCAACATTAATTCATAATAAGTTGTTAATCTTTGTGCAGGTTTTGTATGATAGGTTTCATGAGTGGTTTTTTCTGGATTATCATATACTGCAGTTGTAAAGTCAACTGATCTTTGTTCTTTACTTTCCATGTTTCCAAATACAGTCACACTTTCTTCTGCAAATATTGATGGTGTGTGAATTCCTTCGATTCTTATAATGATTGAACCAGAATCGCTGAAGACAAAATTTCTATAATCACCACCAATTTGACTTAGGCCTTCATCTCGAAAAATTTCTTTTCCATTTTGGAATATAACAAAATTGTATTTCATTTCTGCAAGATTAGAATTTGTTTGAGGATCATAAAATTGATATACAAATTGTATTTTTTCATGAGTTTTGATCACAGGTGGATCCCATGAAAGGTTAACTTCTACATCTAAATCTGGAGTGTACTGCAGTAATGGAAATTCAATTTTTGTACCGGTTGCATCATGAGGGTAATTTGGAATTGCTTTTTCAATGATTAGAACACCTTCCATCCAAGGATGGATAGTACAATAATATGAAAAGGTACCAGATTCTTCAAATTTGTAAGACCATGATTCTCCTGGCATGAATCTACCACTATCAAAGATTCCATTAGGAGTTCCAAAGTTATCGCTCATCCATCCAAATCTTCCAGAGCCTTCTCCACTGGTAACTGTATGACCTTCCTTGTCATCATTATACCAAGTAATTGTATCACCAACTGTAGCATACAATTGCGGAGGATCATACCATACTTCTGCTGGAGTATTTAATTCAGGATTGTATGCTCCTAATGGGATATCAATTACATATTCATCTGCAAAAACAGTGGAAGTTGAGGCCAAAATACTTAAAATTATTGAGAAAATTAGAAACTTCACATTTTAGAATCATTAATCCATTAATTAAATACTTGATGTTTTTTTCATAGATGAGAAGTGTATATCAATTCAAAGAATTATTCACATGTATAATGCACAAGAATCTTAGAAGCCTTGATATTCTTATAAAAATAATAGAATGAAAATGCCAATCTCATTTAATCTTGGAAAAAAACTCATCATATTGGTACTAATTGTGTCAGTAGTTGCTCTTTCAATCACAGGATTTCTTAGTTTCAATTACGCTGATCAAATTCTAAAACAGAGAGCAGGAGATCAATTACTTGGAGAATCAACAGTACGTGGAGATACGCTTAGATTACTTTTTGAATCAAGAATAGAACAAAACAATATTCTTGCAAGTGATCCAATGATTCAATTTTTAATTTCTCAAATGAATCAATCTTCTGAAAATGAGTTTCAAGAATTAAAAGAAAATAATCGTAGAGATTTCTTAATTCAAGTTCAAGCATTTCAGGAATTAATTGGATTTTCAATTGGATTTGAGGACGTAAAGATAATTGGTGCTAATGGAAAAATTTTCTTTTCTCTTGTGGGAAATGCTGATACAGACTTTAGTGAAAATCCATTTTTTAAAAGAGGCATGAAGGAATCTTTTATTGAATTTGAACCAGCTGAATCTGGTAAAAAAATGATTGTAGTTTCACCAGTTTTTGCTGATGATAGTAAAAAAGGTGATGAACCAATAGGGGTAATAATTTCAAGAATGAGAACAGCCTCAATAGATAATGTTTTGATAAATAAAAGTGGATTAGGAGAAACAGGAGAAGTGTATATTGTAAATAATCAGTATTTGATGTTATCTGAATCTAGATTTTTTGAAAATGCAATTTTTCAACAAAAAGTGGATACGTTAGGAGTTCAAAAATGTTTCAATGAAGATGAAGAATATATTGGATTCTACACAGATTATAGAGGAGTTCCAATCTTTGGGTCATCTTATTGTGCAAATGATTTAGGGATTGTTTTACTAGTTGAAATTGATGAGGCAGAAGTAGAAAAGCCAATAATAATTCTACAAGAAAGAATTCTCGAAACAGGAATTGTAATTACTTTAGTCATGGGAATTGTTGCTTTTGTAATATCAAAATCTCTTTCAAGACCATTAATTGAATTAAAAAATGCTGCAAATAAGATTTCAAGTGGAAACTTTGATGTAAGAACCAATATAAAAACAGGTGATGAAATTGGGGAATTATCTCATGCATTTGATTCCATGGCGCAAAAACTACAAGAATCATTAATTGAAATTAAACAGAAAGAAGAGGTTATCAAACAGCTTGAGGGCGATATGCTGTTGAAATTTTCTCAACATGAACAAAATGATTGTGTTGGTGTAATTGATATGTCTGATTCTACTAGAATATCATCTAAATTATCTGATCAGGATATTACCAAGTTATATGAAATCTTTCTAAATTTCATGGCAAAAATTATTCAAAAACACAATGGTCAAGTAGTTAAAAACATTGGAGATGCTTTGATGTTTAGATTTTCAAATGTCGATATAAAAGATGATAAAGTATTGAGAAACATTTTAGAATGTTGTTTATTCATGATTGAATCTCATGGTGAATTACAAAAACAACTTACAGCTGAAAACTTGCCTAAATTAGATTACAAAATTAGTGTAACATATGGTTCTGTAAAGGTAGCTGAAAGCACCACTTCTAATATTAGTGATATTTTTGGCCCTACGGTCAATCGTTGTTTCAAAATTAATTCTCTTTGTTCAAGAAACAGCTTCGTAATTGGTGAAAATTTCTATAAAATGGTAAAAAAGCTTACAGAATATGATTTTATTGAATTATGTGTCATTGAACTAAAACAGAAATATGATTACAACGTTTTCGAAGTTAGAAGAAAAGGATTAGATAGTTTTGGAAAAAAATAATCTCTAGTTAAATTTACAGTGATTTAGATGCATTAGTTAATTATTTTTTTGAGAAACTAAATTTAGATGTCCAACTTTTTTGTTTTTTAGTTGGTTTTTTTGAGATATTATCTAACATATCATAAGTAATTGTAAATCCATGTCCTACCATTGTATCATCTTTTCCATAATTTTCTTTATTAGGCACATACTCATCAGGTAAATCTCTGATTTTTTTGGTTTTTAGATCAAATAAACGAATTTTTTTGCCATTTTCAAGTTTGATAATAGCATCGCCACTTAATCCTTGAATTGAAAAATTCTCAAAAAATCGTATTGAACCACCATTTTTTAATTCAATTAAAGAATCATAGGTGAATTTTCCTCCATAAAATAATATTTCACGTGCAGATATCATCACATCATCTTCCACATTAAGAACAATTACAGAATCTGCATCAATTGATACAGTATTTACAAGATTTTCAGCAATGATTTTTCCTTTAGGAGCTGAAAGATGTGTTCTGTGTTCTTGAATTTGAAATACTCCAACTTTTCCTTCAGGATCCTCTACTCTAAATTTCCTACCAAAAACATTTCCAACTACTATATTTCCATTATCGACAATAATTGTAGCACCATTATCAATTCGATATTTATTTTCTATAGGATCCAGAAATTTGAAATCTCCAGAAGTAAGGTGGATGTTTGTTTTAAACTCTTGTGTCCATGATGGACTTGTAATACTACCTTGCATAATGATGGGACCATCATAAGTAAGACTCCCAGCCATGAAATTTCCTTTGATTGATAAAGCACCGTTTGCTTTTCGTTCAAGTTCAATTTCTCCAAGAGTTTTTGATCCAAATAATTTTCTACCAGTCATATTTGATCTGTTCAAAGCAGATGCCCATTCTTCGGCAGTTTTCATTTCTTTAGATAGTTCTTGACCTAAGATCTGATTTTTTCTTCTAATATCAGCTTCTGAATCACCAGAATATACCCTTGAATTTTTTATTTTTTCAATGTCCGTATCAGGATACTTCTTACCAATTTTGAGATCTTCGTATGCCTGTTTAATTTTGATAAATTGATCATTTTCTCCCCCACGATCTGAATGAAATTGAAGAGCTAATCGTCTAAATGCATCACGAATTTCCTTTTCTGTTGATCCTTCAACAATCCCTAAAATATCATAATTATTTTCCACCATATTTTACACCATCAAAATTAATTTTTCATATTTCTTATACTTGTAGGTTATTACATACAGAATATCAATGATATGAAAAAATGGAAAAAGTTAGAAATGAACTATTTTACTACTAATACAGGAATCTTTGTTTTATGCATTACATAGTTCGAGGTACTTCCAAGGAATGCTTCCTTTGCACCACCCACACCTCGTGCACCAATTACTATCATGTCAAATTTTCCATTTTGTGCAAATTTAACAATTTCAGATCCGGTATGACCACCGCCTGTTTTGTATTTGAATGTAGCACCAGCCTTTTGAGCTCTATTCATTGCAGGACCAATTGCTTTGACAGCTTTTTTCTGTGCGTCATCTTTCATTTTTTGTGTATATTTTATTCCTGCTGTTAATGGTAAATGAAAAACATAGAATCCAGTTATTTCAGCATTACCACCTTTAGCAATGTCAATTGCTCTATCTAATCCTCTAATTGAGTTTGCAGAACCATCAAGAGGTACTAGAATTTTATTGAATTTAGCCATGTTTCAAATTCAGAACTCTCCAATATAAAAAGAGCCATTATTCCCAATATTGAAATTCTAAAACATAATCAAAATTGGAAATTATACTTTAGTTTTTATACAAAAATTTCTCAAAAAAAAGAATGTCAATAACTGAGATAGCAAGAAAACCAATTTCAATTCTAAAAAATTCAACAATTTCTGATGCGATTAGAATGCTTTTGAATACAAAAATTAGTAGATTAATTGTTATGGAAAATGGAAAACATGTAGGAATTATTACTGAAAAAGATATAGGGTTTTTTTTATTTTCAGAAACTTCAATTCAAGGATTAGATGATATTCCCATTACCAAAATTATTAAACCAATTGAATTTGTAAATGAAGAGATTAATCATAAAGATGCAGCCAAAATCATGGTTGAGAAAGGAATTAGTTCATTGGCAATTGGAGAAGAGGGTGAAGTTAAAGGAATTATTACAAAAAGTGATCTCATAAAATTTGTTGCAGAAAACTTTTCAAATAAAAAGAAAGTAGTAGATTTTATGACTCATGATTATGAATTTACTCATACAGCTTCTCCATTGTATAAAGTTGTAAGAAAAATGTTAGAGAGAAAAATTTCTAGGATTATTGTTAAAAATCAAAACGAAGAACCAGTTGGAATAATATCATTTAGAGATTTATTTAGAATTTCAATTGAGTTAGGAAGTGAGGAAGATTATTCTGGATTTAATCTTTCACAAAACATTAGACGTGGATTTCTTTCAGAGGAAGGATTTGGAAACATATCATTAGCAAGAGATGTAATGACAAAAGGATTAATCACTGTAAAATTCAATGAAGATTTAGCAGAGGCATGTGGTGTTCTAATAGAAAATAATGTTAGTGGCTTAGTTGTGCTTGATGGGAATGATGGTATTTCAGGAATTTTTAGTAAGACTGATGTAACAAGAGCTCTTGCATCAATATGAAATGGCATTTTGATGATTTTATTTATGGTTCGATTGATGGGGCAGTAACAACTTTTGCCATAGTTGCAGGAGTAGTTGGAGCATCATTATCCCCAGGAATTATCATAATTCTAGGATTTGCAAATTTGTTTGCTGATGGATTTTCAATGGCTGCTGCAAATTATCAAGCTGCAAAAGCAAGAAATGAATTTGTTCAGATGAAGAGAAGACAAGAAGAGTGGGAGATTGATAATTTGGAGGAACAAGAAAGAGATGAAATCAGAGAAATTTACAGAGAGAAGGGATTCAAGGATGAATTGCTGGAAGATGTTGTTCGAATAATCACATCTAGAAGAAAAGTTTGGATAGATACAATGATGAAAGAGGAATTAGGATTAATTGATGATGAAAAAAATCCGCTTGAAAGTTCTGTGAGTACTTTTGTTGGTTTTAATTTAATTGGATTAATTCCATTACTCCCATTCATGATTTTTTTAATGATGGGTATTGAATCAAACTCGGACGCATTTATTTATTCTACGATATTTGTTCTTGCCGCATTTTTTCTAGTAGGTATGTTCAAAGGAAAAATTGTTCGACATTCAATGCTTCGTTCAGGAATTATTACACTAATCATTGGTGGACTTGCAGCAGGTGTTGCATACATAGTAGGATATGGATTAAATTTTCTGATTTCTTAGGATCTGAGATTATGTCTGAATTAAAACGTCACATGGGGCTCTTTCATCTTACCATGTATGGGGTTGGTTTGATTTTAGGTGCTGGTATCTATGTCCTAATTGGAGAAGCTACAGGTATTGCAGGAGATGCTGTATGGATTTCGTTTGCTTTAGGTTCAATTGTTGCGTTGTTTGCAGGATTTAGTTATGCAGAGTTATCATCAGTATTTCCAAAAGCTGCTGCAGAATATGTTTTTATTAAAAATGCTTTCAAAAATAATTTTTTTGCATTTCTTATAGGATGGCTAACAGTAATCACATCTATTATTACTGCTGCAACAGTTGCGTTAGGATTTGGTGGATATTTTGCCGAATTTGTAGATATTCCAATAATTATTTCTGCTATAGGATTATTAGTTATTCTATCAATTGTAAATTTTATAGGAATTAGAGAATCATCATGGACAAATACTATCTTTACAATAATAGAAGCTTCGGGATTAATATTAATAATTATAATTGGTTTTACATTCAGTAATCCAGAACCAGTAAATTATATTGAAAGTCCATCAGGATTTACGGGTATTGCTATTGCATTTGTTTTGATATTTTTTGCATTTATTGGATTTGAAGATATGGCAAACATTGCTGAAGAAGTAAAAAAGCCTAAAAAAACAATTCCTAAAGCAATAATTTTATCAGTTTTAATTTCTGGCATAATATACATTCTAGTTTCTTTAGCTGTAGTACGTGTAGTAAATTGGGAGGAACTTGCAACTTCATCTGCCCCAATATCGTTAGTTGCTGAAAGAGGATTAGGTTCAGAAGCACACATCTTACTTTCATCAATTGCTCTTTTTGCCATAACCAATACTGTTTTGATTACACTTGTTGCAGGATCTAGAATGTTTTATGGCATGGCAAGAGAAAAAGTATTTCCTTTAATGTTAGGAAAAATTCATTTTAAAACAAAAACTCCTTGGATAGCAATTGTAATGATTTTGATTGTTTCAACGCTTTTCACATTAATTGGAGATATTGTAATTGTTGCAAACATCACAGTTTTTGCAATAGTCATAACTTTTGCTGCAGTAAATTTGGCAGTAATTGTTTTACGTTATACAGAACCTAATGTTGAACGAAAATTCAGAGTTCCCATAAATATTGGTAAATTTCCCATTTTACCATTATTTGGATTAGGAATTTCAATTTACATGGGATTTCAATTTGAGATCGAAGTTGTACTTGTGGGATTAACAATTATTGGAATAGGTGCAGTTTTCTATAAAATTTCTAAAAATTCCACGACTGATTCTTCTAACATATCTCAAAACTGATTTTTAAAATTAGTTTTAATAATTCAATCCAATTTTAATGACCATGGTTACAGAATTTGATGCGATTCCAACATTGGTTGGAATTTTGATTTTAGTGATTCCTTCAATATTACTTGGAAAAATTTGTAAACATTTTGGAATTTCTGAAATAATCGGTTTTGTAATTGGTGGAATAATTTTAAGCCCATTTGCATTAGGTGGATTGATACAATTCTCTGATAGACCAATTGTAGAGTTAAATGAATTAATGTTATCATTTTGGCAAATTGCAGGAATTTTAATTTTATTTTCAGCTGGTCTTCATTTTCCTTTTTCTAGTTTAAAACAAGCAGGAATTCAATCTTTGATAGTTGGTACAGCAGGAGTTACAATTCCTTTAATTCTAGGATATGGAATTTCTGTTTTACTTGGAATTGATTGGATAGTTGCAATGGTTATTGGTGCAACATTAAGTGCTACAAGTATCGCAGCAGCTGTAACAATTTTGGATGAGTTAGGAAAAGAAAAAACTCAAGAAGGGAATATTTTGGTTAATGCCGCAGTATTTGATGATGTCTTAGGATTGGCAATTTTATCATCTATTATTTCAATTGTAATTGCACACTCATTACCATCTGTAGAGTTAGTATTGTTTGAGATATCAGAATCATTGATTTTGTGGGTTGTTCTTCTCTTAGGTTCTGTATTTTTGCTTCCCAAGATAGTTCATACTGTAGCAACTATGAGACCTAACTCTCTTGAATCTCGTGGTACTAAACAAGCAACCGCATTAGGTTCAGCATTTGGTGTAGCTGCAATTGCTGCAAGTATCGGACTTAATCCAATAGTTGGAGCTTTTGCTGCAGGAATGGGGCTTGCAGGTTCAAGGTTAGCTAATCAAGTTAAAGAATTTATTGGTAGATTGCAAATTATTTTTGCACCATTTTTCTTTGCAATAATTGGCACACACATCGACATTTCAAATATTTTGAATGTGGATCTAGTCTTATTTGTAATAATTTTGATAATTGCTGTTCTTGGAAAAATTCTAGGTTCCGGTATTCCAGCAATAATTCTACTCAAAAATAAGAACAAAGGTCTACTAATAGGATATGGAATGATTGCAAGAGGTGAAATTGCATTTATTACTGTAGGATTGGGATTATCTTATGGAATTATCTCAGAAAGTATTTTCTCTACATTGATTTTTGTAATATTAGGCACGATTATTATTGGACCAATATTACTAAGACGTTCTTTTGAAAAAAATGATAAGATATCAAATTCTAGTTAATTCTTTTTGGATTTTGCAAGAGAAGAAATAGCAATTACAATAGCAATTAGACCTATTCCAATACCAATGTATCCAGCATTCATTTGTTGTTTTGATTCTTCAAGAGAACTAACAGATTCTTTCAAATCATTAATATCTCCAATTAATGTAGTGTGTCCATCAATTATTTGAGTTAATGTGAGATCGGATGGTTCAGGAAACTCAATGTAAGCACGTTCTTCAACTTTGGGGGGATGCATTGATAAACTGATTGGAGTATCTTCAATCGTTCCCAAAATATTCGCTTGATAGAATCCAGAAATAGTTGGATTGATAAATGCATAGTATTTTCCAGGAATGTTATGATCAGGAGATAAAGGAAGTGTTATACTTTCATCTTTGTAAATTAATTTTATTTTAATTGATTTTTTTAAATCTGTAATCCCATTTTTGAAAACTTGATCTTTAAGTTCTAATCCTGGTTCTAGTGGACTAACATAGAATTCAATTGCATTAGTTTCTCCAGAAACTACTGGTTCATTCATCCAACCTATTTCTACTCTATATTCACCTACAGAATCAATTGTATGTCCATATGTAATTCCAGTTATACTCGGAATAATTAACAAAAATAATAACAAGAGTTTTGTTTTCAACACTAAAAAGTATTAATCTGATTTTAAAAACCTTCTATTAATTTTCGCAGATAAATTCTAAGATTCAGGATAGTCATCTATAGGATTTGATTTTTTGAAATTTTTCATCTCTTCATCAAAGAAGAATTTTTCAGTTAATGCAGGCTTCAAATCATCTAACCAAATTGCATTTTCATCATATTTTGCAAAAAAGGGGATTTGTACCCAGTCAGGATTTCTCCCTTGTAAAAATCTCAAAACAATTACTTTTTGATCGTGTAAATCGGCAGTTCCAATAACATGTACTTTGCCTGGAGTTGCAGACATGCTAGGTCCACGAACAGTTCTTGCTAATCCACTAACTGAAGAATATGCTTTTTTGAAAATTTCATATGCCTTTACTAATGGAACTCCAAAGTAGTGTTGAGCACCAGTGTCCCTTACTACAAACATGTAATATGGAATACATCCCAATTGAACCTGTTTGGTCCACATTTTTGCCCACATTTCAGCATCATCATTGATGTGTGCTAAAAGAGGAGATTGTGTTCTAATAATTGCTCCAGTTGATCTTATTTGTTTAATCGCATTTTTTACTGCGTCAGTTGATAATTCATTCAGATGATTAAAATGGCCCATTATTGCAAGATGAATTTCACTATCAACAATTTTTCGAAATACATCCAACATTTCTTGAGAATCAGAATCTGTCAAAAATTTGTATGGCCAATATGATAAGGCCTTTGTTCCAATCCTGATTGTTTTGAGATTTGGAAGTTTTGCATCTAATAAAACATCAACATATTTTGAAAAAACTTTTGCCTTCATAATCATAGGATCACCACCAGTAAACAAAACATCACTAATTTCTGGATGTTCTCTAACATATTGTACTAGTTGTTCTCCTTCTTGCATTGCAAATTTCATTTCATCCATTCCTACAAATTGTGGCCATCTAAAACAAAAGCTGCAATATGCATGACATGTTTGACTTTGGCTTGGAAAGAAAAGACAAGTTTCTTTGTATTTGTGTTGCATTCCATATAATTTAGTGCCATCTTTTAATGTAGGTACATTTAGTTCCATTTGTCCTGCAGGATGTGGATTTAGTTGCAAACGAATTTCATTTGCAACAGATGTAATTTCTTTTTTATCTGAATTATTTTTTAAAGCAGTTGCCATTTTTTCATAATGTTCCGGTTTTAACATTCCCTTTTGAGGAAAAGTTAGAACAAACATAGGATCGTTAGGGATATTATTCCAATCAATTAGTTGTTCAACAACATAGTTGTTTGCTTTAAAAGGTAAAACATTTCCAACAACTTCCATCTCAAATTGAGCCTCTTCTCCAAGAGCCTGAATTTGAGGGAGAGTTCGAAAATTTGATAATGTGTATGATTTTAAAGATGGTGAATCATCCCAAATTGTTTCTTGATAGGTCACCTAGTTAGTAGGGTAATTGCTATTGTTAAAGGTTACAGGTTTTTTTATGCGTAAAAAATTTAAAATTTTATAATAGTTTAATAAAAAATTTTAACAGTGATAATAATTCATGTTAAACCTATGTATTCTAGAAACAAATACAAAGAGTGATCTAAATGGCTGAAGATGAAATTATTGATGCAGTTTCAAGTCAAGTAGGTCAGTTTGAGAGTATTTCTCAATTACTCAGTTCATCTGAATCGCTTCAGGCAGCATTTATTGTATTAATTGTAGGCATAATTGGAATTGCGATAATCTACCGTACATTTTCAAAATGGGTTAAAAAACAGAGACTGAATTATGTGCGACCACATCTTTCAAGATTTCTAAGAGTTGCTGTTTTACCTTTTTTTGCCATTATTCTAATTACATCAGTAAATTTGTACATCCAGTCATTTGCCCTATTTGAAAATGATACATCGTTATATCAAGATGGAAATTTGACTCCCAGTGAAACATTTGCAAAGATCCTAAACACGATAAATATTCTTGTCATAGGGTATTCTATTGCACATTTAATTCCAGTAGCTCTTGGTAAAAAAGAAAAGTCTACTTTAGAAAAGGAAGACTTTGAAGCTTGGAAGGAATTACGTGGATTCCCAGATGATGATGGTGATCTTTTTCATAAATTCTACAAATGGGTGCCTCCAAGACATACACCAGATGAAATGATAGAAGAAGAATTTACAAGAAATCTGAAAACAGAAGAAGGTATGAAACTTCTTGAGGAATTTAGAACAACAAAAGGATTACCAATTGGAAGCTATGAACAGTTAATTAAAGATCCATTTGAAGAATGGAAAAAATCTGAAAGAGGAAAATATCTGAAATATTACAATGATTGTGTTACTGGAAATAATGAATCAGGAAAAAAGCTAAAACCTGGGCAAGTTGTTGAAGAGATTTTTCCCATAGATACATGGAGAGAAGAAAAAAGATTTGGTGGATTTGATCCAATAATTCCTGGAACAAAACCACCAGGGTATGCAAAACGAAAAAGAAAAGATCTTCCGAAATCTATTTCACAGATTTTACCTATTGGAATATTTGTTGCAGTAGTTCTTGGCGTAATTAGTTGGTGGGGAATAGATTTGATCATACTAGCAACAGCAACAGGAGGATTAGCAATTGGTATAGGATTAGCATTACAAGAAACCATGCAAAATTATTTTGCGTATATTTTGATTAGAAAAGATAAGATTTTTGCTGAAGGTGAGCGTGTACAATTGGATACTGGGTATAATGGATATGTTCACAAAATTACACCAAGAGTAACATTCATTCGTGATGCATTGAATGAATCCTATGCAGTAATTCCCACTAGACAGCTAGTTAATTCTCAAATTATTAACTATTCAAAGGAAATCAAAATGGTTCCTGCAATTGTTGAGGTTGGAGTTTCTTATCTCAACAACCCTAAACAAGTTGCTGCAATTTTAGTAAAGATCGGTAAACGTGCAATGAAAGAAGTAATAGATGAAAAAGGGAGACATCTAGTTAGACAGCAAAGATGCCCATATTTGGATAACAACAAACCAAGTTGTGGATGTGACAAAGACATCCACATAGACATAAATCAACCCATAGTAAGATTTAACAAATTTAATGATTCATCACTGGATTTTTCATTATGGGTCTATGTTAGGGATTATGGTGCACAATTCAAAACTAAAACAGATATCAGAATAATTATGTATGAAGAATTCAAAAAATACGATATTAGAATTCCATGGCCAATTAGAACAGTGTATCAGGGTGATGAAAAGCGTGAGGATGAGGAAATTAAACAACTTGATGAGGCAAGAAACAAGGTCGTAGATGAATTCGGTGTTGGGGATATTGGTCATGGTAGTGGAGAGGATTAATCTTCTCAAAACTTAAGAATCCCATCAGATCTCATTTTCTTGTTGAGTAATATATCAATAATTTCAGGAAAATCATCAGAAAATTTAGCAAGGAAACTATCAAAAAAAATAAAGGCAAATCTTGTAAAATCAGAGATTAGGGTTTTTGCTGATGGGGAAAGTAAGATTACACTAAACGGTAAATTATCTAAAAAGAAATCTGTTGTAGTACAGTCAATTTATCCTCCTGTAGATACTAATTTGATTCAAGCATTATCTTTGATTTCAAAAGCTAAGGAAGTTTCATCCCAAGTAATTGCCGTGATTCCATACATGGGATATGCAAGGCAGGATAGAGAGTTTTTGCCGGGGGAAATTGTTACAATGAAAGTTATTGGTAAGTTATTCAAAGGTGCTGGCGCATCAGAAGTTATTGCTGTTGATATTCACAGTTTAATTGGATTCAAACACTTTAGAATAAAAACAAGAAATCTAACTGCTATTCCAGATTTGGTACAATATTTTAAGAAATTGAGCCTGAAAAATCCTTTAATTGTATCACCTGATCAGGGTGGGAAAAAAAGAGCACAGGAATTTGCACAGGAATTTGGTTCAGAGTACATTGCTTTAGAGAAAAAAAGAGATAGAAAAACAGGCAAGGTTAAGATTCAAACTAAAAATGTTGATGTTGTAGGAAGAGATCTAATTTTAGTTGATGATATGATTAGCACTGGGGGCAGTATAGTTAAGGCTACGCAATTTCTTAAAAAACAAAAATGCAACAGAGTTTATGTTGCCTGTACACATGCTCTATTAATGAATGATGCAGGAAATAAAATTATGAAATCAGGAGTAACAAAAATTGTTAGTGCAAATACAATTCCAGGTAAAACATCAATAGTAGATGTTTCAAATACAATTGCAAAGGCAATAATATAATGCCAGAAAATTTTTTTATTCTATCTAAAGATCATCTTGAACTTGCAACTGATGAAATAATTGCATTATCTAAAATGTATGATAGATTTTCTAAGATAAAAATTATTTCAAATTTGATAATTATACAATCAAAAACTAATTGGGAAGAAATTACTAAACGTGCATCATTTGTAAAAATTTCTGGTCAAATTTTAAGAAAGATGTCTGGCTTATTTTTGGATGAGGAAAATTTAGGCGTATTAAAAAATGCTAAAACCTTTGTTTGTAGAATAATAAATTTGTCATTAAATCAATTCAATATCTCTGAATTAGAGAGATCTATGGGAGATATGATTTCAAAATTTTCTAATGCAAAAGTGAAATTAGAAGATCCTGACATTACTGTATATCTGATTTTTACTGATAAAGAAAATTTTTTTGGATTCTCAAAGAGAATCAAAGAAGAGAATAGACCAAAAAAGGTCACTAAATATCCTCATGAATTAGATTGGAAATTAACCAGAGCTATGATTAACTTAGTAGGAATAAAGGAGGGGGAAACTGTATGTGATCCATTTTGCGGTACAGGCACGACTCTCTTAGAGGCTGAATCCATGGGAATTAATGCAATTGGGTTAGATTTTGATGAAAAAATGTGTACAATTTCAAAAGAAAATCTCAAGGTAAATGGGTATAAATCGAGAATTTTGAACACAGATTTTCAAGAACTAGTAAAAATATCGGATGAGTTTGATGGGATTGTTACTGATTTACCATATGGAAGATCTTCAAAAACATCAGAAAATCCAGAAGTAATCTTAAAGAAGTTTTTCTCAATTCTACCCAAACGTAAAAAAATTGCAGTTATGTACAAAAAAGAATTAGATAATAAATTGAGATTAAAGGGATTAAAAAAATATGAAATCTATAGGCATAAAAGCTTGACTAGGACAATTTTGATAAAATGAAACTTGTATTCTTAGGAACATCAGCTGCACAACCGACAGAGAATAGAGGTTTATCTTGTATCTGTCTAGAAAGAGACGGTGAAATTTTAATGTTTGATGCAGGAGAAGCCGCACAAATCTCCTATATGAAATCGGGTTTGGGATGGAATAAAAAAATGAAGATGTTTGTTACACATCTACATGGAGATCATTGTGTTGGAATTCTAGGATTGTTACAAACAATGTCAATGCAAAATAGAACAGAAATTTTAGAAATTTTTGGACCAAATGGAATTGAAGAATTTATAGCTGCAAACATCAAAGTGTTAAATTTCGGATTGTCTTTTCCTGTATTAATTACAATTATCAAAGAAGGTAAAGTTTTTGAAGATAAAAAATTTTCAATTTATACATGCAAAGCAAATCATTCAATAACAGCATTTTCATATTTATTTGAAGAAAAAGATAAGCCGGGAAGATTCAATATTGATGAAGCAAAAAAATTAGGAATTCCTGAAGGTAATTTATGGAAAGAATTACAAAATGGACATGAAATAGAAATCAATGGAAAAATAATAAAACCAGAACAAGTATTGGGAGAAAAACGTCCTGGTAAAAAAATTGGTATTTCAGGGGATACAATGCCTACTAAAGAATTAGAATTATTTTTTGAAAATTGTGATTATTTAGTTTTTGATTCTACGTTTTTAGATGAAGAGAAACAAAGAGCACAAGATACATGTCACTCTACTGCAAAACAAGCTGCTACTATAGCAAAAAATGCAAAAGTAAAAAATTTAATCTTAACACATTTTTCAGCAAGATATAAAGATGAAAATGGACATTTAGAAGAAGCAAAAAAAATTCATAGTTCAGTAATAACTGCGCGAGATCTTTTAGAAATAGAAATAAGATAAAATGTTTGAATTAATTAAAGATCAAATTAAGAATATCAAAAAAGTTGTATTTGTAACAGGTGCAGGAATTTCTCAAGAAAGTGGAATTCCTACATTCAGAGGAAAAGATGGATTATGGAAAAATCATGACTCTATGAAACTAGCAACAATTGATGCATTCTATGATAATCCAAAATTAGTTTGGGAGTGGTATAATGAAAGAAGGAAGAACATTTTTGCAGCACAACCAAATCTTGGTCATAAAGCAATTGCGGAACTAGAAAAATATGTCAAAGTTGTTGTTTTGACTCAAAATATTGATGGGTTGCATCAAAAAGCAGGGAGTTCAGAAGTTTTAGAATTGCATGGAAGTATCATTAAGATCAAATGTTCAGTTTGTAATTTTAATGAAGAAATAACATCAGATATTTCAGAAATTCTGCCCTTGTGTAAATGTGGAAATATTCTAAGACCTGATGTAGTATGGTTTGGAGAATCTTTACCACAAGATGTTTGGCAAAAAGCTATGATTTATGCTAGTCAATGTGATTTAATGGTAATAGTTGGAACATCACTTGTGGTATCACCTGCAAATACATTACCAATCTATGCAAAACAAAATAATGCATTATTAATAGAAATTAATCCAGATAATACTGAAATGTCATCAGAAATGACTTTGGTTATAAGAAATACAGGTACAATTTCTTTACCTGAATTTGTATCATTGTTTAAAAATAAATAAATTATTTTTGTGAAAACACACCATTAATGTTTGAATCAGAAGAATCGCCTGGATTAAACACTGATGATGAAACTAATCCATAGTCTTGATGATCAATAATCATATCCACAAAATAAGGAATTCCAGAAGCATCATTTACAGTAGTTTCAAACATCGAAGTAAAATAAGTACCAGAAAAAATTTCTTTTTCGGTAGTTCTAATTACAACATTAACGCTGTTTGTTTTTCCACTTGAATCAGAATAGTGGAGAAGAATATTATCATCAGATTGTTGTTTTGTTGATAAAGAGAGTGTCTCATATGTTATTGGAGAATTTGTTTGGACTGTGGTAGGATTAATTGAGGATGATAAAACTGATGAGCCAACTGATTTTGAATTTTGTGAAGTTGAGTTAGTTGAAAAGATTTTCTTAACAGATTCAATTGGATTGAAATTAGAGATTTCTTCCTTCAAGATTTTTTGGGAGGACTCTTTTACATCAGATATTTCGTTGGAAATTTTCTCCCCTGTTTGAGTAATTTCATTAGAGATAGTATTGCCTGTTTTATCTATAATTTTATCAACAGACCCATCAATTCTTTGTTCTACTGAAGCTGATGCTTTCGAACCAAAATTAGACATGTCATTTTTTAAAGAATCAATTACACTAGCAGAAGTGGTAGGAAATAAGACATCAATTTCATTAGAAAATATCATGCCTCCCAATATCAAAATGCCTGCAATTATGCCTAATTTTATAAACATTTCATAATTATTCTAAAAAAATGATTTTAGATTCAAACTAAAAAAAATAGTCAATATTGAGTTAATTTTCTTAACCAAGTTTGATTAATTCCCAAAAACAAGCCAATCAATTATTTCATCAATATTAGATGAAGTGATGATTACTTTGATTGGGCCCAATGGAGATTCATCTGCTTCTTCGCAAATTGCTATTTGTTCAACAAAGGCTGCCTGTTTGTTGAGATAAAACCACGTTGTATTATTATCTAAATTTCTTTCTAAATATCTGCGATAGGCGTTTTGAGACTTTTTTGAATGAATTACTTCATAAATTTTTTCAAATGATCGTAATTCTTTTGATTGTGCAGAAATTGTAAAAGAGTCAGAATTAATTGTTGAATATGGAAAAATATTTGAAATTGCTTTTTTTACTTTTTGAGGATCTTCAGATGAATTCAACGGAGTAATCATTTGAATTTTGCAGTTAATATTAGGAGTTTTCATTCTATCCAACTTTGAATGATTTCATAAGCATTGTGGATTAATTCATCTTTTGTCAAACCAATATTAGAAATTGCATAATCTGACAAAGCAATTGAATTGCTGATTCCTACTCCTAATTCACGATTATCTCTTTCATCAAAGTGTTCTTTTGTTTGTGGATCATCGGATCTTCCTCTTTTTTGTAGAAAGTCAAATCTTGTATCAGTTGAAGCGTGAATTGCTAATAGTTTAACAGTACCAAATTTTTTTAGGACTTGAATTTCATCATTTGATCTTACTCCATCTATTAGTATCACATTTGATGTAGATGACTTTATTTGTGGTTTTACTAATTCTGCTACTGCGCCAGGGCCGTTCTGTTCTCTTAATTCAAGCATTAATTTGCCAAGATTTGCTCTAGTTAATTCTAAATTTCTTTTTTTTGCTTCTTCTCTTACAGCATTCCCCATATTGATGATATCATATCCTTTTGATTTCAAACCTTCAGCAATGGTAGATTTTCCTGCACCAGGCATGCCTGTTAGGCATACAATTAGTTTTGTCAATACATGTCAGAAAAAAGACTCGTCTATGAAGTTACCGGAAATTATTATAAAGATATATCAAAGAATGTTGTGATGCGAACTTTTGTAGCAGTAGAAATTTCAAATAATAAAGTAATTGATTCTATAAAAAACATTCAAAATAAAATTAAGATCGATGCAAAGCCTGTTGATGTAAAAAATTTGCATTTTACATTACAATTTTTAGGTGAAATTTCAGACGAAACATCTAAGAAAATTATTAATGCTCTTAATACAATTGAGTTTTCAAATTTTAATATTAATTTGATAGGAATTGGTGCATTCCCGAAACCTAAATTTCCAAGAGTGGTTTGGATAGGTACGGATGAAAATGGAGGTAATATGTTAATTCAGTTAGCAAAAAAAGTAGAGAAAGTCTTAGAACCATTAGGATTTTCTCCGGACAAACCATTCAAACCACACATTACAATATTTAGTATTAAAAAGAAGATAGGAGATATAACAAAAGAATTGGATAGTCAAAAAATGATAGATTTTGGCATTCAAGAAATAACTAGTTTCAAATTGAAAAAAAGTGAACTTACATTTAGTGGACCAATTTATTCGGATTTAGGGGAGATTAAAGCTAAAAAATGAATCAAGTAATTAACAAAGTTACCAAAGATGTAATCCCATCTAAAGTGATTGAGCAATCAAAAAAGAAAATTGCTAATTTAGCATTCAAGCTAGTAGAAAAAGAAATTGGAAAATTTCCAGAAGTCATAGGATTGGAATTTGGAGGATCATATGCAAAGGGTACCTGGTTATCAAAAGATGCAGATATTGATATTTTTGTCAGATTCAAAAAATCTACTTCTGAAGAAAAGTTTGAAGAAATTTCAAAAAAGATTGGTTTTGCTTCATTAAAAAAATATTCTCCATATGTCAGATACTCAGAACACCCATACGTTGAAGCTAAAATTAACAATACTAAAATCAATGTTGTACCATTTTATGATGTAAAAATTGGTGAATGGAAAAGTTCTGCAGATAGATCTACTTTTCATACAAAATTTATGCAAAAATCATTGACATTAAAAATGAAGAATGAGGTAAGAGTTCTAAAAACATTTCTAAAATCAAATAATATTTACGGTGCAGAAATTGCAAAACAAGGTTTAAGCGGATATGTATCAGAAGTTTTGATTTTACATTTTGGAAGTTTTGAAAATGTTATAAAATCAATCTCACAAATTAAGAAAAATCAAGTGATAGGAAAAACTTCAAAGAATTTTGAAACACCAATTGTTGTGATTGATCCCATTGATAGTAACAGGAATTTAGCTGCTGCAATATCTAACGAGAACATTGGAAAATTTATTCTTATTTGTAGAGCTTTTAAAGACAAAGCTACATTAACTTTCTTTAAGAATAAAAAATTAAGAATATCAAAAAAATATTGGGAAAATTTGTTAGTAATTAAATTTAATTTTAAAATTAGAAGTCCGGATATAATTTGGGGACAGATTAAAAGAGCAACTTCATCATTGTCAACACAATTAGAATTGGCGGGATTTAATGTACTAAGAAGTAAATCGTATACAGATCAACAAAAGGAGGTTTATCTCTTTTTCTTCTTAGAATCTTCAAAAATTATTCAAATATACTCAAAGAACGGACCAGATTTTTTTAGAGAAGATAGTTCTAAGAGCTTTATTTCTAAAAATCTTAAAAATTCAGAATTAATGTGGGTAGGAAATAATGGAAAAATAATTTCATTAGAAAAGAGAAAGTATGTAGATGCCATTAAATTCATGTCAGAGTTTTTGAAAAAAAATCTTCAGACATGCATACCAAAAGGTCTACAAAGTGACTTTAAACGAGGTTACAAGATTTCAGTAGGAAAGAAAAATTTAAGCAAATCAATTAAAGAGGCTGCAAGCGAGTTGATTTCAACAGATGGAACACTCATTTATTTCAATTAAGAAATTTTCTGATGAGCCATACTCAAAAATTCTTGGATATCCAAAAGCTACTAGTCGTCAAATAAAATTAAGAATTAATGAATTAGAAAAATTAAAAATAAAATCAATTTCATTTGTGGGTCCTACAACAATTGGTAGTTTGTCTATTTTGGGCAAGGGATATGTAGGTGTTGTAGTTCTAGCAAAAAAAAATAATAAATTGGTTGCATTAAAAATTAGAAGAACTGATTCTCAAAGAAAAGAAATGAAAAATGAAGCTGATTTATTGAAATTAGTGAATTCTGTAAATGTTGGACCAAAAATGTTAGTAGCGAGTAAAAATTTTCTTGTGATGGAATATCTTGAAGGAGTTAAAATTAGTGATTGGGTTTATTTGTTAAAAGGTGTTGGTAGTGCAAAAAAATTAAAATCTACAATCAGAAAAATTTTGGAAGATTGTTATAGGTTGGATCAACTAGGTTTTGATCATGGTGAATTAAGCAATATATCCAAACATGTTATCGTCAGTAAGACAAAATCGACTCTTATTGATTTTGAAAGTGCTAGTACTAAGAGAAGACCATCAAATGTTACATCAATTACTCAAGCATTTTTCATTGGTTCAGGAATAGCTAAAAAAGCTCAAAAAATTTACAAAAATTCATCCAAAGATCAAATAATTAGTGCATTAAAACAATACAAACAAGAAAAAACAAGAGAAAGTTTTGAAAGATTACTAAAAACTCTAAAATTATAATGGGATTGGCAGGATTTGAACCTGCGACCACTAGTCCCCCAGACTAGTATCATACCAAGCTAGACTACAATCCCTTGTCTCAGAGGCTTAAAATGAAATTATTAAATCGTCGTATTGATTAATCTAATTCATGAAGATTTGCAATATTTGTCATAAAATTTCTGCAACTGATCAAGATCATCTTGATTGTATTCAAAAAAGAAATATCGAACTGTCAGATGAAGATTTCAAAAACAATATTCCTGAAAGGTTGAATCTATCAAAAAATACCCAAGATTTAGGAGTTGAAGTAAGAGCTATTTTGGAGCATCTTACTAAAACAAAAGATGAACAAGATAAATCATAGCCATTTTGACAGTCTTTCCTTTTCAAATTCTATTTTTTTAGAAAGATTATCTGAAGTTGATTCTGTAAGACTTGTAGAAGGTTTTGAGTGTGAAAACATGTCAACTTCAATAATTGAAGCTGTATCCCTACCTGATTCTATAAAACAACCGCCCTTTCCATCAAATAGTTCAGATTCCTCTTTAGATTGAATTTTCGAAATTATATTCTTGGCAACTGTAATACCTTCCCCTTCTGCAAAAACTCCAGCTTTTGGTACTGCCATTGTTTCTGAAACTGTTAAATTAGTAACATCGCCGATTGCAAAAACATTTTCAAAAGATGTCTTGCAATCTCTATCAATTGAAATGAATCCCGGATCTGTTGCTAATCCGGAATCATAAATTACTTTTGGAGCTATATGAGGCGGGATGGCTAAAAGTAAATCAAAATCAGCTTCAGTATTTTCAAAAATCAGTTTTTTTGATTCTATGGATTTTATTTTACATGAATTATGAAAAATGATTTTTTCATAATTTACAAGTTCAAGAATTTGTTTGCTTACCTCAGGACCAGCAGCTGGTAGGGTTATAGGGGCAGGACTGTAAAAATCAATTTGTATAGAATCACGTATTCCACGTTTTCTTAGCATAGAGTCTATGAGCAAACTTGCCTCAAATGGAGCAGGCGGACACTTGTAAGGCATTCCCATGATAGATATGGCAATTTTTCCAGATTCTATACTTTCTAATCTATCACGAATTTCTAAAAGATCATTGTAATCATATAGATTTAATCCATTTTCTACTAGTCCAGGAATTTTTTGTGGAGCTAAAATAGCACCCATAGAGATTATAAGATAATCATATGACACATTGTGAGATATGGTTTTTACATTTTTATTTTGAAGATCAATTTTCAAAATTTCATCTTTAATGAAATTGATTTCTTTTTTCAATAATTTATTTAGCGAACCAACTGAGTTTTCAAAGGTTCTAGTTCCATTAATAATCCATAATTTTGCAAAACCTACCATAAACCAATCCTTTTTATCGATTACAGTAATTTTTATTTGTGATGATGATAGAGAATTTCTTAATTCATTTGCAGTAGATAATCCACCAAAACCGCCTCCTAAAATTACAACGTGTGGAATATCAAACAATTTATCGTTCTTGTGTTGTAGGTCTTATCAAGATTTCATTAACGTTAACATGTGATGGAGAATCAACTGCATATAAAATTGCGTTTGCAATATCTTCTGCTTGTAATGCCTCCATTTTTTTTGCATTTTGAACAAACCCTTGTAATGATTCATCAGTAATTGTATCATTGAGTTCTGTTGCTACAACTCCAGGTTCAATACTTGTAACTCGAATATTTGTCCGTACACTGAATTCTTGTCTTAATCCTTCACTAAATGCTGCAACAGCATGTTTTGTTGCACAATAAACACTACCAGCTGGAAAAACAATTCTTCCAGCAACAGATGAGAGGTTAACAATATGACCGGATTTTTTCTCTTTCATATGAGTAATTACTGAGGCTGTGGAATATAATACACCTTTAATATTCACATCAATCATTCTATCCCATTCATCAATTTTTAGATTTTTGAAGAAGCTCAAGGGCATTAGACCAGCATTATTTACAAGAATATCAATGGAGCCCCACTTTTCTAGAACAGCGTTAGCAAAATTTTCACATTCAATTCTTTGAGTTACATCTAATTTTTGGAAAAATACTTCACCACCATCAGCAGAAATTTTTTTTGCGAGTTCTTCTAATCGATCAACTCTTCTTGCTCCTATAGCAACTTTAGCACCTGCTTTTGATAATGCCAATGCAGTTGCAAAACCTATACCACTACTTGCACCAGTAATAATTGCAACTTTATCTTTAATCATCTAAATCATCTTACTAGGTTATCATTGTAAAAATGTTTAGACATTAAAAAATCAAATTTTAAGCAAACTAGTGGCATATTTATTAAAAGAAAACATGTAACAAAATTATGAAATCTGAAAATTGTGCATATTGTGGGGATTTAACAGATTTGCCTTTTCAATGTAATTATTGTAAGGATCCATTTTGTTCAGAACATAGACTTCCTGAAGAACATAGATGTGTAAAACTCAACCAAATTAGAGCACAAAGATTTGGTGAGAAAAAAGTTATACGTGATGGTGGACCTAACAAACCTAATATTTTTAAACGGATTTTTGGAAGATTCTAAAATCAATAAGGACTTTTATCAGGAGATATTTTTGCACGTCTTCCTTGATAAATAAGTGCAATAGCAAGTGCAAACATCACCATTGCGGTTAATGGAAAATTTTGCGGTGCAGGTAAAACAAACCAATAGTATATTCCAAAACCCATTGATACAGCTGCTTGCACCCACAATTTTATCCATTTTGGAGCCTTGACTAATCTACTAATGGCTTCAACAGTAAAAATTCCAATTACTGGATAAATTGTGTAAAATAAAAAATCTATTACATCTACGCCTGTGTGAGACATTTAATATCAAAAGAAAACAGACATAATTTCTACTTAATCTTCCCAACGAACTTTGGTAGCAATGTTTTTGGCAATTAAGGCTTGAGCATTTTCATATGGAATTGTTGCAATATCTTCAGGTTTGAAAGGACCATATTTTTCAAGATCTGCTCCAACAATTTCATCTACTTCGTTGAGAAATCTAATAACAATTTTTTTGGTCTTGTGGTTTTGAGCTAAGGATTCAAGAAATTTTGATTTCCCATGAATCGTCGCAGAAATTATCATTTCTACTCTTTCTTTTTGTTCCTCCTTAGAATCTAAAATGAATTTTTCTTCATCCAAAAGATATCCAATTTCTATTTCAGAAGAGTGTAAAATTTTATCCAATCTGATGTTTATCAATAATGATGATAGTTCAGTTGTCATTTCAATCATAGCATCTTTAATTTTACTTTCTACACCATCAAATTCTTGTTTTCGTAAATTTCCTATGAAATCAGCAAGATCTCGATAAAAATTTGGATCAATTTCTAACAATGAGTCATTTTCAATTTCACGTAAAACTATATGATGTAATGAATTGATATCTATTTGATTTGATTCAGACATTTCTTACCTAATCCTTAAATGCTGGATGTATTTGTGTTTGATTGAAGTACAAAATTGCCCTATAAAGTAAGTCACGGTAAAGCAATACAAGTAACATATTCACCAGATGAAGTTTTCTCCAGAATTCAACATGAAGGTATCCAATTTATCGATTTACAATTTACCGGGTTAACAGGTCATTTTCATCATACTACAATTTCAGCAGATACGTTTACTCCTGAACAGATGAGAGACGGGTTACCAAAATTGGATGGTTCATCCATAGTAGGTTTTGCCAGTATTAATGATTCAGATCTGCTTTTAAAACCAGACCCAAATACATTTGCAATAATTCCTTGGATGACAGAAAACAAAACTGCCAGACTTCTTTGTGATATTTACTGGGGGGAAAATAGAGGAAGATTATCTAGAGATCCAAGGGGAATTTCTCAAAAAGCTGAAGAATATATCAAATCTCAGGGATTTGATTTTAGTACTTGGGGTCCAGAGGTAGAGTTCTTTGTTTTTGATAGAGTTCATTGGGATGTTCTAACTCCGTACAAAGGGCAATCCTATTCAATTGAATCAAAAGAAGCTCCATGGAGTCAAGAAGGTGACGGATACCCAATGGGGTTACAAGAAGGATACTATCCAAGTACACCATCAGATACTCTAACTCCGTATAGAAATGAATGTGTCAATATTCTTAAAAATAATTTTGGAATTTTATGTGACAATCATCATCATGAAGTTGCGACTGCTGGACAATGTGAAATTGACATAAAGTACGATTATTTAACAAATGCTGCAGATGCTGCACAATCATACAAATATGTAATTAGAAATGTTGCCCAAAAATATGGAAAAGTAGCAACAATGATGCCAAAACCAATTGCAATGGATTCCGGTTCTGGAATGCATGTGAATGTTAGTTTATGGAAAGGAAAAGAAAATGTATTTTTTGATCCTGATGATGAGATTGAATTGAGTCAGATTGGAAGATATTTTTGTGGTGGAATTATTAATCATGCAAAAGCATTATCTGCAATATGTAATCCTACAACCAACTCATATCATAGATTAGTACCCGGTTATGAAGCTCCAGCATATATCGCTTGGAGTTCAGGAAACCGTTCAGCTATTGTAAGAGTTCCAAAGCATCTAAAAGGGAAAAATTATTCCTATCTTAAAAGACTAGAATTTAGAGCTCCTGATCCTTCATCAAATCCATATCTTGTATTTGCAGCTGTTACTGCAGCTGGAATGGATGGGATTAAAAAGAAAATGGATCCAGGAGATGAAGTACGTGACGATATTTTCAAGATGACTAAATCAGATAGATCAAGAAGAGGAATAGGTGTTCTTCCAAAAAGTCTTGGAGAAGCTTTGGATGAATTAGAAAGTGATAGAAAATTCCTCAACACAATTTACACAAATGACGTAATTGATAAAATCATAGAGTTAGAAAGACGGGACCAACGCGAAATAGCTATTAGGCCACATCCACATGAATTTTATCTATACTTTGATGTTTAGATTCTTCCAGCAATTGCAATGATGTAGTATAGTGAAATTGCCATTAATGTAAAACCCGCTCCAAGAAATATTTCTCGTTTCTTTTCAGATGTAGCAGCTTTGTAGAGTAAAATTCCTCCAGCAAGACCTACAAGTAATATCAAAACTCCAATTATCACACTATCAAAACTTGTGTTAGTGATTAACGGATGGAAAAAACCTGCCAACAATGCAAAGAATGCAATAAGGTAAATGTACTTAAAACCTGTTAGGATTTTGGACGACGCTTTATTCAATATTGTTCGTAAATATTGTAATCAAATAAACTTTTGAAAAATTTTTAAAACTAATTTACATCATTCCGCCCATATCAGGCATTCCACCCATTCCAGGTGGCATTCCACCCATTCCAGGTGGCATTCCACCCATTCCAGGTGGCATTCCACCTTCTCCGCCAGGTGGACCTCCTCCAGATTTTTGAGTAGCAATCACGTCATCTATTCTAAGAATCATACAAGCAGCTTCTGAAGCTGCAGATACTATCTGAAGTTTTACTGCTAGGGGTTCAATAATATCACTAGTTTTCATATTTCCAACCTTACCTTTCATTACGTCAATTCCAGTCCATTTTTCACCCTTTTGTTGTTTTGAACGAAGGAGTGTAAGTGTATCAATTGGATCCATTCCAGCATTTTCAGCAAGTGCTAATGGAATTGATTCTAGAGCATCAGCAAATTTTTCTGCAGCTAATTGCTCTCTTCCTTCTAATGATTTTGCCCAACTTCTAAGTTTTGTTGCAGCAAATGTTTCAGGTGCACCGCCACCTGCAACGATTTCTGGCTTTAGAATAACATCTTTTACTACCATAAGAGCATCATGAACTGAACGTTCAACCTCATCTACTACTCTTTGTGAACCACCACGTAGAAGTAAGGTAACAGATTTTGGATGTTTGCATCCTTCAATGAATACCCATTTATCTTCTTCAATTTTTCGTTCTTCAACAATTTCTGCACTGCCTAGATCTTTTTCAAAGAGATCATCAAGATTTGTCACTATTCGTGCACCTGTTGCTTTTGCAAGTTTTGTAAGATCACTCTCTTTGATTCTTCTAACTGCAATAATTCCTGCTTTTGCAAGATAATGTTGTGCCATATCATCAAGTCCTTTTTGACATAACACCACATTTGCTCCAGAACCAATTACTTTGTCAACCATTGTTTTTAACATTCTATTTTCTTCATCTAGAAATGATTTTAGTTGTTGAGGATTTGAAATGTTAATTTTAGCATCAGTTTCAGTTTTATTGATTTCTAAGGCAGTGTTGATTAAAGCAATTTTAGCATCAGTTATTTTTCTTGGCATTCCACCATGAACTACTTCCTTATCAAGCACAATACCCTGAATAATCATAGAATCTTTAACAGATCCGCCTGCTTTCTTTTCTACTTTAATATCATCAATGTCAACATCATAGTTTTCACCATTCTTTTCTACAACAGCAAGTACAGATTTTACAATAATTTCTGCAAGTTGATCAGCATCTTTTCTAACAAGTTTAGTTTGCATTGACGTTTTTGCAATTTTGGTTAAAATGTTTTTGTCATTTGCAGAAATTTTGTCTGCAATACTCTCAAGATATTCCTTAGCTTTTTTTGCAGCTTTTCTGTAACCATCAACAATAATTGTTGGATGTACATCTTGATCGATTAGTGATTCTGCATGCTCAAGTAATGAACCTGCTAAAACTACTGCAGATGTTGTTCCATCTCCAACTTCATTATCTGTGGTTTTAGAAATTTCAACGAGCATTTTTGCAGCTGGATGCTGAACATCAATTTCTTTAAGGATGGTTGCCCCATCATTTGTAATAGTAACATCGCCTAAGGAATCAACTAACATTTTATCCATTCCTCTAGGACCTAAACTGGTATGAACGATTTCAGCGATAATTTTAGCTGCAGCAATATTGTTCTTTTGTGCTTCTCGACCTTTAGTTTCTGAACCACCTTCTTTTAACAATACTACCGGCATAGTGCCCTTTGAAGTAGCCTGCATACCCATAGATGCAAAAACCCCAGATTCCCCTTTTATACCTTCCAGATCAAGATGAGAAAAATTAGATTATTATCGGTGTTTTTAAATTGGGAAAATAAAGTTGCAGAATATGACCAAATCTCAAAATAGAGAAGCTTATGATAAAATTTTTACAAAATTAAAGGAACATCATAAATGGTTTGAAAATTCAATTCCATTAATAGCAAGTGAGAATATTCCAAGTCCTGCTGTACGTGAAGCAATAATTTCTGATTTTGGAAATAGATATGCTGAAGGATGGCCTGGGGAGAGAGTCTATGCAGGTTGTGTGTACATTGATGAAGTAGAGTTTGAATGTATGAAATTAGCTAAAAAATTATTCAAAGCAAAGTTTGCCGATGTAAGACCAATTTCAGGAGTAGTTGCAAATCTAGCAATATATTCTGCCTTTACTAATCCTGGTGACATAATGTTAGCACCATCTATTCCTGCTGGAGGCCATATTTCACATGGTAAAAAAGAGCATTTTGGAACTGCCGGTTTAGTTCATGGATTGGAAATTGAATTCTATCCATTTGATGCAGAAGAAATGACAATTGATGTAGATAAGACCAAACAAAAAATTATGGAGTTAAAAAAAGACAATCGTCTTCCAAAAATGGCAATGTTTGGTGGTTCACTATTCTTGTTTCCACATCCTGTCAAAGAGTTATCAGATTTTCTAAAAAGCTATGATATTCATATTAATTATGATGCAGCTCATGTAGCAGGATTAATTGCAGGTGGTAAATTCCAAGATCCATTGCGTGAAGGTGCAGATACTATGACTATGAGCACTCATAAAACATTGTTTGGGCCTCAAGGAGGTCTTGTTTTAGGTTCAGAGAAGCACGAAGAGGTTATTAAAAAAGCAACATTTCCAGGTCTTACAAGTAGTCACCATATTCATCATATGGCAGGAAAGGCAGTAACTTTTGCGGAAGCTTTAGAATTTGGAAAGGATTATGCATCTGCAGTAATAAAAAATGCAAAGTCATTAGCTGATGCACTAAATGATATGGGATTCAAAGTTTTAGGTGAAAGTAAAGGATTTACAAAATCTCATCAGGTTGCAGTTAATGTTTTAGATTATTCTGATGGCGGTAAGGTAGAAGCTGATTTAGAAAAAGCTAACATTATTGTTAATAGACAACTGATTCCAGGAGATATTAAAGCTGGACGAAATTATTTTCATCCAGGTGGAATTAGATTAGGAGTGTCTGAAATTACACGACTTGGAATGAAGAAAAATGAAATGGAGGAAATTGCATCTCTAATTAAAAATATTGTGATTGAGAAAAAGGAACCAAAGAAAATACTTTCAAAAGTTAAATCTTTCAGAAAGAATTTTCAAAAAGTTAAATTCTGTTTTGACAACAAGTTAGGTGCTTACGAATACGTTAAACTAAGATAGTTTTAGGCATAATCAGTAAGTAGTGATTGATCTCCTTTGTTTTTACCAAATACCAGTTCAATTTCATCGGATAATGCATGGATTCTTCCTCGTTGATATTCACTAACATCGTATTTTTCAACTAGTCTTTTTGCAAGCTTGAGATATTTTTCTACAGATCCCCTTGTAATTGTAGCAATCAGTTTATGACCACAAATGCATGTCTGAATAAGGGGCATTCTACGATAAGATTTGCCACATCCAGTACACCTAAAGTTTTGTCTTGCATATGCTCTAAGATTTCCCATAATATCTGGAACAAGATGTGTTGAAATTACATTTGAAACAATTTCTGAGGTATTTACAGCATCAATCAAATCTGCATTTTTAACTTGCATGTCAAATTTATCTAGCATAGAACCAAGAGTGGAGTATGCACTACGAGATTTTGATGTGGTTAGAGATGAAGTTGAATGTGTAAAGAAATAATCATAAAATTGTCTCTCAGTTTCTAGCCTTGATTTTATAATATCAACAGATGTAATGTCCGACGCTTTAAGTTGACGAAATGTGGATTCATAAAATTCTAGAGGAAATATTTTTGTAACTTCAAGATTGTGTGCCTGTGGTTGAGATTCGTGTGGCAAAACTAATGGTTGAATAAGTAATGGAGCATCCATTAATCCACCAATTCTGTCAGAAAGGAATTGTCTTGAAAAATTTAGTAAACTATCCATAAGAAGCATTATAGAATCAGCATCACCATCAGCATCTCTTCTTTTTGCTGAATGCCAGTTTGGTGTTGCAAAGCAAACATGAGTTTCAGTGTATCCGATAATACGTCCTACAATCCCAACAGAAGTGTGAGGTGCCAAACCAATAATCAGATGACCAATCAATTCTTTGGAATTATTTACATTATAAAATGGAGATACACCATAAAATTTCTGTAAAAGAGTATCAATGTATTTGCAAGTAGAAACAAGATATTTCCCACTTTCATAAGGAATTATCACATCTTGCATACGAAGTTCTATAATTTGATCTGAGTTTTCAAGAGGATTTCCATCAACGTCATGATAATATCCAAGTTGTTTTAGTTTCTCAATTGAAGTTCCAATCCAAGATGGTTTGAATTGAGTTAGGGGGGAATTTGTTGCATCAAACCTAACAGTACCGTCTTTGAAAGTTGTTAATCCAAAATTTTGTCGTGTTAATCCTTTTTCTAAAGGTTCAGCGATTTTATCTTGATTAATTAATTCTTTTACACCTTTGAATGGCTCTTTTGCACGAAGTCCCATTTTCTCTTGAGCCAAAAGCAATCTTGTCTTTAATGGAAATTCTTTATGTGAATGGGCAGGAGCTTTTCGTTTACATTTTTCACAAAACGGCTCATTCAGTACATCTCTACAATTAGTGCACCTATAGGTAATTGTTGTTTTTACACCACATTTGGAACATTTTATTCCAATTGAAGGTTCGTTACATTGATTACAAAGTCTATTGAAAATATTTGCAAAAAAGTGTTCACTTCTAGATGCTTTGAGAATATCTCTTGTAGGTCCGCCTTTATCACTTACAGGAAATAAAACATGTGTTGGTGGTTTCATTTGTCTTGCAGCTGCTTTTTCAGGTCTTCCTATTCTAACACCAACAGAAGTAGAAAATTTATTTCTGATTTGGATTCCTGATGACTTTGAAATTATTGTAGGAACAGATGAATCATCAATAATTGGTTTTTCTCTAAATAATATGTTAAAAAATATTTTTGCTTCTTGATTTTCTAAAATTATTTTTTGGTTTTCAACTATATGAGGAGTACCAAGGTTTTCAAGTATTTTTTTAGCTTTGAATGGGTATTCAATTAATGCCGCACTGACTTTTGTAGGTTCTAGAAGTACATTAAGATCTTCAGGTGAAATTTTATCCCAAAAATACAGATAGTATGGATGTAGTGGAATTTTGAAATCAAGAGAGATTTTTATCGCTTCATCGATTGAAGGTGTTTTATTTAGGAATTGTTCTAGATATGGAACGTCAGACTTTACATTTTGAATTTTTTGTTTTAATTCTTCAATCCAGAATTCTTCAACATATGCTGATGGTATTAGTTGGGCATTATTTTCAAGAAAATCTCCAAACGAAATTAGAATATCACCTAGATGTAGTATTTTTTCAATTTCATTTTTTAGTTCTAATGCATGTTTTACATCTTTAATTTTTATTACATTTCCATTATTCAAACGAACAGTTGGTGTTTCAATCGAATCAACAAATGCAACTGTAGCCCCCTTTCCTGGAATGTCAATTTTAATTTGTGTGCCAACAGCTACTGTGTGATCAAGAATTTCAGCAATCGTAGGATGAATTCCAACTGCTGCAAATCCTGTGTTACATGCTCTTCCATATCTTAATCGAAATCCGCCTAATTTGTTGGGCATTGATAATACTGATCTTCCGGTAATTACCTCACGCATTCTCTTAGCAGCAGCGTCTTCTTGATTCTCACCAGTCTGAACTGCGCCTTTAAGATCATTGAGCCATTCCCAACCATCTAAATTGTATAATTCAATTCTTTTGAGAAGTTTTTTGGATCTGCCAATTAATCCATCATTTAATACACGTAATGCGCCACCTCTAACTCTATCAGTTTTGATACGAGTCATGGACTTGTGATTTACAACTTCATAAGGATCAGTATCTACTCCATCTAGTTCTACAGGCAGATTAGATATTACATGTTCGATGTCTTCATCTAAAATATGAAATTGAAAACTGCTGGCTTCTCTTTCATAGATTCTTAATTCTTCTACAAATCTGCCTGTCTCATCATCAAATGAATTTGCTTGATATTTGGCTAATCCTGCTGCCTTCCTTACATGATCTGCAATCAGCATTGTTACAGCAGATTCAGTTCCACCAGCTGAACGCATAGGTCCTGCAATGGAAACTGAGAGATATTCTGTGCCGTCTTTGTTTTTCTTGATTTTTACTTCACTAATACCTTGTAATGGCGCAATAGTCACTCCTTCAGTTACAATTGCTAAACCAACTCTAACTGCTAGATCAAGTCTTTCCTCCATGGATGAATCAGGAAGAGTGTATTTTCCCAAGGCAATTTCTTTTGAAAGGATTAGTGCGGAAAGTTCTTTTCCATTGATTTTTAAAAGTTCTCGTAATGGATCAGCAATATCAATTTCGTGCATTTTTGCAACCCGATCTGCAAGATCAAAAGCAATTTTAGGTTCAATTATTCCTGAAGAATCAACCAAGCTAGATTTTGCCTTTGCAGCATGTTCAAAAATCGAATAAGTGTAAGTTGAAAGATTAGTATAATAATCCAGATAGTAATTTGGCATTTTAATTCCACTAATACGAGAAATTGCGTCATTTTCAGACATGATATGTGTCCTATTTGCTTCTTTGAATTACTTTTGCTATTTCTTGGAGTTTTTTGATACTTCCACCTTTTTCAAGGAATGTTCCAATGACTAAAGCATCAGCCCCCGCTTTGACTAAACTTTCGGCTGTTTTGACATCTTTAATTCCCCCACCAACAATCAAAAACCCATTAAATGCATGTCTGACAGTTTTAACCATCTCAGGAGTAACGTTTGATTTTGCTCCTGAGCCTGCTTCCAAATAAACAAACCTCATGCCAAGAAATTGAGCAGCTAATGCATATGCAGCAGCAATTTTTGGTTTTTCAAATGGAATACCTCTAGCTGCACCTATAAACCAGGCAGACGTCCCTTCTCCTATTACCAAATAGGCAGTAGGAAGTGGCTCTAAACCAAACTTTAGAACGCTTGGAGCTCCTAAGGCTTGAGCTTGAGTAATAAAGTACGGATTTTCTGAATTCATTAAAGAACTAAACAAGATTGCATCTGCATCAGGCACAACACCAGTAACATTTCCAGGAAACAGAATAATTGGAATTTTAATTCCTTTTTTTATTCCTTTGACAACTTGAGCCATCTCAATTTGATCGGTAGCTGAGGAACCACCAACCAGGATTGCTGATGCCCCTATCTTTTCAACATCTTTGGCAAGTTTGGCTGATTCATCAAGATTAGATACTTCTGAATCGATTAATACAAACAATAACGCATTTTTCTTTTTTAATTCTGATTTTAGGAACGTTTCAACTTTGTTTTTAGTCATAAAATGAATTTGTAGATGGCTCTTTAAAGTTTAATTGGAATGCAGTATACAGATTTGTATAGCTATGACAGAATTAGAAGGATCTAATTTTAACAACATTATACGTAAAATTATCAAAAAATCTCTATTTACAGAAAGACAAATTGAAATTATTTTAAATCAGAAGAATCTTTTAGAATCTGATTTTTCCATAACTAAAGGAGCCTATTATCGACAAGTTGGGCAATCTAGAGAAAAATTAATTGGATTATTCTATTCAATCATACTTTTACGTGGTTTAGGCATACTTTTGCCTGATGATATTGATGTGATATCCAAACTCTCTGAACAGATTAGTGTGATTAATGATAGTGATATTTTCCCAGAAAGAGAGGATGAAGTGATAAGTGTGATAGATAGGCTCATTCGACAGGCATGTAATATGTGATATATGTGATTATGGTGAATTGAACTTATTTGATTTTATTGTGACAAAGTGTGTGAGTTAGTTAATCTAAAGTGTGAAATAATATTGTTCAATCACGATAAATCACGTCATAGGCGTTAAAGTTGTGATGTTAGTAGAGATTCCTGAACCTGAAGTGATTTTAGGTGTGATTTTAGCGTTCATAGTTGGTTTAGGTGGATTGTATCTCTATTATAAAATTCGACCATTTATTAAAAATAAAAATGAAGTATTTGATGCATCACAATCTGAACGTCTAGAATATTATGAAAGGCAGTTAATTGATATGAAAATACGCCTAGATGCATTAGAAATACATGGAATTGAGGAAAAATCAGAAGATCCGAATATTGATCTAAAACAATTTCTAGAAAAATTAGCCAAAAGTGAAGTAAAAGAGAAATTGGTTGAGGAAAAAGTTACTCCTGAAATTGAACATGAAAAACCAGTTTCCGTGCCTAATATTCCATCTGTTGAACATTCAAATCCAACAAACTATGTGTTACAACTAATCACAAACAAAGCTATGACATCACGTGATATACAAATCACATTAAAGAGAAGCAGAGAACACACATCAAGACTTATGAAGAAATTATTTGAAGATGGTTATGTTCAAAGAAATACAGAATCAAAACCATATACTTATTCAATTACTGAAAAGGGTTTAGCAAAGGTTGAAGAAGTTCAAACCAGCCATTCTATCGCTTAAAAAATATTTCAAAGTTTTTAGGAATTTGTTTCACAATATTTTATTACTAGTCATACAAAACAGCCTTAATTTATTATAATATATTAATTATATAATTTATTAAATTATATATATTATTAAATTATAACCATATTATGTCTATACAAGATAATGAGGTTTTAGTGAAAATCACTTCTGCAGGAACAATTTCAATCCCTAAACAATTTAGAAAATATATGGATATTCAGAAAGGTGAATACGTCAAGGTAATTCTTGGTAAAGATAGGCTATTGATTAGAAAAGTAACTATTTCTTAGAAAATAATTCATGTTTTTGGCCAATTTTAATAGTTTGATAAATCCATTCTCGACCAGTTCTAGTTCTATTTACCCTACCTTTTGTAGAGAATCTTGATAAATAAGTGGAAATTATACTAAGTTTTATAGGTTCATTAAATTCATCTTCATATTTTTCAAGAATGTTTGTGGATGTAAATTTACCCATAGGGAAGAATTTATCAATAATATGCCAAATTTTTGAACCTACAGAATCCATGTTTGTTGTTTCAGATTGTTCTTCCTCAATATTCATCAAATCCATCATTTCAAATATTTTGAGAACTTTTTCTCTAGTCACATTACCTTCTAATTTAATATCATATTTTGCGCCATCTGAATCTTCCATACCAATACGAATTCGTTTGTTTGTCATCTTAGAGATTTATTGGAATAATAATTAACAGTTCAACAGATCCCAGAATATTTGTTAACTAATTAGTTTGTTAACGTTGACTGCCTAGGTCACGCCTAGCCTATTTTTTGTTATTAACAACTATCTAACAACATAACCAATTTTATGGTTATTTTTATGCCTGGAGTGGAAATAAAGGGGTATTTTGACGATATTCACATTGTTAACACCTATCTTAACGCCTGGAGTGGAAATAAAGGGGTCAAAATGGTGTTTTTTGGGTTTCTCTTAACAACTCATTAACAAAACTGTTAACTCTTTTTTAGGATTAACCCACACACCGATATTTCCACTCTATTTTTTTAAAATTTATTTTTTTTTAAGAAAATCTAAAACTAACTAAAAATAATTAATTACGAACTAAACTACAATTACTATTCTATTCTATACTCTCTTAATTTAGATATCATTATGTTAGTATTGAATGGAAATGAAGGTGTGTGAGTGTGTCTGATCCTATAGATAGAATGCTTGATGCAGCGGAATCGGGAAAATCAATTATCAAAAATAGGGATATTTTGCATTTTACCTACATTCCAAATACTATTCTTCATAGAAATTCTGAACAAGAAAAAGTTACCCAATCATTATTACCAATTCTAAAACAATCCAGACCGTCTAATCTTTTGGTTTATGGAAAACCAGGAACCGGAAAAACACTTGTAGTTAAAAAAGTACTCTCAAAAATTCAAGAAAGAGTTGAAAAATCTAATTTTCCAATTAAATTAGTATATTCAAACTCCAAAGATGAAACAACCCTTTATGGATTATTGGTAAGTTTAGGCAGACAATTAGACCTATCTGAAAAGGAATTACCATCAAGTGGATTGGCTACAAGTGAAGTTTTCAAAAGATTGCTTAATAAAATAGATGAGGGAAAATTAAATGCCATTTTTGTTATTGATGAGATTGATCATCTTGCTCAATTAGTAGCTAAAACAGGTAAGGATATTTTATATCAACTTACAAGGGCAAACGAGCGTCTAAAACAAGGGTCTCTGACCTTGGTTGGAATTTCAAATGATTTGACGTTTAAAGAAAAACTGGATCCTAGAGTAATCAGCAGTCTTGGAGAAGAAGAGATAGTATTTACAAATTATAATGTGGAACAAATTAAAAAAATACTCGAAGAAAGAATTCATGAATCCTTCATAGAGAATTCTGTTGAAGAACCAGCCCTAAATCTATGTGCAGCCTTAGCAGGAGGAGAACACGGTGATGCTAGAAGAGCAATTGATCTAATCCGTGTAGCAGGTGAGATTGCTGAGAGGCAACAATCTGAAAAAGTGACAATTGAGCATGTAAGGGAAGCCACCCAAAAAATTGAAGAAAACAAGGAAGAAACATCCCTCAAATCATACCCTCTCCATGAAAAATTGCTTATTCTAGCAATTTTGAAGGCAAACGGCTCTTCAACAGGGGAAATATATTCCTCATACAAAAATCTCTGTAAAGTAGTTGGAAGAGACGAGCTAACTCAAAGAAGAATCACACAAATGCTAAGTGAAATTGAACTATCTGGTATTATTACTGGAAGACTAATCCACCAAGGAATTCATGGAAGGACAAAAAAATACAAACTTACCATCTCATCTGAAATGATAAAAAAAACATTCAAAGATGATTTAACTTTGCAAGACATTGTCTGAATTTGAACTATAATTTTCATGGAAAACCTGAAAAGTTTTTAGATTTACCATAATAGCTATTCCTGGATTTGGAGTCATTCCAACACTGGCCTGAAAGGGTGTCTGTTTCTGCCAAGAACCGGAATTAACTAATAAAATTCCCTTGTACATATCTAATTCAGCTCTATGAACATGGCCTACATGAAAAATATCTGGAATATCTTCAATTACTAAAAGATCCTCCATCTCTGGTGCTATTGGCGTCTGACTTCCATAAATTGGACTAAGGTGTCTTGCTCTTAGAAGATGTCGCATTACATTAGTCGGTTTGTCATAACTTAGACCAGGTGTAGTCTTAACAATATCATCAATACTTTGACCATGAAACATCATGATTTTAACACCGTTTAATGATACAAAGGCTGGATTTCCAACCATTACCACATTTTCCCTTTCCCATAAGCCAGAATTGTATTTTTTTGGGATTGCTGGCTGAGGCAAAGCCCTTCTTCCAGGATCATGATTTCCCGGCATAATGATAATTTTGACATTTTTTGGAATTTTATCAATTAACTCCTCTACCTTTTTTAACTGCTCTTGAATAGTTTGACAAACTAACTCTTTGTCTTGATTAGGATAGATTCCAACACCATCTACAACATCTCCACCTATTAGGACAAAACGAATTTTTCTTGCAACTGGATCAGGACTTGATAACCAAGAAACAAATTCAGAAAACTCATCTTCCATAAAGTACTTACTTCCAATATGCAGGTCTGAAAGAAATACAGCATATGCTTCAGATTCTGATTTATTTTTAGCCTGATCAGGAATATCTGGAAGAATCAAATCTTTGATAATATAGCCTGAATTCTTTCCCAAATTGATTCTGGCCATGACAAACTGATCCATCAAAAGAGCATTTGCTGTTTTTTGTAGTTCATTATCGAAAATAATCCCTTCAAAAGAACCTGAAGGATCCTCCAAGATCAGTTTGGTGATGTTTCTTTCAGAATTTCGTGTTGAAACAAGACCGCACACGTATATATCATCATCCGATTTTGCAGTTTTCACAGAAGCTGCGGATTTTAACATTTTTGATTCTGGTCTATCAGAAATAATTCGCTTTAATTTGTTAAAACGGCTAGAAAATAACGCATTGTATCCTTTAACTCCCTCACCAGATGTTATCTTACCAGTAGGCTCGGATAATATCTTAACTTCACTTTGCAAGGTTAAATCCTCTTTTATTCCTAAATATGTCTCTAAATCATCTTGATTGATTTGGAATAATTTTTGTCTAGTTTTCTCTCTTACAATTTCTTTAATTATTTTCTCTAATTTTTTTACATCCAAATTTTCTAATATTTTAAAAGCATCCGGATGAATCTGAAATCCTTTGTTTAATGCATAGTTTAAGACAAAGGATAATTCCTTTTTCATATCAAAAAATACTATCAGGTTTAATTAAATCTGCGCTTACACCAACCCTCA
Source organism: Nitrosopumilus sp. (assembly GCF_025699125.1). Classification (NCBI taxonomy): domain Archaea; kingdom Thermoproteati; phylum Nitrososphaerota; class Nitrososphaeria; order Nitrosopumilales; family Nitrosopumilaceae; genus Nitrosopumilus; species Candidatus Nitrosopumilus sp. The sequence continues at coordinate 52,090 of NZ_JAILWC010000003.1, read as the reverse complement.
AATATCGTTCATAATCAATGACAATGTGAAAAAAATTCGAACGGTCACATTTTTCATATTTTTAGCAATTTTTGCTTCTGCATATCAATTAGGTTCTATGACATCTGTTAGTGATGAAGATGCTAAAAACTTCATGTTAGAATTTGAAGAACTTGTGTTGGATATTGATGCATTTGGAATCTTTGTGCATAACACTACTATTGCATTACCCATGTTTATTCCTGGATTTGGAGTGGCTTGGGGAATTTTCTCTGCTTGGTCTACAGGCTTTGCTTTTGCCGCTATTGTTACTACTGCCCCCATTCTAGCTGACGTTCCTCCACTTGCAATCTTGTTTTTATCTCCATTCGGATTGATGGAACTTACTGCATACTCTATAGGAATTTCCAGAAGTTTCATTTTGATTAAAGCAATTACTAAAAAAGTCAATCTGACTCAATTTATCAAACCAACACTTTTCGAAGTTGGAATTGTTATAGCTCTTCTTTTGGCAGGAGGCTATCTTGAATTTTACATGTTAGAATTAGCCCAACAAGAAGGTTTTGAGATGCCTGGCTTTTAATTTTCGATATTATCCATGGTTTTGCCTAATCAGTCTAAAATAATTTAATAGCAAATTATAAACCAAATTAGATGAGAAATTAATCATGAAAGCAGCTATATCTCTACTAGTATTACTTGCTGTTTCATCAGGATATTTCATCAATGAGTCATATGCTGAGGTTTCTCAGAATCAACCATATCTTTTAGAAGGTTCTGGATTCGCTGTAACTGAAGAATCAATCAAAATATCAGAAATTGATCTAGGGTTATCTTCTCAAAAGCAAAGTGGAAGCACAATTAATTTTGTAACGGAAGATGGATTTATCACATTAGATGATGAAGAGTTTACAATTTCTAAATTAGATGGAAAATTCTTACGTGAAGGCCAATATATTAGAATTAATGGAAATGTAGAAAGTTCTAGGGGATTAGATACTTCGATAAGCTTCTTTGGAAGATTAGTTGAAGAAAGCAAGGATGCATCTGTTTATGGTTTTACTGGAAGAATTACGACCTCTGATGATAGTTACAAAGTACTTTATACAACAAAACTATCTAAACTATCTAAAATCACACCAGTTTCTACAGAGTTAAAATCAACTGATCTAACTATTCGTATTCTTAAAGGTTCAGCTGGACTAAAATCAACTGATGATGTTATTCCTGGAATTAATCCCACAGATAGTTCTAATATTAGTCTGAGGTTCTTTTCTCATGATAGAATTTCAGTACAACCAGGTACAACTATAACTATTGTAAATGATGATGTTGTATCGCATAGTATTCAAAGTGGAAAAGAAAATTATGGTTCTCGTTATGATAGATATACAGCAGATGGTAGAATATCCACAGGAGAAATTTTGCCTGGCAAATCAGTTTCTATTACATTTAATGATGCAGGATTCTATAGATTGTATGATCCTGATTATCAATGGATGGGAATTGTAGCATATGTTTTTCCAAGTTCTGATAGTTTAGTTTTAGGTCAAGGCAAAAACTCGGGAAATTAATTTTTCCACTGCCATTTGTAATTCATGTATGAGTCCAAACTCGTTTGATTAAATACCATTACTGATAAATCTGAAAATTCTTTCCCCTCCAAATCTTTTACAGTTCCTACAAAACTTGTCTCGTTTTCAGTTGTTATTGCCTCATAAACATGAACCTTAATTTTACTAGTATCAAAATTATTTACTCGAAGATAAGCTGCAATCTCTGATGGCATAAAATGTTTGTCAGGTTGTTTTGGCCATGGTCTTGGAACTAAAATTACACTAAAACCATCAATCAGTGCCTTTTGCAATTCTAACTTTTTATCATCAATTGGAGTTGTTACGTGCATTGTAATTATTTTTGATTTATCAAGAGGAACTTGAGCCCTTGATGCAGCAACCTGAATTGAACTAATACCCGGAATTATTTCCACTTTTCCAAAAATTTCTATTAACCTATCCACCACTTCTGACTCTGAAAAATTCACATCACCTGTAAATGGAATTACTAGCGTTTTATCACCGAGTTCTGGAAGAATTTTCTGATAAGATTCCTCTTGATTATTCATAGTGATTTCATAAACTTCTTTTCCTTCAGTTAAGTACTCGATAGTTTTCAGAGTGTATTTGTAGCCAATTATAACATCACAATTCTCAATAATCTCCTTTACTATCTCAGTTACATATTTTGGAGAGCCAGGTCCAACACCAACAGCAAAAATTTTTCCCAATTTTACTTTGTAAATTTCTGCCTGTCTTTAATATATTGCACAAAAGGTTTCCAATCCACCTTCATGTATTTCATGGGCTCTTTTACAGGATATTTTACCCAATCTTGAGCAATTGAATATTGAAATTTCTCTTGTTTCCCATCTTTTTCATATTCTATTAATAGTGGAGTACCCCAATCCTTTTCTTCATAACTAATATTAGAAATATTGTCAAATGATAACTCAATATTTCTCTCATCTTCTAAATCATTCATTAACTCTTTTTCATCATATCCGTCATGGCGAATCATAGTATTTTTTGATTTGATAAAATTAACCACTTGTCTTTGAGTTATGGCTTTCCACCAATTCATTTTTGATTCAGTTTTATGAATAAACATGAGATGTTTATCAGTCAAAATTAGCATTCCTTCTTTTCCACCTATTGAAAAGAATTTTTTAGATTCTCTCCAGACTGAAACTAAATGTGCCTGAATCTTTTCATCAGGTTGCATGTAGTAATTTTATTTGAGGTTGTTAAAAACTAATACAATTGGCTTTTATGTAAGCTATTTTGAAAAAAAATATTGAATAAAATATTTCTAACCATAACTTTATCTTTATTTTTAACAAGTTTTGGAAATCCAGCATTTGCCCAAACTGTAAACCTTCATGATTTTACCAATCCTACTGTCATTTTGGAAACAAATTTAGGAAAAATTGCAATTGGATTTTTTCCTGCTGACGCACCAACACATGTTGAAAATTTTATTAAATTATCTCTAAGTGGATATTATGATGGAACTCTCTTTCATAGGATAATTCCAGATTTTATGATTCAAGGTGGTGATCCAAATACAATAGATGGTGATCCAAACACTTGGGGAACAGGAGGACCTGATGAAAGAATCAACGCAGAATTTAATACAATAAAGCATAATCGTGGAATTGTTTCAATGGCAAGATCTGCTGATCCAAACAGTGCAGGTTCTCAATTTTTCATTGTCCATAAAGATTCTAACTTCCTTGATGAGCAATACACAGTATTTGGCAGATTGGTAACTGCAGAAAGTTTTGAAACACTTGATAAGATTGCAGCAGTTCAAACAGACGCCAATGACAGACCTGTAAATCCTGAAGATGTAAGAATCACTAAGGTTACAATTGTTAGCGAATCTGATATTCCAAATCTTCTTGAATTATCTGAGCCTAAACGTATACAGTCTGTTGCAACTCCCTCAACTGGTAACCAAAAATATGAAAGTATGGAACATGAAATTGCATTTAGCGTACCTGAAGGTTGGTTATTACAACAGCCTGACAAATCACAACCAAATTCTCCTGACGTAGTAGCTGTCGGACCAAAAATTGGAGAGATTAACCCAGTAATTTCTTTGACGGTACAGTTAACGAACCAAAGAAGTCTTGATGATCTCATCTCCGAAAAAATTGAAACTATAAGGCAAGCAGTTGAATCCGGAAATTTGAATGTAATTTCTCAAGAAAAGATTACCGTTCATGGAAATGAAGCATATGCAATTGATGCCGAAGGAAATTTTTCATCAGATGGACAATCATATAATGTAAAATTTAGAGAAATAATGGTTTATGGTAACGAAAAATTTTACACTCTTTCATACAGTAATGGCGTAAATGAATTTGATTCCCAACTTTCAAGATTTGAAGAAACAATTGACTCTTTTGAAATTTTATCTAATCCAAATCAAAATAATACATCACAATCAGATGAGAATCAAGAGGGTGGCGGATGCCTAATCGCTACTGCAACTTATGGTTCTGAACTTGCACCCCAAGTTCAACAATTAAGAGAACTCAGAGATAATACTATTTTATCAACTGAATCTGGTACTGCATTTATGACCAGTTTCAACCAATTCTATTATTCATTTTCACCAACTATCGCTGATTTTGAGAGGGAGAATACTGTTTTCAAGGAATTAGTAAAATTCTCCATTACTCCAATGTTGACTTCATTATCAATTCTGAATTATGTAGATGTTAATTCAGAAGAAGATATGTTGGGATATGGAATAGGAATAATTGTCATGAATTTAGGCATGTATTTCTTGGCACCCGCAATTTTTGTTTATAGTTTGAAAAGAAAGTTTCTATAAATTTCAATTTTTGTATATTCTAATTCAAAAAATTAATTAAAAATAATTTTAGATTACCAAACATCATCAAAAATAGAATGCCCCCCTTTTACGCGTAATTTTAGACGGGACTAGAAAGTATAGCTACGGGTTATTGTTTGGGATTTGCTTAAGATCTTGTTTTTGATCAATACCAATCAATGACAGTCAAAAAAGCAATCAAGATGCTTGATTGGTGGATAGACCAAAGAAAACAAGCAATGGAGCACTTCAAAAAGAATTGGAATTACAAAACCGAAGTTGAAGATGTTGCAAAAGCAATTCTAACTTATGATGAAACTGTAATTTCCAATCTGCAGAAGATCAGGGCAGAACTTGTTCCAAAATGTAAGCATCCAAAGAAAATGATAGACACACTTCCTGATGGTCAAAAGTATTGCATGAACTGCAACATGGACTTGTAAGAAAATGAGTGGTTGTGTGGGAATGGATTTTCCACTTTTGTGAGCGTGGAAAAATGAAAAATGAACATCTTTTCCCACAAATGACGGCAAAATGGTCGCAGTATGGGCACAAAGTCAGAAAAATGAAACTCTGTCATCATACCATACGTGAACCATTTTCATTTTGCAAATGGAGAAAATGGAAATGACATTGCGTGGAAAAAACAATCACTATGACATCAAGGTGCTATCAGGGTATGGATGCGGTGTTTCCATTTCAGGACAGAAACTGATCTTGAAAAATGGAATTGACGTCTTTACCAAAAAACAGGAAACCGAAAAATTCATTCCTGTAACCGTCCCATACTCTAGAATTGTGATTTGTGGCAATGATGAAATTATTTCTTGATGTGGAAAATACTGTATTCATAGCAGCCGTTGATTTTAAGCGCCTTCAACATGCTTGGTACAAAAAATATGGAATAGATCCAAATACGCAAAAAGAAGGACGTGATTATCTTGAAAAAATATTCCAAGTTAGAATTGCCATTCCTGTTCCTTCCCAAGCTTTGATTGTGGATTTTACTAAAACAATAGTACCCAATATGCCCCAAATTCTTCTTCATATGATGTCTAGATTTGGACCAACAAATCCAAGAGGAATTAAAAGAATGCTAAATAATGTAAGTTATCGCTCTTTGTTATTATCAAGCAAACATTCTGAGATTTCAGCTATATTGTGGACATTATTAGAAGAAATACTTTCAATTGATCAAGCAGTTCATTTTCATCGTATTATAAAGAAAAATCTTAATGGACTTTCATTTTACACCCAAGTTAGAGGAGATTCTAATACAATGTATGGTGAATTGAAAAGATTTTCTTCAAAATTTAGTTATCAAGAGCCTGAAGCAACAACTCTTACCGAATTTGTGACTTTGGTAGATAATTTACCTGGAGAACTGAAAATTTCATTAGACAGTATAGAAACGGATTTTGATATCTTATGTTCTGAAACTAATGAAACTATGAGATGATTTCTTGAAATTATTACAGAATTCATATATTGTGAAATTTTATGATTAAGGTTTTTTGATCTAATTAATTAACAAGTAGTGCATTTCTTGATCTGAACTAATTGGTTTATGCTGATCCACCTCACTTGTTATCATCATTCCAAAGATGGGCATTGATCTATCTACATGATAAAGAAGAAAGTAGATCAGCAATGCAAATTCTCAAAGATTGTTGCATTACTGCAATGGATGAACGTTTTGGAAAAAAAGATGTAACTGAAGGATTATACAATTTGACAAAAATGGAATTGATAAAAGTAGTTCCTAAAAATTTGAATGATATTATAGGAGCAGGATCGAAACCCGAAGGAGAATTAAGTGAAAAATTTAACATAACAGCTGATGGAATAATCTACACAAAAAAAATGCTGAAACCAATTTTGAGTTTAATAGATAATGGTAATATTGAAAAAATTGCACAGAAATTAGATCCTAAAACAGATTCATGGATTAAGAGATTAATTGATAATGCCAAAAATTTGTCTCAACAAGAAATCGTTCAAGAAATTGCAAAATATGGTTTAGGTAACATTGATGGCCTAAGTAATCTTCTTGAAGGCCTTAGAAATATTAAATTCTAAACTTTCTAGTCCCGTCTAAATTTACGCGTAAAAGGGGGGCATTCTATTTTTACCAAACATCATCTACTTCATCCAAAACCTTGTATTCTTTTTCTGGCTCACGTCTCATGAATTTCAATCTGGAGATATCTCTATCAAAGAAAACATCTGCTGTCCAATCAAGAAATACTCTGAAACGCTTATCCCATGTAGGTATTTTTGACAAGTAAACATTTCTCCAGAGAAGCCATGCAACAATACCGTGAATATTCATTCCCAAAAACGAGGCAATTCCTGTTCTTTTCCCAATTATTGCCATCTGCCCTTTTGATTCATAAACAAATTTCGTTTTTTCTTTATTTTTAATCAAAGAATAAAGATTTTTTGCAGCAACTTTTGCTTGAGCTTCTGCAATTTGAGCAGTAGGTGCAAAAGGTCTTTGAGTTTTAGGATCTAAAAATAATGCACAATCACCTATTGCAAAAACCCCTGGAAAGTCGACCACTTCTAAATTATCATCAACGATAATTTTTCCCTTGTCTGTTTTGAATAGTGATCTTTTGATTGTATTAACTGGAGTAACACCGGCAGTCCAAATTACGGTTTTTGATTGAATTGAACTTACCATTGAATCATCAATTGCATCTTTATCAATATCTGATCTCTTAATCATCACTTCATCTCCATTAAAACTCGTAACAGCTGTTTGAAGCTTAATCTCGATTCCACGCCCAGATAATTTTTCTTGGGCAAACTTTGCAAGACTTTCACTGAAACCAGGTAAAATATTTTGCAGTGCTTCTAAAACAATTACGCGAATATCCTCTCGTTTGATATTTGGATAATATTTTCTCACATCCAAAAGAAAATCCATCAATTCTCCTGCAGTTTCTATTCCTGCAAAACCTCCGCCTACAATCACAAATGTTAGAAAACTTTTCTTTAAAATTGGGTTAGTTTCATTTTCAGCCTGCTCTAACATATCAATAATCCTATTTCTTACAAGAACTGCATCATTGAGTGTCTTCATCTGGTAAGCATTCTTTTCAAGATCACTCATTCCAAAAAAATTGGTTTCACTTCCTAATGCAACAACTAAAAAATCGTAATGAATCGAAATTCCTCTTTTATCTCTACTTCCCCATAAATTGACAATCTTTCCATACGGATCAATATTTTTGACTCTGCCTTCATAAAAAACCGCTTTTTTAGTAATTGTTCTAATTGGCATTACAATATGTCTAGTTTCAATCATCCCAGATGCTACCTGTGGCAACATTGGAGTAAATAATAAGAAATTATCCTCACTAACTAAAACAATCTCAATTTCTAAATCATTCTTAAAAAATTTCTCTAATTTTATAGTACATTCTAAACCTGCAAAACCTCCACCTAAAACAACAATTTTTTTCTTATTTCTAGCCATTTACCTGTACCCATAAAATTACTGAATATATCCTATGAGATAACATCAAAAATGGGTATTACTTATTAACAAAAATTTTTAGGCTCTCATTATATCCGAATGTAAAATATCATAAGCCCTTGAAGCATCTTTTTCATTTAGAATAACGATGATGCTATCTTGACTAAAAAATGCATTTACAAGCTCAATTCCATTTGTATGTAATACCTCCGCAACATAAGAGACAACATCTGACTGATTTTGAGCATTAGGAATTGAAATTCTAATCTTTGCAAGCCCAGTACTGAACATATCTTCCCTACTTGGGACATTATTGAAAATTTGTCGGATATCCTCCAAGTCTTCAGTAAGAAATCTAAAAGAATCAGATAACCTAAAAAATTCGTAATTATTAGTAATCTTGGAGAATTTATCCAAAATAGCCATAGGATCCATCTCACCAGATTCCTTAACTGAAAATTTGATATCCATAATTCCATCAGTTAATGCCAACCGAGCATTTTTCAAAACTGATCCATCTTTTACCTCATCTTTAGACTCAAATGAATCTGCATATCGCTTTATTGCAACTACTACAGTATTGAGATTAACAGAATTTCCTAGTATTTTTTCAATCTCTGGTTGAATCTTTACTGCTAATGCTGTGTAGTTTATCAGATCCATTTTCATACAATCATAAATCGATCGATTTCTAGTAATTATCTCCCTTACAATCTCTGGTATGGACATGCTGGCCACTCTCATTAAAGATTATTATATTATGTCAATTATAATAGGATTATGTAAGAAATCAAGAAAATTACAATAATCTTTATATAATGTCATATACATTACATAGTATAGGTGAATATGACAATGTTCTTTGATAGTGAATTTGATAGAATCTTCAAGAGAATGTCAAACTCTTTTTTTAACATAGATGACATTTTTGAGGAATTCAAGGGTAATGGTTCTACCACTGGTCCATATTGTTATGGATACACAATGACTGTTGGTCCAGATGGAAAACCTGTTGTAAAGGAATATGGAAATGTCAAACCAGGACTTCTTCCAACTTCTGATACACGAGAACCAGTAGTCGATACAATAGTCGATGAAAAAGAAAAAGTAGTAAAACTCATAGCTGAGATGCCAGGAGTTGAAAAAACTGATGTCAAAGTTGTTGTTGAAAACAAGATTGTAGAACTTTCTGCAGAACATGACAAAAAGAAATATCATGTTAAAGTTCCAGTACAACAAAAAATTGATGAAAACTCTGCAAAGGCTTCTTACAAAAACGGAGTTTTACAAATAGTCTTCAAGTTAATTGAAGAAGAAAAACCAAAAGGCAAAACGGTGGAGGTTGAATAAACCTCCCATAATTTTTGAGGTAAAAATATGAGTGAAATTATTTTAAGAATAGATGAAATTCCACAACAACATGTAAGGATGGGTAGAGCAATTGTTGATCCTAAAATTATTGAGGATCAGAAATGGAATACAGGGCAAATATTAGAATTAACATATAACAAAAAAACCCATGTAAAATTATGGCCAGGTTCAACTGAAGAATATGGCACAGGAATTATCAAAATAGATGGAATTACAAGACAAAATATTGGAGCAGCTATTGGAGATAAAATCTCTATAAAACCTGTTGAAGCATTTAATGCTGAACAAATTACATTATCTCCAACTGAAAAATTACAAATTGATGAAGAACAATTACATTATTTCATGATAAATTCATTCCAAAACCATGTATTTACTGTACATGATTCAATTCAACTACCAACTTCAATGGGTGGAAAAATACAATTTGTTGTAACCAATACAAAACCATCAAAACCAGTTATTGTTACAGAAGAAACTATCTTCAAGCTTGGTGCAATGACAAAAGCGATTGATGCATCTGTTCCAAGAATAACATATGATGAACTTGGAGGATTAAAACGTGAAGTTCTAAAAATTCGTGAGATGGTTGAACTTCCAATGAGACATCCAGAATTGTTTGAGAAAATAGGTGTTGATGCACCAAAAGGTGTGTTATTGTATGGACCTCCAGGTACGGGAAAGACTCTTCTTGCAAAAGCAGTTGCAGGTGAAACTAATGCCCACTTTATCTCTCTTAGCGGCCCTGAAATTATGGGAAAACATTATGGAGAAAGTGAAGAGAGAATTAGAGAAATATTTACACAAGCTGAAGAAAATGCTCCAAGTATTATCTTCATTGATGAAATTGATTCAATTGCACCAAAAAGAGATGAAGTATCTGGCGAACTTGAGAAGAGAATAGTCTCACAATTGTTAACATTAATGGATGGGATGAAATCTAGAGGAAAAGTTGTAGTAATTGCTGCTACTAATAGACCTGATTCAATTGATCCTGCACTTAGAAGACCTGGAAGATTTGACAGAGAAATTGAAATTGGAATTCCTGATGAAGAAGGAAGATTTGACATTCTATCAATTCATACACGTGGAATGCCAATTGATGAAAAAGTTGATCTTAAAGAAATTTCAAAGACCACACATGGATTTGTAGGCGCTGATTTAGAAGTGTTAGCCAAGGAAGCTGCAATGATATCTCTACGCAAAATTCTTGATATTGAAAAAGTTGATCTAAGTGAGGAAAAAATATCTACAGAAATTCTTCAGAAAATAAAGATTACTCGAGATGATTTCCAAGATGCATTAAAAGAAGTCAGACCAAGTGCACTGCGAGAAGTTCAAGTTCAAACTCCTAATGTTAGTTGGGATGATGTAGGAGGTCTTGATGAATTAAAAGAAGAATTACGTGAAGCAGTTGAATGGCCTATGAAATACAAAGAAGCTTATGATTATGTAAATGTAGAAAGTCCAAAGGGAATTTTACTTCACGGTCCGCCTGGAACTGGTAAAACATTGATAGCAAAAGCACTTGCCAAAATGACAGAATCTAACTTTATCAGTATCAAGGGTCCTGAATTACTTTCAAAATGGGTCGGAGAATCTGAAAAGGGAGTTAGAGAAATTTTCAGAAAAGCACGACAAGCAGCTCCCTGTATCATCTTTTTAGATGAAGTAGATGCACTTGTACCAAGACGAGGAAGTGGAGATTCAGGCTCACATGTAACTGAAAATGTGGTATCTCAAATTTTAACTGAAATTGATGGACTAGAAGAATTACACAATGTTTTGATTATTGGTGCAACAAATCGGTTAGATATAGTTGATGAAGCATTACTAAGACCAGGAAGATTTGATAGAATCATCGAAGTTCCAAACCCTGATTCAAAAGGAAGACAACACATCTTTGAGATTCATACCAAAAAGAAACCACTTTCAAATGATGTTAACATTGGAAAACTAGTAGAGTTAACAGATGGTTTTAGCGGTGCAGAAATTGCAGCAGTAGCAAATAGAGCAGCTATTACTGCTTTAAAGAGATTTGTTAGTGGAAAATCTAAAAATGTCAAAGACATCAAAATAACACAAGAAGATATGATTGATTCAATTGATAAGGTAAAGCCTCAAAAAAAGGAGGCTCCTATCCCTCAATCCATAAAATAGTCTAAATACTAAGGAGGATGACACAAATCAATGAAGCTATATCTTGACTTTAATCCATGCCAAGAATGCAATACAATGATGGCAGAGTTAAGTAGTCCTGAGATGTTATTTGCTGATGAAAAAACTAGAGCAGATGAATCAGCGAAATTTCTTAGGCATTTAACATATAACCACAATGAAGTAGTTCAAGCAGTAATGGAAGATCTTCCTAAACAAAAGAAAGATCAAGAACCTGATTTCTACAAATAACTTTCTTTTTCATTCTTAGAAATCAGTAATCATATTCATATACAAAATTATTCTAATTTGTATGTGGAAAAATGAAACCTGGTTTAATCTTTAGCTTGACTTTGATTATTTTGACAAGCATTCCATTTGTCTTTGCAATCAATACAGAGCAAGAACCAGAACCTCCAGAAATTCCAGAACCTTCTCCAGAACCCGAACCAATTAGAATGCCAGAACCCGCACCCGCACCAGCACCATTTCCAGAAGAAACAGAGTCAGAAAAAATAAAAAGACTAACTGAAGAAAATAATAAACTAAAACAAGAAAATACCAATCTTCGAGGAGAGATATCATCTCTAAAAAATGAAAATATGAGATTACAAGATATGATTTCAGAATTAAATGAAACTATTACAAGTCTTAAAGAAATTACAATGGAACAAGTACGTGTCATAATTGATTTGGCGAACAGACTAAAAGATGTATTATTTGAAAAAATATTTTATCCTACAATTAACTTGTAGGATTTTTTTGAATGATCTACTCAATAAGCTTTAATGTTTTCTTAATCAAAACAGCTCTATTTCTAATTGTAACATCACTGACTCCAGATTCTACTGAAAATTTCTTTTGACTAATTTTCTCACCATTCATTATACATGCAAGATATAATGACGCAGCAGCTTGTGCTACAGGATGCTTTCCAGCGGTAATGTCTTCCTTCTCGCATCGCTTTAGTATATCAAATGCATCTCGTTTGGTTTTCTCCTTCAAATTCATATTGTTTGAAATTTTTGAGATAAATGATGAAGTGTCATATTGATTAAGATTCAATTCAAGCTTTTTGATTATGGTTCTTAAATCTCGGGAAAGTATTCTTCTTTCTACATTTCCAGCCTCGGCAACATCATCTAATGTTCTAGGAATGTTGTTTTCTCTACATGCTGCATACAATGAGGCAGAAATCAATGAAGCCATTGTTCTTCCCCTAGTTAATTTTGCATTAACTGCTTTTCTGTAAAGATAGGCAGCATTTTCTACAACATTATCTGGAATTCCTAATTTTGTTTTCATTCCGTGAAGTAATGTAAAGGCCTTGCTTAATGTAGCAGTCTTTCTTGATTTACTTCTCTGATCCCATGTTCGTAATCTATTGAATTCATATTTTGTTTTGTTGGATAATGCTTTTCCAGTAGAGTCTTTATTTGTACCAATTACAGTTGATAATCCCTTATCATTCATTGTTAGTGATGTTGCAGGACCTGTTCTTGCCAACTTCATAAAATCTTCCTGAGAGTAACCGTTATTTTCATATGATGCATCAGACATGTTTTCCACTAGAATAAGACCGCATCCCCCACAAACAATTTCTCCTCTTTCAGAATCTGTTATTGCAGGGTAGGTTTTGCAAGTATCTAGTTCACACTTGACATCATAATCGTTTGAATAATTTTTTAACACTACTAGTTAGTATTAGTGATTATCAAATAAAAACAAATACTTTCAGGTAATTTTGTATTAAGATCATAACATTGCAAACCAAAAATTCCTAGAATTTTCGCTTGATTTGGTTCTTAAGTATGATACAATACACAATGTAATAAATGTTAAAAATGAAAAATATTTTTTTAGAAAAAATCTATTTTTTTATTGATTCTAAAGAATGTCCACGGTTTGTAATCATTTGAGTAACTGCTTCAATTGTATAATCGATTCCATGCTCTTCTTCAAAATGATTTCTTAATTTTTCGATCAATCCTACGGTTTTCTCTCCATCTAGAATGAATTCACATTCAAAACCATAGTCATCGCATCTTAGTTTAAGGGTCATTTAGTCTGGAAAATAATTGAACCTATAAAAACCATAGACATGTATCTCTGAAAAAACAAAATTAGGTGTGAATTTACCCAAATCCTCCCAAATAGCACTAATAATGTCAAATAATTAGTATGGTGTAGATGAAAGGTTTAGAATTTGTTTTTCTTGCAGTTGGTTCAGTATTTGGAGCATTTCTAAGATACAAAATTACTGAATCTCCTTTACTTTTCAATACATTACCTGTCAATGTTTTGATAGTCAATGTTATTGGCGCATTTATCCTTGGTGCATTTGTAGTATTTTCAGAACAATGGAACCTTGATGGCAGATACTCTCTTTTTGCTGCAGTAGGGTTCTGTGGTTCACTTACTACAATGTCATCATTTGCACTTGATTCAAGCAATCTTCTTGAGAATAATCACTATGGGGCACTTGCAATCAATGTAATTGCAAATATTGGCTTATCAATTACAGCATTAATTGGGGGAAAATCCTTAATGAGTGCAATAATTAACAATTAATGCAAATGGTCTTCTCATATCAAGTAATCAAATTTCAAACAATATCTTTTGTTCAAGGAACTCATTGGTCACAATCAGTTGGAGAAAAGGGCATTCTTTACAAATCCCTCAAAGATCCATTCTCAAAAATTATAATTCAGTCAAGTAATGGTTCAAAAAAACTATACCATGTTCCAAAGGATAGAACAGTTGTTGTAACTAATGATATTGTTCATTTTTTAGGCGAACTTGCTTAATTATGTAAAAAACTTGTCTACTTGATCTCTGTACTTTATGGCAATCTTTCCAAAGTCTGTAAAATCTTCTGCAGTTGGATACTTCATTTTCATTGCAAATTGATTTACAAATACAGATAATGCACTTCCAATAATTAGACTGTAAACTCCATCTGCTACATTATTTGAATATGGAAATGCAACTTTGATAAATGGCAAATATGTCTCAGTCTGGGAAATCATTAACTTGATATGTTTTTCAACATATTCTTCAACATCTGCTGGAATTGCCATATTCTTACTTGTATTGATTTCTTATAAATAGAACTTTAATTCTTAGGCATGAAAAAATCTAAAATCTAGTTTTTTAAAATAATTGATCTTTCATTGATTTATCTTACAATTTGAGCAAGGTATTTTTCTTTTCCTTTTCTACTTCTAGGTAAGCATCGTAACTGGCTTTTACAGCATGGGCAAATAATTCCATCAATTTCTACAAATATTTCACAATAATTGCATCTTTTTTGTCCAGCAGCATATCTGCCAATCTGTAATGGTTTGAGAGCCTTGTATTTTTTACATTCACCTATACAATAAGCCATTAATGAAGACTAAAATTATCAAAAAGATAAAACGTTTGATTGCACTGCACTCACTTGTATGAAAAATTATAAAATAAAATTTATACCGCTATCTCTGTTTTTTATTATTGCTTGAATTAGACAAAAAAGTATTTGGAAATATTACTACAAAGGAAATTATTGGCTCTGATCCACCTGAAATTCCTAATACCAAAGACAATCTTGAGAAAGAACTTACAACTTTACTTTCCAAACTAGAATCATCCTCAAAGGAGAATCTTAAAAAATTATTAAAAGAGCAAAAAATTGCTGAAGATCACATTAACAGTAGACCTGGCGCTATGGCTTTGGCGCAAAACAAAATAAAACTATTCAATGTATATAATGAGAAATACATTCAAAAAATTAAAGAAAAATTAGAGTCTTAGAGTTTTTTCTTTTTTGGTCGTTTTTTACTAGAGTTCTGTTTTTTCCTAATTAGTAATGATATGATTGCACCTGCAGGAATTCCAATAATTGTTCCAAGACTCACATATGGAGCAATAAAAAAACTTCCAATCCAAATTCCACCATCTGTGGTTAATTCCATAAATGTTCTAGGTCGTAAAACCACTGAGACTGTTTGCGAATCTTCTTTGTCTAATCCTATATCATCTGTATATGTAACAATGATTTGAAATGGAAGCTTGTATTCTGTATTAACTTCTTTAACTGGTGTAATGATTTGAGATGTAACTGCTATAGGCATGTTTTTTTGAATTTTTGAGAATGTATGCAGTGTTTCTCCTCTAAATTCTATATCTTTTGGAGGAATAATCTTAATTCCAACATTTCTAATGTCAATGTCTTTTGATAACACTTCAATTTCTATTGGAAACTCGGCATTTGAAAAAATTGATTCAGGCATTTTTGTGTGAATTGTTACACTTGGGTCTTTCTTTATTATCAAAGGAATTGCAATATCATGAAAAAAAGGCGGTTTTGGTGTTTCATTATTTGCAACAAGAACATGAGAGTATTTCAAATTTAGATAATGTACTCCCAAACTTGCATCACTGGGAATTTGCAAACTGATATTTTCACCATATGATCCTCCTTGAGCAAGTTTTTCCAAAGTAATCCTATCTGATGGCTCTATGATTAATCCCGGTATCGCTGATAATGAAATTCCAAACGAAATATTTTCCTTATTTTCCCATCCGTTATTTTTAACCAAAATAGAAATGACACCTTCTCTACCTACTACTATCTCTTCAGGATATGTAATTTGAATATCCATCCCGCCTTCTAGATTCCGTGTAATAGTTTCTGCATAGATATTTGGAACCAAAACAAAGACTCCGATTACCAATGGAATTAACCAAAGAAACTTCATACTCTTACTTTAATTCAATAATGACTATTCAGTATTATTGTTAGCCTCATTTTTGGCATGAAATTTGACGAAAAAACTTGTTGATTCATAAATACCATGAAAAAGAGGATTCCTGAAATAATCATGGTAAGTAAAGGCAAGGATCTATGTCCACGATGTGCACAAGGAAAACTAGTTACTGATAATGAATCTGGAGAAATGTTTTGCTCAAAGTGCGGATTTGTAATTACTGAAAAACTACAAGAAGCCGGACCTGAATGGAGATCCTTTACACAAGATGAAGGAGGAAACAAGGCAAGAGCCGGTGCTCCAACATCCCTAACAATGCATGACATGGGTCTTGCAACAATAATTAATCCTATAAACAAAGATGCATCAGGTAGACCTCTAACAGCCTCTATGAAAAGTACTATTGAAAGACTCAGAACTTGGGATAGTAGAAGTCAAGTTCATGAACCAGTTGATAGAAATTTCCGACAGGCATTTAGCGAATTAAACAGACTAAAAGACAAACTAGCAATATCTGATGCAGTTATTGAAAAAGCAGCCTACATTTATAGAAAAGCACTAGAGAAAGGTCTAGTTCGAGGTCGCTCGATTTCAGCTTTGATGGCATCTGCTCTTTATGCTGCATGCAGAGATACTGAAACTCCAAGAAATCTCAAAGATGTAGAGCAAGCAGCAAACATCAAAAGAAAAGATATTGCAAGATGTTACAGATTGCTAGTCAAAGAGCTTGACTTGAAGATGCCAGTAACTGATTCAATTCAATGTGTTGCAAGAATTGCAAGCAGAATTGGAATTGCAGAGAAAACAAAAAGATATGCAACAAAGGTGCTAAAAATGGCTCAAGACAATGAAGTATCAGCTGGAAAAGATCCTATGGGGTTAGCAGCTGCCGCATTGTATCTATCTTGTGTAAAAAATGGTGAGGACAAGACTCAGCGTGATATTGCGGAAGCTGCAAATGTCACTGAAGTAACTATTAGAAATAGGTACAAAGGCCTCAAAGAATCATTAGATCTGTGATCTATTTTTGAGAATTTTCAGTTGGTTTAACAGAACCCCCTCCAACTGATTTATCTATATGATCATCAGTAAATATCCCTTCATCCGAATCTCCTTCAGTTGGTTTAACAAAACCACCTTCCACTGATTCGGGAGGGGGGATTTTCTTTGATTTTCCTAATCCAATTGTTGTAATTACCACTGATGATAAGATGATAAAGAAAACAAGCTGTGGATATGCTTCTGCATTTGATATTCCCATCGTAATTGGATATGTAGCGAGTACTGCAGCTGCCAATCCTCTTGGTATCATCGCATTTGTAACTGCCTTGTCTAATAACGAGAATTTCTTGGTTAGGGTTATTTTACCAACAAACATTCTTCCAAAATAAATTACAATTGTAATTAGAACACCAAAGATAAGATATTCTACTTGTCCAAAACTTGCCATCAATCCTACAAATACAAAAAAGAATGATCTTACCAAAAATGTAAGTTGGTTATGCGTTGGATCATCCATCTCAATTTTTGGTAGCTTAAATCTGAGTATTTTTGAAAGATGTCTTTTGTTTCCAATCATTAAACCAAATACTAATGCTGTCAAAGCTCCGGATTCTCCAAATGAATTTGCCAAGAAAAATAAAACAAACAAAACACCTAATGTTAGCATATATGCATGTTGAGCATTTCCAAGCTTTGTTGAAACATACATCCAAGGAATTCCTACACCAAACCCAAGCACCAAACCCACAACAACTGCTCTTCCAAGTGTTTCTTCTAATGTTTGCAGATCAAAATGTCCTGCAAGTACTGCTTCAAATAATATGAATGCAATAATTGTAGCTAAGATATCTGTTAGCGCAGATTCAAAACTTAACATAGACTTTGTCTCTTCGGAAATTTTGATATTTCTAACAAGGCCAAAAACAATAGCAGAGCTACTTCCACCAACAATTGAACCTAACAAAATACTTTCTAACCATAACCAGCCCAAGGCAAAATGAGCAGCAAATGTGATTATTGCAACAGATAAAATAAAACCTAAAATTGCTAATGTTACTGAGAAATGAGCAGTTCTTATAACATGTTTGATGTCTAGATTTAATCCTCCATCAAACATGATAATAATTAGTGCTAGTGCTGCAAAGTATGGAACGACTTGGATTACTGCTTCTGGTTGAATTAAACCAAATACTGGACCTATAATTACTCCGAGAATCATTAAAAATGCAACATCTGGAACTCCTGTTTTTTTAAAAAATGCCTCACCTGCAACTCCTAGAAAAATAACAACACCTGCTGCAAGTAAAATCACATGAGCTGAAGCAATTGGACCATCCTGAATAGATAATGCAGCTATAGAACTTTGTAGCTCTGTAATTTTAGTTAAAATCGAACTTGAATCAAAATTAAATAATGTTTCCAATACATCGATTTGTCCTCTAAACAACTGCAAGACAGACAAAATTATGAAACTCATTATATGTCTGAATCTAAATATTTCTAGAGGGAAATTAAATCAGATTTATTTGATAAATTTAGCTCCTTGATTGATTTTAGATACACATTAAATCAGCATTTATTGTACTTATCTTACTTGAGTGCTACAAATCAACTACGTGCTGATCATGATCAAGTTCGTCGTCTAGAGAAGATAGTTCTAAAATGTTCTGAAGAACTCTATAAAGGAAGAAAAATTCCATTTTCAGACCTAACAAAAATTACCATGATAATTTCAGAATTTATTGATTCTATCCATCACTCAAGAGAAGAAGATTCGTATTTTCCATGTGTTGCAAGCTATGGTTCTCTAAAAGAAGAAATTAGAAAATTTATGATAGAACATGAATTTGGAAGAAACATTGCTCGACAAATATTACATCATCTAAAAAGATGGAAAGAAGGGGAAGATGCACAAGAGCCTGTATCGAGATACTTGAGAACGTATGCCATTTTCTTAAATGATCATCTTAACAAAGAAAACAAATTTTTTGATGATGCAGAAGCAAATGTCTTATCTCAAGAAGAAGAAATTGAAATGTATGAACAATACAGATCAGTATTTGCTATAGTAAAAAAAGTAGATGAGATGATTGCAGAGATTGATTATTTAGAAAATCAACCGTGGGCAAATTAACGTAAGCTCTTTATGGGTTGTTTAGATATTTTTGTTTATGAAACCTTTTGTTCTTTGGATGACAGGTCTTCCTTGTTCAGGAAAGACCACCATCGTAAAAGACTTGCAAAAAGATATTCCAAATTTGGCAATGCTTGATGGAGATGAATTGAGAGAATGGTTCTCCCCAAAAGATTTTTCAAAGGCAGGCAGAGATGAACATAACAAAAAAGTTGCTCACCTGGCAAAACTTTTGTTAAATCATGGTGTTCCAAGTGTGGTATCACTAGTTTCTCCATATTCTGAAAACAGAAAAAATGCTAGAGAAATAATTAACGCTGGAAATCAATTTGCAGAAGTTTATGTGAAATGTTCACTTGCAAAATGTGAGGAAAGAGATGTCAAAGGTATGTATGCCAAGGCAAGAAAAGGAGAAATCAAAGGTTTTACCGGAATTGATGATCCTTATGAAGCCCCAGAAAAGGCAGATTTAGTAATTGATACAGAAAATGAACCTCTTTCAGATAGTGCAAACAAAGTAAAGGACTTTCTTAAAGAAAGAAACCTACTCTAATTTTTTAAATTCATCAATAATTTTATCATGAATTAGTCCATTTGTTACTAAAATTCCATTTTGATGATGAACTTCTTTGTTATTATACGTGATATCATTTCCTAACATATCTGTCATTTTTCCTCCAGCTTCAGAAATAATACAATAAGAAGCTGCGGAGTCCCACTCTTTCATTTTATTTGTAGTTGTAATATATGCCTCAGCTTCACCCGAGCTAATTTTTCCTACTTTTAATGAACTCCCTATACTTGTAAAATCTTCAATACCTAATTTTTTAATGAATGCTTTTTCTTTATCAGACAAATGATGTCTTGATCCAACAGTTCTACATTTCGAAAGATCTGCGACTTTTGTTACAGTAATTTTTTCCCATTCGCCATTTGAATATCTAAATGCCCCACTTCCTTTTTGTGCAACAAATATTGTTTTTTCTGTTGGCCAACCGATTATCCCAAGAATTGGTTTTTTATTTTTAATTAATCCAATCATAACAGTGAATTCGCCTGTTTTATCAATAAAATCAGAAGTTCCATCAAGTGGATCTACTATCCATATCGTATCTTTTGATAGTCTGCTAAGATCGTCCTTGTCTTCTTCAGATAAAATTGGATATTTTGTTTGTGCAAGAATTTCTTTAATGATATTATTACTTTTAATATCTGCCTCAGTAATTGGGGAGTCATCACTTTTTGTAAATGATTCAAAATTTCCTTGATAAATTTCCAAAATAGCTTTTCCAGCCTCTTCTACAGCCTTAATAGCAATTTCTAATTCAGGAATTTTATTAATTATTGGAATATCTTTCAATTGAAATTACCTAAGTTGTAAGTTCTGGTTTTAACGTCCATGCAACTCCTAGAACAATAAATGGTATTGACATAATTCCAATTATTCCAAGAATAGTGTTGAATTGAGATTCTGAAACTTCTGGATTATTCACTATCCATGGAAGAGGTAATGTAATTAGCACCCAAATAACTCCTAACAATATTATCAATTTAGCTTTTGATTTTTTATCTTTCATCATTTTTTGTTCTCTTGAGTCGTATTAAATTCATATGCATTCATTTTATCGATTCTCCTCCATCTACAGCAAGAATTGCTCCTGTAGTCCAAGATGCATCATCTGATGCAAAATACAAAACTGCCTTTCCTACTTCTTCCGGTTGGCCAATTCTGCCTATTGGATGTTCATTATCCATGAACTCTTTATCTTCTTGAGTTTTCAAAAATGGTTTTGTCATATCTGTATCAACTACTCCTGGACAAATACAATTTACTCGGATCTTATCTTTAGCATATTCTAATGCCCAGCACTTTGTCAGCAAAATCAATGCAGCTTTTGTTGCAGAATATGCATCCGCATTAAATCCTTGATATGCCTTCAATCCTGCATCAGATGAAATGTTAATTATTGAACCAGATGTCTTCTGTAGGTATGGAATTGCTTCCTTAGTAAATCTAAATTGTCCTGTAAGATTAACGTCCAAAATCTCATTCCATTCATCCTCATCAATCATATGCAGTTCCTTAATTTTTGGAAAAATTCCAGCATTATTTACAAGAATATCTATTTGACCAAACTTTGCAACTGTTTTACTTACTACATTTTTTACATCATTTTTGTTTTTGATATCTGCAGCTATTCCTAATGAATTTGGAATTTCAGATGATGCTTTTTCTAATCTTTCTTGATTTTTTGCTGTTAGAACTACTGTTGCACCATTTTCAGATAAAATTTTTGCAGTAGCAAGACCTATTCCACGACTTCCACCAGTAACTATCGCAACTTTACCAGATAATTTCAATAGTTTTTAATTGAAAAATCGTAATTTATACCTCCATTAACACATAATTAGGTATAATTTTTTTTAAAAAACTATCTATATTTTTATAATATTTCATATAAAATTTTAAATACTTAGAGTTTGTATATGTTATAATGTCAATAGATATAAATTCTATCGACTAAAACTGCGTAACCCCGCAGAACAAAAAAGGTAATCAGATATTTAACATCTGAGAAAGAGAGGAAATCTCTCAAAGTTCTGCAGTAAAGGGGTTTACGCCTCTTAATTTTGTAAGATATACACAGATACAGAACCCATAATTTTTCCATTTGGATTGATGATGATGGAAATTTCTTGTTTTTCAGAAATTTCCAGCATTTCTTTTCCAGTATATTTCCAGGTAAAATATTCAGAAATTCCTGTATGATGTGATGTGCTTTCAAGCTTAAAATCTTCGATAAAATTAAAACTCTCTCCATTTAATGAAATTGATAAAATTTCTGGACTGCTTCCATTTGGAACAAATCTAAATGAGTATTGACCTTCATCCAAAACAAATGAATCAGAATAAACTCCATTCGAATAAAGATTAGGATCTGCAAGAGTTACATGAAACACCGTATTTTCCTCCCTCTCAGGTTGATCTAATGAAAAATTTACAACAAAAATTACAATTAAAGCTACTATGGGAATCACAATAATTTTTTTATTCATTAAATCAAATCCAAAATCAATTATTAAAATACTTACTATAAAAGGAATTATGATTTTATTAATGACAGATTTAAGTCATTGATTTCAAATAATCTATCAAAAATATGAGCCTGATGACAAGATCCTATTTTTACTGTTTAGTTTAGCTAGTAAAATTTAATGTACTGTTAAGCATTATTTACTCTTGAGATTAAGTACATATTCTATTATTGAAATTATGCCTAATTTAACTAAAGATTGGTCAAAACAACCACAGCCTAGTATATCTGAAAAAATTAATGATACTATTAAGCCAAAAGGTGCATTAAAACCAAGAGTCCAAGAAGGTATTAAAAAATTACAAAATCAAATTAGAAAATTAGATTCAATGCTAACAAATTTACAAGAACGTGATGCAAAACTATTTCAAAGAATTGTAGATGCAACACAAAAACATGATACTCAGACTTCAAAAGTTTTAGGAAATGAATTAGCAGAGGTAAGAAAAGTTACAAAAATTTTAAGTAGTGCCAGAATAGCATTGGAACAAATTGAATTACGATTAACTACCTGTAGTGATCTTGGAGACACAGTTGTAGCAATCATGCCAACAATGGGGTTAATGAAAAATCTAAAATCATCACTAGGAAAAGTAATGCCAGGAGCTGAACAAGAAATTGGTCAAATGGCAGAAATGTTAGGTGGATTCATGACTGAAAGTTTCTCAGGTGATGCAGCATTTGGAATGGATGCAACCACTAATGCAGAATCTGAGAGTATACTAAAAGAGGCTGCAGCTGTTGCAGAAAGTTCAACTGGACAAATGTTCCCTTCAGTTCCTACAAGTACTAAAGAAGCAACTAGCACAAAATTCTATTGATTAAAATTTTTTTAATCAGTTAATGACTCTCTAGATTCTTTAATTCTCTTAACCCTATTACCTTCATCATCAATTACCTTATCCACACCTGAGAGTTTCTCTCTTAAAGTATTGATAATCGAACCTACCTCGTCTGCCTCATTTTCTACCTGCTGTCTCTTTTTTGTAAGCTCATGAATTCCCCTATTTTCCTCGTCTATGTATTCACTTACTTTTTGTAATTTTTCTTTAAGATTTTTGATGTCTACAGATTCTTCCTCAATGTCCTTTTCAAGTAAAGTTCTCTTGTCTTTAAGATTTTTAATCATTAAACCTACATAATCTATTGCCTCTTCTAATTTTGCACGTTTACCCATCAACTCTCCAATTCCAATCTCACTAGCAGATTCAATTGTTGAATCTGATTCTACAGATTCTTCTGGATTAACATTTTCTTTTACCATTTCTCCTCCTTCATTTTTGAATTTATCAAACATTTTATGATTTTCTTTTCAAAATGGGAATAAAAAGTTATTATGAATCTCAAAGCTGACCTTGTGAATGATTTTTATTCAATTAAAGAAAAAAACGGTGATTATTTCACCTATATTGAGTTTCTAAATTCTTGAATAAAACTATTAGATTCTTCTGAATTAATGCTTAATTCTCCAATCTGTAAAAGCTTGATATTTTGTTCTGTCTCAATATTTTTTAAACCTGAGATAAGAAAAGAAATAGCAAACTCATTTTCCTCACCGGTTTCTGTTATTTTTCCAGAAAATATTACTCTGTAACTGAGATCCTCATCTGAGGCTATTCCATGTATTACACCATGTGAATCATTAGATTTTCCACTTATTTCTAAGTCAAACTTTCTTTCTTCAAGATTTAATTCATTTTTCCCCGAAATCTTCCATAAATTGTCTCCAACTTTTGATGCTTTTCCATCAAAAAGTACAATTCCAGAGTGAAATGCCTTGTAATTTACATATACCCAACCAGATGTTTGATCTTTAATGGGCATTCTCTGTAAATCTTCTTCTGAAAGATTAGCAGGTAAAGCATAACGCTGCAGTTCTAACTTCCCGTCAACTACTTTTTCAGTTAGAATTGCCCAAAGTCTATCTTTTTTAATGGTTTTTGAAACTTTTACCTTTTCCTCTTGACTATCTTCTGATTCGGCAAATGAATAGTTTACAGATAATTGTGAAGCAAAAAGCATCAAAAGGATGATTATTCCTCTAATGGTTCTTTTTTGGATTTTTACCATTGAGTAATCATTACTAACATGATAGTTTAGGAACGGCTAGGAAACATCCTGTTCTTTATATACAAAATTTTAATAAAATTTCCAAAAATATCTTAAAACTAAATCATTTTTATCAAATCGTGTAAAACTAGAATTTTTTTAGAAAATCCAACTTGGATAATCATTTTTTCAGGCATGAGTTTTATCCTATTTTTCCTCCTCGCATCAAATTTTAATAAAAATCATCATTTTTTTCACTGGAATGAACGTTCCGCTTTGTGTTCCGCTATGAAGTTTCAGAATGTCCCTCATAAACTAAGTAGTTGTATACTATTGCATGTCAAAACAACAATACAGGTCCGAAATGGGCATAATGGGTGATATCTTAGACGTTACCGCCGATGGTGGTCGTAGTGGAATCATTGTATCTGCAATCTCTCGTAAAGCCAACCTATCTCACTATGCAGTACTAGACAAATGTGAGAAACTGGTAGAAGCCGGCTTAGTAGAATCCGTCAAAAATGATAGGAATAGGGTCTTTTTGATTACCGAAAAAGGACTTCAATTTTTCCAGGAATTTAAGAGGTTTCAGGGATTAGTAGAAAGCATGAATCTGAGGTATTGAATCCATTGAATCCAGAAATCGTACCAATTCATAGGAAAGAGTTTCTTCGAGAAGATGGAATGCTTTTTGTAAGGACTGAGGGTATCATCGAAACAATGGCAAAAGCACCTTTGATAATTGCTAGCTTTATCGTTGTTGCACTTGCGATGCCTATTCAGACCTCGTTCAGCTCTACTCGAACTCTTGATCTTATTCTTTATTCAGATGGTTCAGTACATGTATCAGCTAATTTGGATGTAGATCCATTAAATCCAGATTTTGAGATTAAATTATTTGGACCATCAATTGACAATTTTGTAGCGGTTAGCGAAAATGGTTTTTTATTATCTAGTGAAATTGTTGATGATAAAGTAACCATTGATACTTTTGGCTCATCTTCTATTACAATTGATTATGATATTCATGATTTAATTTCAAAAGAAGGAAGAGTATGGACTTTCTCTCTTGATTCACCAACTAATTACTCATTACTTATGCCTCAAAACTCGATTATTGTTGGTATGAATGCATTGCCATCAAACATGATCATAGTAAATGATCAAACACAATTAGAACTAAGTACCGGCTTGTCTGAAATTAATTATATTCTTGGAACTACAAATCCACCAGTAATAAGCCCACCAGTAACAAATCCAGAACAATTTAACGTTGATATTTTTACAATATCTATTATTGGTGTATCTATTGCAGCAGCTATAGTTGGAGGAATAATTTTAATTAAAAGAAAACAAACACAATCATTGTCCATTTTAGAAAACGAATCTCCTAAATCTGAAACAAATATTGACTCTCTTGATACTGAAACCATTTTCAATCTAAGGCCTGAAATGCGTGAAGATGATAAAGAAATTATTAAATTTATTTCTGAAAATGGTGGACAAGTTTTAGAAAGTGATTTGCGAAAAAAATTCCTTCAACCAAGAACAACAATGTGGAGAGCAGTAAAACGACTAGAAAGACAAGGAGTAATTGAAATTTCTAAAAAAGATTTACAAAATCTGGTTAAACTAAAGAAAGTATTGGAGGATGAAGAATGAATACGATAGTAACTTTTGGATTGTTGATTTTAGTAGCAAGTATGGCTCTCGGTGGAATAACAAATAATGTTTATGCTCAAGATGATCCATCAATTCTTTTAAAACTTGCAAAACGCGCACAAAACCAAATTCAAAACCAAATTTCTTCTGAATCCCCAGATGAAATAAAAAAATTATTTGAAGAAGGAATTCAAAATGTCAATTATCTAGAAAAAGCAATCAGAAATAACGACACTGTTTCAGCAAAGGAGCATTTTCTTTCAGCAATGAAAATATTCACTGAAATTTCTAGACATTTATCAACATCAGATGATGCTGCCACTAAAGAATCATCTAGAGATATTTCAGAAAAAACACCTACAAATTCTGCAAGATCAACTGCTAAAGATCCATCAAATGATATTCAGAGATTACAAGTTTATGTAAATAATCTAAAATCACTTGCTGAAAAATACAAAACTTCAATCGATTTTTCTGAACTAGATAAATTATTCGAATTATCTAGACAACAAATTAGTGATAATCAATTTTCATTGGCATCAGAAACACTTCAAAAAATTCAAGAAATTGTTGTAGAAATCAATAAAGAAATCCGTGAGGAAGCTGCAAAACAAGAATCTCAACGTGCTAAAGAATATGCTCAACAATATCTAGAGCAATTAGATAGACTAATTGAAAATGCCAAAAAGCAAGGTCTATCTGATGAAATTATAAATAAACTGGAAAATGCAAGAGAAAAACTCTCTTCTGCAGATAGTCCTGCAGATATTGTACAAGAAATCAGAAAAATTTTATCAATAAAAAAACAGTTTGAACTAACAAAAAATGATAGACTTGAATCTAGAGTCTTACAGATTGAAAAAACCATATCACAGTTATCTCAAATAGATAGAGTAGATCAAGATATTTTGGTTGATGCCAAAGAAACACTTCAAACCATTAAAAGATATTTGTATGATGGAGAATTTGATAATGCTAATCAATTATTGAGAGATTTAGCAAAACAATTAGAAGAAATTAAAAATTCTCTTTGATACTTATCATAAACTTCATATACATTTTCTAAACAGCATGAGCATGGCCTCAAAATCAATTACAGTTGGAGTAGGTATACCTATGATTATTGTTGGTGCTTTGATGGCTTGGTTGTGGGCCCCACTTGAAGGAGTTTTTCAAAATCAAGTAGAGCTAATTGGAAGTACTATTGGAATTTTGGGAGTAGTATTTTTCATCTCAGGATTATTTTATACAAAAGAACCTGTAATGCACTAGAAACTCATTGAATAAATAATGAAAAAAATTACAATTATTACTTGAAAGTAAGATTATTTGAGATATTCACATCAGTTGAAGGCGAAGGAATTCTTTATGGAACAAAGACTCTTTTTATTAGACTAGCCGGTTGTCCATTTACTTGTTTTTACTGTGACACTAAAGAATCTCTTCCACTTGATTCTGGAACGGAATATACTATTGAAGAAGCAAATAGATTAATTGATTCAAATCTTCAAAGACAAACTTACAAAGTAAATTTTACTGGCGGTGATCCTCTAATTCAACATCAAGCTGTAGCATTACTTGCAAAACATGTTCAAGATAAAAAAATTCCTACATATCTTGAATCATCATGTTTTGATATTGATAGATTCAACCATGTATTACCATTCATCGATATTGTAAAAATTGAATTTAAAACAAAAGATTCTGATTTTGTAGATTCTGATCATTATGAAAAATTGATTGATAATACAATGAAATGTCTTAAATCATCCATCGAAGCTAAAAAAACAACTTATATCAAAATTGTTGTTAGCTCTAAAACTAAGTTAGATGAATTCAAAGAATTAGTAAATCAAATTTTTAAGATTGTTTCTAAAGACGATATAGATGGATTTATCATCCAACCAACATATGGTATTTCTGAACCGTCATTGGATCTTTTATTAAATTTGTATGATATTGTGTATCCATATTATATGGATGTCAAGGTAGTTCCTCAATTACACAAATTCATAGGAGCCCCATAACGTTACCACTTGACTGAAAATCTAACTAGGTTCAAATACTAGAAAAATTCTGTGAAAATGTGCATGGATAAAGAACGTGTAAAAAAACTTGTAAGAGAATTAATTATTGAAATTGGGGAGGATCCTACACGTGAGGGATTACGGGAAACTCCAGATAGAATCGCAAGCATGTACAAAGAAATTTTTGAAGGATATGATTCTGATTCAGAACTATCTGTACAATTTTCAGAAGACTCTGATGTAGTAATAGCACGAGATATTCAATTTTATTCAATGTGTGAACATCACATGTTGCCCTTTTTTGGAAAAATTCACATTGCTTATTCTCCAAATGGAAGAGTTTTTGGAATCTCAAAACTTGTTAGATTGGTTGAAAAGTATTCAAAGAGACTACAAATTCAAGAGCGACTGACCAAAAATATTGCCGATGAATTATACTCTCAAGGTGTAAAAGGAGTTGTTGTTTTAGCTGATGCAGAACACCTTTGTATGAAAATGAGAGGTGTTAGAAACGATGCAACACTCTCCTCATCAGCATTTAGAGGAATTTATGAAAATAAAGAAGAAAAAGCAGGAATTATGACACTTATCAGAAAACGTACATCATACTCTTCCTTTTAGGCTATACTGAAAAATTAAATAATCATCATTTTTGATTATCCACATGGGAGCAAATCCATATGTTCACATTCCAAAAGAATCTTGGCCTAGTTGGACATGGTATGCAATTGAGTTTGGAATTGTTATCGCAATCTCTATGTTAGTATCTAGAGAAATTACTAACTCATTTGAGAATCTTACTCCTGAACTACAAAATTATGTTTTCATGGGAATTGTGGGATTGATATTTTTAGCATGGTATATTGGAATCAGAGGTTTTATTCTAAAAAAGAAAATTCTTCAAAACAAATACTAGAATTATTCTACATATTCTGTTTTATCTATGATGCCTGCTTTTTCAAATGCAGCTTTTCGATTATTACATGATTCACAAATCCCACAATGATATTTTTTATTTGAATAACAACTCCAAGTTTTAAAAATAGAATCTCCCAATACCTTCATTCCTGATTTTAACAAATCGCTTTTTGATAGACCCTTTCTATATGGTGACCAAATTTCTATATTTTTTCGTATTTTTGATTTAATTCCATCAATTTCTCCTTGATTAAATGCTGCTTCAAGTTTTTTTGCAAAAACAGGTCTACAATCGGGGTAGTGTATATCTCCAGTATGTGCACCGTATGCAACCAGCGAGGCATTAAGGGTAAATGCCCAAGCAGATGCTATTGATAAAAATACTGCATTTCTAATTGGAACTACTATTGAATATTCAAATTCACTTGGAATTTTCTTTTTTGAACTTGTCAAAACATTCGAATCACCATACAGTTCTTTCATAAAACCAATATCAATAATTTTATGCTGTTTTAATCCAAGTTTTTTTGCAAAAGATTTTGCTGCTGTTATTTCATTACTTGCCTTTTGTCCGTAAGAAAATGTAATTCCATATAATTCATATTTTGATTTTAAAAATGAAACTGCACAAACAGAGTCTACTCCTCCACTAAATACTATAACTGCTTTTTTCATACCCACAAATCATTTTCTTTTATCTACAGCACCTTTACTGGGTTTACAGATTATTGTTTGACATTCAATCTTTGCAGATGCAAATCCCTTAGACATTGCTAAACTAATCTTTTTTAAGTTTGCAGATTTCTGTGAAAATGCAATTATTGATGGACCTGCACCACTTATTGTTACTCCTAATGCGCCTGCTTTTAGAGCATTTTGCTTTACTTTAACATAACCTGGAATCATATGTTGTCTTGCTGGTTCAACTATTACATCCTTAATTGAATTTCCAATTAGTTCTGGATCTTTTTTCATAAACCCTGCAACAATCGCAGAAGCGTTAGATATATTCAAAACACTGTCTGTTAATTTCACTTTTTTTGGAATAACTCCTCTTGATACTTTGGTTTTCTTTTTTGGAACATCAAGTTTTGGAACTGCAACACACATTCGAAGATTAATTGGAGGATCTATCCTAATTACATCTAAAGGATTAGTTTTCACAATAACAAATCCTCCTAAAACAGATGCAGCGACATTATCATAATGAACAGTTCCTGCACTAGCTTTTTCACCAGAACCTGCAAATTCTACTAGAGTGTTTCCATCAAGTCCAAGTCCAAACAATCTATCAAATGCTACCGCAGCAGCCGCTGCTGATGCAGCACTACTACCCATTCCAAATCCAGCAGGAACTCCTTTTTTTATTTTAATTTCAATTCCTTTTTTTATTTTAAATTTTTTTTTCATATTTTTTATAACTAAACCGGCAGTATTATTTTCAGGATTTGTAGGAATATCATCTTGAGTAATTATTGTAATTCCACCTTTTGTTTTAGTCAGTGTAATTTCATCATAAAATGCATCTATCGCCAATCCAAAAACATCAAATCCTGGACCTAGATTTGCAGTTGATGATGGTGCTTTTATAGAAATTGATTCCATTAATCTTCCACCTCTTCACCCAAATTAAGAATTCTGCTTAACGCACCTTGGAGATTTACAAGACCTTCTCCTGTCACATTAGAAATTGGAATCAAACCTTGAGCAAACCCCCCTAGATTCAAACCTCGTAAAATATTAGTTGTCAATGAGTATGTATCACCATCTGCTTCTTTAGCAATTGCATTTTCTAACGTATTCAAATTTGTTGACCATTGTAATATTTCTTTTAATTTGTCTTGAATAAGATCTGTTTTAGTAACTACATTAATTGTAGATAAATTCAAACGTAATCTTATTGATGTTGCAAGAAGTGCAATTGAGACAAAATTAACTGGAGTAGTAACCAGAGCACCATCAAAGAGAAAAATATTTGTTTTTTCATCTGATGAAATATTTTCTACAAGAAAACGTCCACTGGAACGATATGCAAATAATTCAATTTGACCTGGCGTATCAACAATTAGATAATCCGGATTTATTCTATTTACTTCATTCTGAATATCATCAATTTTTGATGCAATCAAATCATTTGCCATTATCATGGCACCGTTTGGACCAAGATCATATTGATGCATTATGGATACAATATCTACATAATCTCTAACATCAACATCACAAGTATATGGCATATTTTCTACACCAGGATCTAAATTCAAAACTGCTACAAACGCTCCATTTTTTGTATAATAATCATATAATTTTGATGTAAGTAATGATTTTCCAGAACCAGCTGTGCCAGAAATAAAAATTGTTTTCAAACCTATCTGATTCTTTATTTGCTTATATTTCAAACTAACTTGATTATCTGAATTCTCTAAGAAATTCCAAATTGGTATCAAAAAAATTCATAATATTCCACTTTCTCTTTATCTAATTCTTTTTTTATTTTATTTGTGATTGAAAGTATATCTGAAAAAGAAAATTATCTAAAAGATTTAGTGTTGAAACTCCTTAGAGAAAGAAATCTCTCAAATTTTGATATGCTAGACTCATTATTTGCAGAACTAAAACAAGAACTTGAAAACCAACCCAAAAATATGAATTAAATCAATTTTTCATGCCTAATTTTTACCATGTATATTTTGATGACTAGGCATCTACTCAACTTTCATATTTGAATCCTCAAAAAAATTATCAAATGAACTGGAGACTTGTTGCTATTCCTGTTACCCTAATTCCTATCTTCATAATAGCTATTCAATTCGATATTCAATTAGATGATTTGTTGGCAATCGGAATATTTCCGTTTGTTGGTGCAATTATAGCAATGATGATCAAATTAGGTTTGCAGGGAGTCAAATTTGCATATATTGCGAGAAAATATCTTGGAAGCTTTGACTCATTTTTCAAATTAACTGGTGTAAGAATTGGAAGCGAATTCATCAAATTTACAACTCCTATGTTTGTTGGAGCAGAATTAGTTGTGATCTATTATTTACACAAGAAAGGAGTCAATCCAGCAAAAGCAGCATGGATTGCTATTATGGATATCGTAACTGAAGTATTTGCAGCAGGGTTGCTATCAATAATGGCAGGAATTATTGCTTTGTTAAATGGTGCATATGTAGTCGCAGCTGTTATTTTAGCCGTTAGCATTGTTATCACATCTTTATGGATGGTGATGTTCTTTCTTTCTTCTAAACATACATTTCAAGTTCCCAAAATATTAGAAAATTTGACAAAAAGATTCGGAAAAGAAAAAGGTGTCAAAGCCATTGAAAAAACAAACACTTGGATGGAAGAAGTATGTACTATGAGTAGAGAAAATCTAAAAACTCCTGAATCCAAAAAAATCTTTACAATCTCATTCTTGTTTTCACTTGCATCTTGGTCATTTTACGGAATTTCTTTTATGGTTATTGCAATGGGAACAGGATTTGTCATTTCTGCATTTGATTCTATAATGGCTGTAATGGGAGCAAACGCAATTGGAAATTTACCAATCACTATTGGTGGATCAGGACTTGCTGAATTTGGAATTGTTGCGTATCTAAACAATTTAGATCCCTTTGCATTTGAAATATCTGAGGGCATTGTTGGATGGAATTCCGTTATTGGCTGGAGAATTGCAACATACTATGTACCCATAGTAATTACTTGGCTACTTTTAGTAAAATTAGCCTTAAGTAAAATATCAAAATCTTGAATAAAGATTTCCTGTTTATATGGTAAAAATCTACTATAGAAACCACTTTATCTTCTAATGATTTTTTTTGATCTGTGAATTTCAAAAACAAAGTAGTTCTAATTACTGGCGCATCATCTGGAATCGGTAGAGAAACTGCAATAGAATTTGCAAAACTGGGCTCAAACATAATTTTAGTTGCAAGAAAAATCGATAAGCTTGAACAAGTTGCAAATGAATTGAAAAAATTTAATGTAACTACATTTGTTTGCCCGTGTGATGTTTCAAAAAAGGATCAGGTTAAAGAAATGTCAAAAATAGTTTTAGAAAAATTTGATTCTATTGATATTTTGATAAATAATGCTGGATTTGCAATATATGGTTCTGTTTCTAATCTCTCAATTGATGATATAGAATCACAGATGGAAACAAATTATTTTGGTATGGTTTATTGCATCAAAAACTTTCTTCCATCAATGTTAAAGAAAAAATCTGGTCACATAGTAAATATTGCATCCGTTGCAGCAAGTTTTGGTTTACCTGGAATAGCTTCATACTGTGCATCCAAATTTGCAATGTTAGGATTTTCAGAAGGTCTTAAACATGAATTAAAAAATACTGGAATAGGAATTACAGTTGTTAGTCCAATTATGGTCAGAACCAACTTTTTTGATCATTCTTCATTTGAAAAGATGCCAAAATATTCACCAACATCACTTGATGCTAAAACTGTTGCAAAAGCAATTCTCAAAGCCGCAAACTCTTCGCGATTAGAAATTGTGGTGCCCTCAGTTGTACGTGGCGCAATATGGATGAAAAGCACATTTCCTTTTTTTATTAATCCAATACTAGGAAAATCATTCAAAAAACAGTTAGATTATACAAAACAGAATTAAGTTTATTCTTCTAGATCATCATCTGCGGCTTCACTTGAGCCCACATCTAGCAATTCCAATGATTTTAATTCAAATTGATAAATTGCATTCATCTCTATTTCTTTTTCTTTTTCAAGATATTCTGAAACTTTTTTACTTAATGGAGCCTTATGTTGATCAAAAGTAAATTCATACACAACTCCTTTTTCCAAATCGTCAATTTTGATCTTTTTAGATAAATCCATTGTTACTATGTGTCTTCCATCTTCAACCGGATCGTATAATTGGACATCTATCTTATTATCTTCATTATACATTTCTAAAACATATCCTGTCTTTTTCATCTCTTGAGGCTTCTGAAATTTTGCATTTTGTATTTCGTCTGTAACCCAATCAGGAATATCGTCTTCTTTCTTTTTTACCATACTAAACTCACTCTAGCTTTCAGCTTTTTCTTTTTTACTTTTTGACCACCATTCTAGATAGTCATCATGTTTGTCATCACGTGTTCTTTCTCTTTGATTTAATTTGAATCTTATATCGGAAATTTCTTCTCTAGTTGCGTATAATCCACACCGTTTACAAATGAAATGTCTTCTGTTTTTTTCATCCATTTTCATTGGAATGTCAATTTCATCAAATAATTTGAATAAGGCGTCTCTACTCCTTTCTTCCTCAGGAATTTCTTCCTCATACTTTGCTTCTATTTTCTTTTTCTCTCGTGATGTACATTCTGGACAGTTAGGCACTGCTGATTTTGCTTAATTTTTTCCATAAAAGCGTTCCCACATCTTTACAGATCGATATTCATCTGACACGCGGATTTTTTCATCATCCCTTGCGGTCCGTTCGCCCATCGAAATCCCGCGTGCCAGATGAGCAAAATTCCAAAAATAATCTATTATCTCTTTTCTTCCAAAATTTCAGCGGCAATTTTTGCCGAATTTTCTGCTCCATTAGGAACAAATTTTTTTGAAAACTCGTCCAAATTTCCTTCAAATTCTTCATAATTATTCTTAATCTTGTATATTGCATCAATTACTTGAGTTGTTTTTGTAGCAAGTATTCCTAAATTCTTCTCTTGTGCCCATAAAATATTGTTTGTATGCTCATCATAAATTGGAATTCCAATTATTGGCTTTGATTTTCCTCCCATTATCTCACCCATTACTGTGTGTGAGCCATTAACTACAGCATATTTACACAAATTCAAAATTGTATCTTTCTCATGCTCTGAAAGAAAACCAATATCAATTTGAATCCAATCCACTTTTTTATCTAATGCTTCTGAAACTGAATATTTGTTACCGTTTTTTCCTATTACTGAATCAATATTTGGATCATTTCTTGCATGTGAAATAATCCTTTTTTCGTTTCTCATGTTATCTTGATGAAAAACTTTTTCATATCTCTGACCAGTTCCATCATTTGTAGATTTATTTCCTGTTCTCATCCAATATCCAAATTCATTATTTTCAACCAATTTCTCAAGATCTGTTTTTTCTTCATTTTTAATTTGTTTACCAGTAAAATGTCCTACATAGACAACTTTTTCTTTTACATCATCCGTTAAATTTAGATTATATTCACACATTGTATATGGTGGCGGTGAATCTGCAACAAGAATTTTTGTTGCTTTTGCAATTTGTTTTGCTACAAAAATTAATGATGGATAAAGATATGCTCTTGAATTGTATAATTTTGGTCTAAATTGATTTGTTATAAATAAACTTGGAATATTTCGATTTTTAGCTATAATGTTTGAACCCATATCCCCGTCATTGATTACCAAATCAAATCTTTCTTTATTGTACAGTTTTCTTTCCTCCTTCAAATAATTTGCAATCTGTCTTACTAATGGAGGATTTTTTGAAATTGGTAATAATAGGTTCATTAAAGACATTGTAACGCTTGGACCAAATTTTCCATCAATTGGAGTTGGCATTAAAATCTCATGAATTTTTTCTTTTTGTTCTGGAAATTTTTTTAATAATTTTTCATAAACATGATCCTTACTTGAAAAATGAACTTCAAATTCTTCTTTAATATGATCTCCTAATACTTCATTTAGCCTCATCATTCTAGAGTAATGACCACTTCCCCATGGATAGATGAATTCTCCTATTTTGAGCACAATATGGAACAAATTATGCCGTTTAAATTCTCAGTGATTTTCTTCAAATGAATCTAAAATATCATGAACATTGTTAGGCCCTACTTTAACTGAAATCTTTTTCTTTGTTCTGAGAGCAAATTCCACTTCTTTTTTTGCAAAATCTGGAACTTCATTAGAAGTGATTGTGACTATATTTTCTAGTTTTTTGAGATTTCTTTCTAATCCTATCTCTTTTGCGTCATCAAACAAATTTACATCCACTCCAGAAAGTGGGATTATTGGGATTTTCTTTTTCTCAAAGACAGATTTTAATGAATTATCAATAAAGTCTGAAGAAAAAACTAGTGGTGATAAAGCTAACGATATGCGACTGTATGGATACTGTAACATTATTTCTAGAATTGAGTTAACATAAATCAAATAATTTTTAATTCCTGTTGGTTTGATTTTTAATTCAAAGAACTCCAATTCTACATTGTCTTGTGCTAATCGCGGCAGAATTTGATTAATAATTTTTGCAAGATTCTGCAATTCTGATTTCTGTCTATAACAAATGATTATTTTAACATCGTTTCCTTGCTTAATTGTTTCAAAACATGAAACAGCTGATAATTCGTCATATATCGCACAAATTGTTTTCTGACTTTCTACATCATATGGAATCCCATTATTTCCTTTATCCGAAAAAATGCAGATATATGCATTATTTTTTGTCAAATACGAATACAATAATTTATCATGATTTTCATCAGTTCCAGGATGAGCTCCAAGATTTTGTTTTCTTTCTATAATGTTTGATGTCGCAGCAATTTCAACATCCTTAGTTAGAAATCCTTTTGACGTTCCTTCCACTTTAACTAGGAATCTTTCTCCCTTAAGCAGTAAATTACCGCCTACATCCGTAATCTCTGAAATAATTCCTTGAAAATCATTTTTTATTTGTCTTGCAATAGCGATTTTTTCTATTCCAAATAATAAATTTATGGCAGATGATGCAAATACAGGATCATTTGCATCAACTAAAATAATATTGTCATCACGTTTGACTGATTTGAATTGCTGATTTTTTATCTTAAGAATTTTTTTTATATTTGTAATTAATTGCGGAATTTTCTTTTTTGAAAAAATTGTCGGAAAAACTACCACATAAGATATTTCAGCCATATTTTCTAAATTAAAATATACTTGTTTATAATTTAGGATAAAATTTCGGGTAATCAATATAAAACAAATACTTTATTGAAAAATGTGAAACAATTCACACAAGAGCAAGTAGATGAACTAAACTCCAAAATTAACACGACTGAAAAAGCACTTCAATGGGTATCTGATAACCTTCACCCAAAAGTTGCAAAGGCATCTAGTTTTGGCGCAGAAGATGCAGTAGTAATGGACATTATGCTAAAAATTAATCCTAAATTTCGTTTCTTTACACTAGATACTGGCAGACTTCCACAAGAAACCTATGATATAATAGACATTGTCAGTAAAAAATACGATATTTCAATTGAAGTCTTGTTTCCTGATACAAAGGAAGTAGAAGATATGGTTAAAGAAAAAGGAATGAATCTATTCTATGAAAGCATAGAAAATAGAAAACTGTGTTGTGAAATTCGTAAAGTTCATCCAATGAACAAAATGCTGAAAACTTTGGATGGATGGATAACAGGATTGAGACGTGAGCAGACAAAAAATAGGGAAAATGTAACCATGTTTCAACTTGATCACGGACATGGTGGAATTCTAAAAATTAATCCAATTATTAATTGGACTTGGGAACAAATCCAAGAGTATATCAAAAAGAATGATCTCCCATACAACAGTCTTCTTGACAAAGGGTATCCAAGTATTGGCTGTGAACCGTGTACTAGGGCAGTAAAACCTGGAGAAGATATTCGTGCAGGAAGATGGTGGTGGGAGCAAGGAGGAAACAAAGAGTGTGGCCTTCATATAGACCCTGAATAGAGAAATAACATGTCAGAAGGCAACTCGATTAAACCACATGGTGGAATACTGGTTAACAGAATTGCTAAAGTTGATCCTACTGGACTATTTTCAATAACAATCACAGAAGATCTTGCAAATGATGTTGAAAACATTGCTGATGGAATATTTAGTCCACTTGAGGGATTTTTAGGAAAACAAGACTTTGAAAGTGTTGTTTCTAGAGGAAGATTGGCAAACGATTTAGCTTGGACCATACCAATAGTTCTAGATGTTGATGAGCAAACTGCTTCTAAAATGAAAGAATCAGGGGATGTATTATTAAAAAACCCCGATGGAGTTGGAGTTGCAGTTTTACATGTAGATGAAACATATTCTTTTGATAAGGAAAAATTTGTGCAAGGAGTATACGGTACAAATGATAACTCACATCCGGGCGTTGCAAAGACAATGTCAATGCAAGACTATTTGGTTGGCGGTAAGATTGATTATATTCAAAGACCTAATAATACTGAAATTCGAGAAAATAGATTAACACCAAAACAGACACGAGAAGCCTTTGCAAAGGCAGGATGGAAGACAATTTGTGCATTTCAAACCAGAAATCCTCCACATGTAGCACATGAAATGCTACAAAAAACATCAATTACTACACGGGATGGCGTCTTTGTAAATCCAATTATTGGAAAGAAAAAATCAGGCGATTTTGTTGATGAAGTTATTGTAAAATGCTATGAGACCATGATAAAGTTGTACTATCCAGAAAACAGATGTATTTTAGGAACTTTACACACTGAGATGAAATATGCAGGTCCAAAAGAAGCAATTCATCATGCAATAATGAGGCAAAACTATGGCTGCACACACATCATTATTGGACGAGATCATGCGGGTGTAGGAACATTTTATGATCCATTTGCCGCACAAAAAATCTTCACTGATTATCCAGAATTAGAAATTGCTCCCGTATTTTTTCCACCATTCTTCTATTGTAGAAAATGTCTAACATATACAACTCCAAAAGCATGTCCACATGGTGATGATGATAAAGAGCAAATTAGTGGAACCAAATTAAGAGAAATGATTCAAAACGGTCAAGCACCTTCTGAATTTATTCTAAGACCCGAAGTTGCTAAAGTTATTTTAGATCATCCTAAACCTTTTGTTGATTAGATTTTTATTCAATCAAATTTGTTCTAGCTTGTGAAATATATTTTTCTTGTTCTGTCTTTAGGATTTTTTTTCACTCCTGCTTTTGCTCAAGAGCTAACTAATCCGTCATTAATCATAAATACAATAGAGATCCCCGCAGGTGAATTTAACACAATTCTGCGAGATGCGCCAGTTATAATGCTTGATGACATACATGCTGTTAGCTGGCAAGTAACAATCGATAACAATCTACTTTATGCAAATCCTAATGGAAATGCTGTTCTGAGACTATATGATAAAGAGACTCCTGATGAGTTTATTGAAGTCGGGATGGGCTCACAACCTGATCACAAGTTTTGGGTTGCAGTTCAAACTCCAAAAGAAGGATACGTTGTTGTACATAAAGATCTAGATAGAGGTTGGTATCCACAAGCAAAATCTATCGTATCATTTACTGATAGAGCTGGATTGACTGTCAATAATGGCGCAAGAATTGTAGTTACCAATCTGGATATTGGTACATTTGTAATTGATTCGTATTCAGTTTATGGAATGGAAGATTCAACCGATCCTCCAGCGATCAATTCTGGAGTAATGATCATAGAATTTCTATCAGGCGATCCTACAAAGAATACATTTGCAATGTTGCCTTTTTACATGGCAGCAGCAATTGGGATAATAGTTGGTACATTATTTCTAACTAAGAAACGTTCTTAGATTTGTAATACTTGCACATTTTTTTAATCTTGCATACATCACACATTGGAGAAATTGGTTTACAGATATTTTGACCATACATTACAAATGTATCATTAATGTCTATCCAGTATTTTTTTTGAATTTTCTTCATTAGTTCCTGCTCTGTCTCCTCTGGATTTCTAGTATCCACCAGTCCCAATCTATTTGATATTCTATGAACATGAATGTCAACTGGAATTGCGGGCTTTTCAAATGCATATACTAGAACACAATTTGCAGTCTTTCTTCCAACTCCTGGTAGCTGCACTAGAGTGTCTAGATTATCTGGAACTTTTCCTTTGTATTTTTTATCAATAATTTTTGCAACTTCTATGATTCTTCTTGATTTTACATGATAGAATCCAATTGATTTTATTATTTTCTCTACGTCCTTTATTTTCGCCTTTGCGAGTTCTTTTGGATTTTTGTACTTTGAGAATAATGCTTTTACGGCCTTTGTTGTAGCTTCATCTTTGGTTCTAGCTGAAAGTATTGTTCCAATTAGAATGCTAAATGGACCAGTTTCTGCATCATGAAGATCTTGTAATGCTGTAATTCTTGGTGGCTTTACAGAATTCATTGTATCAGTCATTCCACGAAGAATTTTTTCCATTTTCAACGAAAATCTACGTACAAGTATTATAACTGTAATAACAAATTATCTCGTTGGAATTAACTAGAGAAGAAGAATCTGCATTAAAAGGTGAGCAAGGGGAAATCATGCAGATGGCATATAGAATTTTAGTTGCAACAGGAGAGGCAACAGATGCAGAAAAATTAATTCCAATAGAATGGGCACATCTTTCAGGCGTAAATTATAATACAATTGGGGATGCCGGAGAAGAATTTCTGTCAAGTATTAGCAAAGACGCACGAGTCACTGTAAAAACTACCCTTAATCCAATGGGATTTGATATTGACAATGTAACAAACTATGGATTAGACGAAAATTTTATCTTAAAGCAACTATCAATTAGAAAATCATATGAGACAATGGGTGTAATCCCTTCATTCTCGTGCATCCCTTATGAAATTTTTGAGATTCCAAAAGATGGGACTCAAGTAGCATTTGCAGAAAGTAATGCAGCAATTCATGCAAACTCTTATGATAATCTCAAAACAAACAAAGAAAGTGCATTTAGTGCATTAGCTAGTGCGATAGTTGGAAAAAGTCCTTATTCTTCAATAAGAAAAGACGATACTCCAAATATTACAATTAACATGAAGATAAAAAACCCAAACGAACTGACATATGGAATGCTGGGATTCTTTGCAGGAAAAGTTGGAGATACATCTGTAAATATTTCAGGACTTGCTGAAATGGACAAAAGACAATGCAAAGCAATGTGTGGTGGAATGGGTACATCAGGAACTTGTGCTAAATTCATTTTCGGTGATGGTGATTCTGATTGTGAAAAAATAGATTTTGATGAAAAAGAGATGCAAAATGTCCATGATGAACTAAACACTGCTGAAAAAGGTGATATGATTACACTTGGCAGCCCTCAATTGGGATTGGATGAAATTTCTGATCTTACAAATATGCTAAAGGGAAGATCTTTTCAAAAGAGATGCATGGTTTTTTGTCCTAGGACTGTAAAAGAACAAGCAAGAAAAATTGGATACACAACAGAACTTGAGCGTGCTGGGTGTGAAATTCTCTCTGATTGTTGTACATGTTTGACTCCGTTGATTAACAAAGATAATGTTGATTCTGTTACGACAAATAGTATCAAAGGTGCATTTTATCTTAAAAACTCCAACGGCGTAGATGTAAATCTGAAACCCTTATCACAAATAATTCAAGATGAAACAAGATGAAAGTTCTAGTTGCAGGAAAAGTAGAAGGGACTGTTTTAAAATCTGAAAATCCAATTAATTTCCTAGGAACAGTGGATAAAAAGACTGGAATAATCAGTGATAACAACCATGATTTGTTTGGCAAATCAATTAAAGATATAATTCTTGTATTTCCATCGGGAGTGGGTAGTAGTGTTGGTGCCTATACTATTTATTCAGTAAAATCAAACAGATCTGCCCCCATTGCAATGATTTGTAAAAGGGCAGATCTCACAGTAGCTACTGGATGTGCACTGGCAAATATTCCATTAATAACAATTTCAGATAAAGAATTTGATTCTATTCAAGATGGAATGAGAATATCTCTAGATACTGATTCTTCTAATCCAATTCAGAATCAGTAAATTTTTCTATATCTAGATCTCCAATACTGATTTCCTTTATCTGACTTTTACCAGAGGGTAAAACACGAACAAACTCATCAAGATTGATTTTCTTTGCAATGTCTTCATGCATTTTCAAAAACTCTATTCGAATTTTCTTTGCAACATCCACTAATTCCAATCCATGTGGTTCAATTATTGCGTAACAAATAGATTTTTTTTTGATTGGATCTGGAGGACCACACGTTAACACATAATCATCATCTTGAGGAATAATCCCTACAGCTAACTTGAGAGTATCTGATTTGATAAAATTTCTCTGCCCTTCTATTGTAAAGGAACCTTTTGGAAGAAACTCTCCGCTTGGGGCAGATTTTTTTACTTGTTCTGGATTTACCCAAAAGGCACTTACACCATACATTCCTTCTTTCCAAGCACGACTAAAACATACAGTGGCATGAGCAACTTCATTCATACTTCTATCTGGAGCATTTTGTGCTTCTTTGAGAATAAAAAACGGAGAACCAAAAATATCCCCATGAAATATCTTATCGTTTTTTACCAAATGTTTTCTAACTACTGCAGAATTTGATGCCGCATCTCTTCCACCAATAGCAAGTAAACCATCAGATGTAAAGAACCATCTGTACCTTTCATACCAATTTTTTTTTCTAATTTCTGAAATTACAGTGATATCTTTTTCAGATTCTGTTTTGTTTTGTAATTTTTCCAATTTTTTCATTGTCCGTTCTTTGATTTCCTGGATTGATTTGATTGCACTTGATTGTTTTTTGGCTTCATTAAACAATACAGAT
This sequence comes from Nitrosopumilus sp., assembly GCF_025699125.1. Classification (NCBI taxonomy): domain Archaea; kingdom Thermoproteati; phylum Nitrososphaerota; class Nitrososphaeria; order Nitrosopumilales; family Nitrosopumilaceae; genus Nitrosopumilus; species Candidatus Nitrosopumilus sp. The sequence goes on along the minus strand of NZ_JAILWC010000003.1, from coordinate 9,507 downwards.
GCAATAGATTGAAGGGGAGCTTTGGTGTTGATCTTTATTTTTTCATCCTGAATTACAATTAATGGAATTCCTTTTTCAGTAATTAATTTTGCATTATTATTAGCTAAAATCTCATGAGCAGAATTGTCTTCAATTGATACAATTCCATGTGAAACCATTTCAAAAAGGGAATTTGCTACATTTGTAATGTTTTTTGATCTTTCTTTTACTGTCTCAATTGCTTTTTCTTGCTCTGAAATCTGAGTTTCCAGTTCTTTTATTTTTTTATCAGATCCGCTTGACTGAATTGATTTTCCTTTCTCAACAATGTTTTCAGTAAAAACAGTATCTAATCCCTCTATGAAACTATTTGCCTCAATTACCTCGCCTTCCATTTTTCCTAATCTTACTGGAAGGACTTCTGCTTTTCCATTTCTTACAATAATTGGATCATGATTTCCTGATACAATATCTGAAACAATTTTTTTTGTTGTATCAAAAATTCTCTTTATCTCTTCAGCAGTCAACAGATTGCCAATTTTTTTACCATCAACATTTGAAATCTCAAAAATTCCTTCAACGTATTTTTTTGGCAAACCCAAAGTTCTACCAAACCATTTTGCACAAACTAAATCAGTAGTTTTAAGATCTTCAAAGTCTGATTCGGATATGTTGAAAATATCTATTCCACTAGTAGGTGGTTGTACATAATCTAATCCTACACTGAGTTTTCTATGTCTGACTTCTATTGAATGCTGCAATGCTAAAATCTTCATATCACTATTGCAGAGCAAAATATTTCCGTCTCCAAAAAATTCCCCTACTAGAACAAACTCTTTTCCAAATCCTTCAAATGTAAAATATGCAATTCTTTCTGCACCTATTTGTTCTATTTTTTTTAATTTCAATCGAAGTAGATCACTTCGTAATCTTTTGAGTAATCTGTTTGGTTCCATTTGATCAATTTTTACTTTGGTCAGCCACACTCCTGAAGTTGAAATCATCATGAAAAGATCACTTTTTTCAGTATGATGAAGCTTGAAGAGAATGCTGTCCTTTGTAATTCCGTAAATGTTGCTAATGTAATAATCCTGAACTTGTTCTGAAATCTGATTTACTAAATACCGTAGTTCTATGCCCGATAATGTCATGGTTATTGTGTTTTATATCTAAAATTATACCCTTGCTATACTATTCCTTTGACCAAAGATATTAAACATGGTTTACCTGAGTCACGCTAGAAATTTACTTTGGCAAAATTCAAAAAGAAAAAATCTGAACCTACTTCAGGACCTGAAGATTCTAAAAAAGAATCTAGTGAGAATCCAGTTGATATTCCTGAAACGGAGAAATCTGAGCCTACGTCAGAGAATCCGTCATCTGAACCACCAGTCAGTGTAGCTGAGAAAAGTGAGAAAGATAGAAAACTAAACAAACTATTTTGGATGCGTGTCGCATTGGCAGTAATAGCAGGAACTGCTGCAACTTTTATCTTTGAAGATATAGAAGGTGAGGACAGAAGATGGGCATCAATTGCGTTTATGATTATGGTATTTTTTGGAACAATTATAGTTGCAAAGGGAATGAAAATGCAATTACCATCTTCAGATAGAAAGAAAATTGTCACACAAGCAATTGGCAGCTATGTTTTCTTGTACTTGTTTACATGGATTGTAACATACACGCTAGTCCACGCAGGAAGTATTTCAAGCGGAATTAACATCTAAATAAATGAAGATTGTATATGTGGAATTACAAAACGCCTGGAATTCCTGATGAATATTTTGAGAGAACAGAAAACGTTCCAATCACAAAAGAAGAAGTAAGAACTATACAAATCAGCAAAGCTAGATTAAAACCAGGCCAAACAATTTATGATATCGGATGCGGAAGCGGTTCTATATCTGTTGAAGCTGGCTTTCAAATAGAACAGACAGGTAAGGTGTTGGCAATTGATCATGATGAGAATGCAATAGAACTAACAAAAAAAAATATGAAAAAATTTGGATTATCAAACATTTCAGTAATATTTGGAGATGCCAAAGAAAAGATAAAAGATCTTGAAGAAGCTGATGTAATATTTATCGGAGGTACCGGAGGCGATACCCGGGATATAGTTGAACTTTCTGAGAGCAAGCTAAAATCAGGTGGCAGAATTGTAATTGGTATTATTCTAATTGAGACACTCTATTCCGTACTGCAAGTATTGGATAAATTACAGTTTGAGTCAATTGATATCACCCAAGTAACCATATCCAAGAGTCGAAAGACTAGTACCGGAACTATGATGCTTGCAAGAAATCCTGTCACCATAATTTCTGCTACCAGAGTGTAATCTAGATTTTTAATTGGGAGAAAAGTGATTCCTTTCATGCCTGGATTAATTGGAATTGGTGTTGGTCCTGGGGATCCAGAATTACTTACAGTCAAGGCAGTAAATGCAATAAACAATGCTGACATCATCATGTGTCCAGCTTCAAAAGAGGACAGACCCAGCATTGCGTTGTCAGTTGTTTCATCATTAATTGATAAATCAAAAAATCAAAAAATTGTAAAACTAATCTTTCCAATGACTAAAGACAAAGATATCCTAGAGCAGACATGGAAAAAAAATGCAAAGATAATGGCTGAAACTGTTTTGTCAGGAAAAAATGTGGTGTATCTTACAGTAGGTGATCCATATTTGTACAGCACTTGGATATACATGCACAAGGATCTCAAAGAAAATTATCCAGACATGGAGATTAGTGTGATTCCTGGAATTGTTTCCATGTTTACATTTGCATCAAAGGTTGGTGTAAGTATTGCTGAAGGTGCAGAAAAAGTTGCAATCATTCCATCATGCTATGATCTGTCAAGTGTAAAAGAAATTGCAAAAAATTCTGAGACTATGGTGTTTTTAAAAGACGGAAGATACTTTGATCAGGTGATCCAAGTTCTAAAGGAATCTGGATTTCCTGATAACTCTATTTTTGCAATAGGGCAAGATCTTGGAACAGACCATGAAATTATTCGGAAACTTACTTTGGGTGAAGTAAATGATGATACATTAACTACAAAATATTTCTCAATCTTGGTGGTAAAACGTGTCTGATGTATTCTTTGTAGGCTGTGGTCCAGGTGATCCTGAACTAATTACAATAAAGGCAAAAAAACTAATTCAAAAAGCAGACATCGTAGTTTACTCTGGCTCTTTAATTCCTGAACCGATCTTGAAGCTTTGTAAAAGGGGAAAGCTTTTTGATGCTGCAAAACTGGTGAGAGAGGAAATTTTTGACTTACTGTACAAGAATGCAAAAAAAGACAAACTTGTTGTCAGATTGCATGATGGTGATCCTTCAATTTATGGTGCAATAAAAGAGCAGATTGACAATCTTGAGAAAAATGGAATAAAGTCTGTGGTTGTTCCTGGCGTAACTGCATTTTTAGCCTCAGCTGCGGCCCTTGGAACTCAACTGACACTTCCCGGTGTTACTCAGACAATCATAGTTACCAGGGCAGAATCCAGAACCAAAGTACCCAAACGTGAAAGCATTTCTGAACTTGCAAAACACAAAGCTACGCTGATCTTTTATCTTAGTGTTCATCTGCTTTCTAAACTAGTCAAAGAAGCAATTGAAGGTGGATACAAAAAAACTACGCCTGTTGCAGTAGTGTACAGAGCAAGCTGGGAAGATCAAAAGATTGTCAAGGGAACATTGGAAGATATTGCAAAAAAAGTTAAAGATGAAAAAATTACTCGAACTGCAATTGTAATAATTAGTGATGTAATTGATCCTGAATCATACGAGTATTCAAAACTGTATGACAAAGACTTTAGCCATGGCTATAGAAAGAAAAAATAAAGAAAAATAAAAACAGATTTAGATGTCTAAGATACTGCGTCTGAACCATCAATTGTGATATCCCAGTTAACAGTTAACTGATCACCTGGATTCATGGTTACTGATGATGGGAAGTTCTTCAATGCGAATACTCCTCTATCTGCACCCAGAGCTGTTTGATTAAACAAACCTGCTGCATTAATTATGTTTCCAGTTTGGGTTGCACTTGCAGAATATGTGAATTGATTAGATATTCTTTGTACTGCAGGATCAGAGTCGGCAGTTGAATTTGTGAATGTACCGACAGTACCTGTTACTGCATTTAATCCATCACCAACTGTGATTTCAGCTGGAAGCACTGTGTTTGCAGTTGTAGCTGCTAATGCTGAACCGTTACTGATACCAATAACTGTGTATTTTCCTAGACCAGATGCGGTCGCAGCAGTACAACCACTGTTTGCTCCAAATAGTAACATTGCAGTACAGTTTCGTCCATCATTTACAATTGCATTATCTGTTTGCTGATAAGAAAGAATATTTCCTTCACTATCAGTGTGTATGACTTCGATATGTCCTAGTATACTTGAACCTTCTGAATATGAAGATGCAGTATTACTTTGCAAATCAAATATACCGTCTGAAAAGTTTAATCCAACCATTCCGACTGCAAATGTGATTGCGGCTAACATACCAATGCCTGTTGCGTTTTTCATTGAAATCTTGTAGATAAATTAACTTATAGGCATTCTGGTAAATTTTTCTGAATATTAGCTCCAAAATGGATCATTTTGGAAATAATTATCCTCCTGAAACTCCTACAGATTCCTCTAACCCTATTGTAAATTGTTTAGGCTCAGTTTTAACATCGTCACTGGAAACTTCATTGACAAATTCATCCATTGATTCTTTATCATTGCTATCTGAACTAACACCTAAAACTGATAGCGCACCAATCCCAATAACTACTACAATAATCCCAATAATTATTACTTTATTCATAATTTTTTAATCCACATCTAGTATAAAAAGACTGAAATAAATTTTTCTATAGGTGAATAAATAAACAAATCCAATGAAAAATAAATTAAAAACTCTTAATGTCTTATTCATAATTTTGTTTTCTTCTATTCTTTTTGAGAGTGTGTATGCTGAAGATCCTATCTTGATTTCTATATCATCTGATTTAGATCAAGTAATTTTTGATGGAAAATGGACCCATGTGTATGAATGGAAACAATCTAGCTATAACAGACTTGTATTTGATGATGGAAATGAAATTCACTTGAGAACAGGTCATCAAGATAATTTTATTTATGTTCATATTAATTTTGCAAGTGATACAAATATTGAGAAAGGATCTGATAGTGCAATTATTTGTTTTGACACTAAAAATGATAAAACCATGATTCCACAATCTGATGATTATTGTTTTTCCACAACACTAGATACAAAAAATTCATTCACCTACAGAGGAAATAATAATCCTTCAATTGATGATAGTTTTGATATAATTCCCAATGACAAAAATTTTGTTGGAGTGGGTACTACATCTGATAAATATGACAGATATAGCAAAGTTCCCCATACAAGCTATGAATTTAGAATTCCATTAGATGTGTTGGGACGTTCAGACAATTATGGTTTTTATGTTTCTGTATATGATGGAGATTCCCAAAATCATTATTCATGGCCATATGAAATAAAAAATCAAACTTCTTTTTCTAGTCCAAATCAGTGGGGTGATTTAGTATCTCCTGATAAATCACTTCCAGAATTTAATCTCCTAGTTATGTTCTCTTTGATATTCTCACTAATGGCAGTGTCAATCATTATTACAAAACTTAACGTGTTTAAGATCAATACCTTTAGGTATTAAAAAATTATAATATCAATTTCAAAAATTCAGTGCCTGAAATCTAATATTTTTAATTAAAAATTAATAACTACTAATTTTTCCATTTAATCAAATGGCTCTTGAAACTAGGACTGCAAACAAGCCTCAAGTTTCAATAATTATTCCAACCTATAACGAATCACAAAATATCCTAAATGTCTTAAAATCTATTGGAGATATTATTCCAAAAAATATTTTTACAGAAGCAATTGTTGTTGATGATAATTCTCCTGATGGAACAGGCAAAATTGTAGAAGATTATTTGAAAAATGTCAAAAAAATTGCTGGATACACAGTAAATGTCATTCATAGAACAGCAAAAAATGGGTTGAGTTCAGCTATCCTTAGTGGAATACAACGAGCAACTGGTGATACAATTGTTGTAATGGATAGTGATCTCTCTCACCCTCCACAAATAATTCCTAAAATGATTGAAACACTAAGGCATTATCAATGCGATATGGTGGTTGCATCTCGATATATTACTGGCGGTAAAATTAACGGATGGAACAAAAAACGAAAGTTGTTAAGTAAAATTGCAACGATGATTGCAAAAAAAGGTCTTGGGGTTAAAACAAATGATCCAATGTCCGGGTTTTTTGCATTTAGAAAAGGTATTTTGAAAGGATTGAATTTTGACGCAATTGGTTACAAAATACTCTTAGAAATTCTCGTTAAGAAAAGAGGACTTGATATCAAAGAAATACCATATACATTTCAAAACAGAACATTAGGTTCAAGCAAATTAGATTTTTCTATAATAGTTGATTATGTTAAATCTGTTTGGAAACTATACCGTTCAGGTAAACCAGAAGAAAATAATGAAAAAAGAAAATCTGTAAAATTCTTCTCTAAGGCAGGAAGATTTTATACCATTGGGGCAACAGGTTTTGCAATAAATTATATCATTTCATTGATGTTCTCTGGTGGACTAACAGAGATTTGGTATCTACATGCAAATATTTTGGGAATTATAACGTCAATGACATCAAATTTTATTTTGAACAAGTGGTGGACATTTGGTGATAGAGATTTTTCTTTTAATAAAACAATTTCACAGTTTTCAAAATTCATCATGTTCAGTTCATTTGGCGCATTAATACAACTTGGTGTTGTGTTTTCATTGGTTGATAATTATGATTGGATGTATACAACTGCATTGGGTGTTGGAGTATTAACTGGAGCTTTTAGTAATTTCATTTTGAATAAAAAATGGACATTTAAAGATAAACTATGGTAATTAATTTCAAAATAATCTTCATTGGGATAGTTGTAGCTTTCATCACATTAGTGATTTTTACACAATATCAAACAGAAATTTCTATAGAAGAATCTAACATTCATGGTATTGAATTTTTTAATTTCAATATTGATTTTAAAGATTTTGATATGGTTGAATTGCCTATTGATTCCATTTTTATAATTAAAGCAATCAAAGACGATTATATTCTTGATAAAAATACTTACAGATATCTTAAACTCGCTTTTGAATTGGATGATGAAAACTTATCATTATACGATGAATTATCCAACACTGATGAAAAAACAGTAGTTATATTTCCAATTTTTACTTCTTCTGCATATAATTCTCCTGGATTTTATGATTATTATTCTGACAGATGTGATGTATCGTGTCTTACTGTCCCAATAAAATTAATTTTACGTACAGAAATGGGTGGCAATGGTGCACAGATTCTAAAACTTCTAAATTATAAATTTCTAAGTGATATCGATGTTGATAAAAATCCTGAAATTTTAAACAATTTTGATAAAGTTATTCTATTACATAATGAATATGTTACAAAGAAAGAATTTGATGCTATCACTTCACATCCAAATGTAATCTATCTATATCCTAATGCATTATATGCTGAAATAGAAGTAAATTATGACCAAAATACTGCTACTTTGATCAGAGGTCATGGATATCCAGAAAAGCACATTGATAACGGGTTTGACTGGGTTTTTGATAACACTCGTCCATATGAATTTGATAGAGATTGTGATAATTGGGAATTTTATGAAATTGAGAATGGTAAAATGCTAAATTGTTTTCCTGAAGAACAACTCTATGAAGATGCCTCATTATTAAAGGCCCTCAAAGAAATCTAGAAAATTAAAAATAAGAAACGTTCGTCTTTTCTACTCTACTCAAACGTTGTTGTAGAGCTTTGAGACGAAAGTCCGGTGGAAGTTGGTACAGATGGGAATCTATCACCAATCTGTTGCTCAGCTACTGCAGATGCTTCCTGTAGAATCTTTTCAGTTTCTTCATTTGAAGCGGCAGACTCCATGCTAAACGAGTCTCCTGCAAGTGAATCCATCATGAGTCCATTAAGTGTCTGTGTCATGCTATTCAATTCTGAATCAGCTTCTGGCATGAATCTTCCAAGTGATGACTTCAATCCCTTCATTGTAGACATCGCTGGTCCAATTGCTACCATTGCATCACCAAGATCGTGAATAGTTGTCAGTCTTAGTTGGACTTGTTCTAATGACATTCTTGCATTGCCGAGCATCTTTGTAACTTTACGAATTTCAGCTAATTCGTTGGACAAAACTCTACTTGTGCTAGTATCATGTTGTTGCATTGCGGTTACCACACGTTGAAAGAGTTGCGCATCTCTTTCATGCAGCTTTCCTAACATAGAATCCATTTTTGATATTTGGACCTGTAGTTTATTCACTGCAGTTTGAATTCGTGGTTTTAATGCACCTTGAGGCTTTACTGCTTCACGGAGTTTGCCAGTTACGCTTTGGGTCTCTTGATGAGCCCAAGTTTTATCGAAGTTTGGCATTATGAATGATGATTTACAAATTTAGTCTTAATCGACAGTGTAAATTTAGATCAGTTTTAGATTAAATTTAGCTAACAAAATCTAAATCATATTCAAAATATTATTCCTCAATGGTAAAAATTGCTGTATTTGATTCTGGTTTAGGTTCATTATCTGTCATAAAACCTATTCAAAAACAAATGAAATGCGACATAATTTACTTTGCTGACACAAAAAACTTTCCTTATGGAAAAAAATCTATTAAAGAATTAAAAAGCATTACATTAAAAACAATTTCAACAATTCAAAATTCTTTTGCGCCAAAATTAATTGTTATTGGTTCAAACACTCTATCACTCACATTAGATTCACATTCAAATAATATTTTTACTGTATTGCCTCCAATAAATGAAGCAAAAGCAATTTCAAAATCTAAATCTATTGCAATATTGGCAACAGAATCAATTGTAAAAAGCAAACTACTTGATAATTATATCAAAAGTTTTAAAATAAATAACATCCAAATTACTAAAATAAATGCATCTGCATTAGTTGAATTGGTAGAATCTGGCAAGTTTTATTCAAATCCTGAATTATGCAAGAACATGATTAAAAAAATTCTAAGTTTGCCATTCATTAAAAACAATGTGGATGTAGTTACCTTATCTAGCACCCACTTGCCATTTCTTTTGAAATTTTTTAAGAATATATTTCCTAACATTACTTTTCTTGATCCTGCTAAGTCATTAGCTATTAATTTAAAACAACATGTTGATCCTAGCAAAAAAAGAAGTTCGCTACAAATTTTTACATCTGGAAGTATTAATTCACTTGGAAAAAAACTTAGTTATATGAATATTAATAATAAAATTTCAAAATTTTCAATTCAATAGATCATGTTGTATTATTTTCAATTCAATAGATCATGTTGTATTATTTTCAATTCAATAGATCATGTTGTATTATTTTCAATTCAATAGATCATGTTGTATTATTTTCAATTCAATAGATCATGTTGTATTATTTTCAATTC